>NZ_JBVJAH010000008.1:362631-403509 GCF_055590785.1 Streptomyces sp. NPDC041796
TGGTGGGGGGGCGGTGAAGGCGGTGCCGCCCGCGCCCGCTCCCCCCCCCCCCCCCCCCCCCCCCCCCCCCCCCCCCCCCCCCCCCCCCCCCCGCACCCGCCCGCGAACCGCTCGGCCCCCGGCGGGTTCAGTGGAACCGGGTGGTGTAGAGGCGGGCCTTGTAGATCTGCGCGCCCTGCCGGGTGCGGTTGCCCCCGGTCGAGAAGTGGACGGTCGAACCGCCCCAGACGGAGTCCTCGATGTCGGGGTCCGCCGTCCACATGGCCTGGCCGCCGGCGTGCCGGACGTAGGACTTCACGTACGGCATCCTGGCGACGACGGTGACCGCTCGGGTCGCTTTGTCGACCGAGTAGACGCGGTGGCTGTCGGTGACCAGCAGGGTGCCCGGCCGGGCGTAGTCGGGCTGGATGTCGTGACCGTTCCCGGCGATGGTGATGTCGGGACCGTGTTTCTCCAGCCGCGCCGCGCGCAGGGTGCCGTTGACGCGGTACGTGCGGATGAGCGTGCCGCCGGTGACCCACAGCAGTTCGTTCTGATCGTCCCACAGCACCGCGTGGGCCTTGGAGAACGTGAGCGTCTGCACCTCCTTGAGACTGGCCGGGTCGCTGCTGGAGGGGCCGAAGACGTGCAGCCGGTCACGGGAGCCGGCCACCACGACCGTCCCGGCGTGGGGAACCCGCTCGATGCTGTGCGGATAACTGGTGATCCGGGCCGACCACATGAGGTCGGCGCGGGTGAGGTGGTTCTTGCTGGTGACGTTGACGATGCCGGCCCGGCCTTCGCCCGGCTTGCCGAACGTCATCAGGGCGACCGCCCCGTACCGCTGGGTGTCCCTGAAGCGGATCTCGAACGGGTGGTCCCAGCCGGGCGCGTTGCCCGTGCTGAAGCTCCACCGCACATGGGCGTCGGTGAACCGGGCGGTCCGGTCGAAGAGGAGGACCTGGCCCGTCCTCTGTTCGGTGATGGCCACCTTGTAGGTGCCCGAAGCGGTCTCGGCCGCCGATGCGTCCATCTCCCGTCCTCTCTGTGCTGTCCCTGGTCCGCCGGTGCCGGCCGGAGGCCGGGCGTCCCCTCGTGCGACGCCCGGCCCGGTGCCGTTGTGCGGTGCGGACCCTTGTCACGGGTTACGTCGCGCCCCGCTGTGGCGCGTGGCTCAGAAGGAACCGGCGTTCAGGGCCTTCTGGAGCAGCCGTGTCGTGTCGGCGTCCCACGTGCCGCTCAGCGCGGAACCGAGGTGACGCTGCAGGCCGGTGACGGTCTCCGGACCGACGATGCCGTCCGCCTTGGCCTTCACGTACCGCTGGAGAGCCGTGATGGTCAGCGGCCCGAAGGCACCGTCCACCTCGAGCCCGGCCTTCGTCCGGTCGTTCAGCGCCCGTTGCAGCGCGGCGCAGGTCGCCGGGCCGAACTGGCCGTCGACCTCCAGGGCCCCGGACTTCGCCACCACGGCCATCGGCCGGATCGGCTTGTTCCGGCCGGCGAGGACCGCCTTCATCATCGCCGCCGTGCTCGGCCCGTAGGCCCCGTCCACCGGCAGGCCGTGCTTGGTCTGGAAGGCACGCACCGCCTTCTCGGTGGCCGGACCGAAGTCGCCGTCCACGGCCAGCTTCGCCTTCTGCACCGTGTTCAGGTTCTTCTGCAGCGTCTTGACCGCCTGCCCCTTGGAACCGCGGCGCAGGATGCCGTCATTGCCGGGCATGGGGGCGCCGCCGCCCTTGTAGGCGGGCCGGCCGTAGCCCACGATGCAGGCCGAGTTGCGGCGCCGGCGGAGGAAGGCGTTGGACGTGTTGCCCTCCAGGGTGGTGATGGTGCGGTTCTTGTGGACGGCCTCGACGATGCCGACGTGGTCGATGCGGCTGATGGAGCGCGAGCCGGACCAGTCGAAGAACACGATGTCGCCGGGCCGGATGCCGCCGATGCCGTAGTGGAAGCGGCCCTTCTTCTGGAAGGCCCGGGCGTGGGCGGTCGTCAGCGCGAACTTCCCCATGACGGCGGGCAGGTTGTCCGAGTGGGCGGCCGCGTAGCTGACCGCCATGTCGCACCAGGGGCCGGTGAACCCGTACCAGCGCGTGATGTGGTTGCGGTTGGAGCCGGGCGGGTTCTCCCTGGTGCCCAGCAGCTTGCGGGCCGCGCGCAGCATGCCCTGAACGTTCCCCATGTCAGAACTCCACGTCTTCCGGAAGGGCCTCGATGTCTCCGGTCACCTCGTCGTCGGGGTTCTGGCTGACGCCGCCCTGGTCCGGGTCGACGTCGAAGATCCCCGCTCCGCCGACCGGGTACGGCGGTACCTCGGTGGCGTCGGGCGCCACCTCTACGGGCTCGGTCATGAACCGTTCCTCTCTCTCGTCCGCTGTGTGCGGACTGCCGTTCGCGGCACCCCCGGCGGGGGCCGCTCGACACCGAGTCCACCGGCCCGAACGTTGATAAGCAGGCCCTGTCCGTGCCGGTAATCAATCCGGCACCGGCGCGCGCCGCCTTGGACGGCGCAATGCGGGGACCTAGCGTGACGAAGACGGCGGGGTGCCGTACGAGAGCCACGGGGGGCTGGAGATGGGGCGTCGCGAGAAACCGCTCGACCCGGCAGCGGGACCGGTCGAGCGGTTCGCGGTGGAGTTACGCGCGCTGCGCGCTGCCGCGGGCGGTCCGACCTACCGCACGATGGCGCGGCAGTCGTCGTACTCCGCGCCCGCGCTGTCGCAGGCCGCGGCGGGGGAGAGGCTGCCGACGCTGGCCGTGACGCTCGCCTATGTGGCGGCGTGCGGCGGGGACGCGGCCGAGTGGGAGAAACGGTGGCACGCCGTGGCGGAGGAGATCGCGGCGATCCCCCAGGACGACGGGGACGGCGAGGAGCCGCCGTACCGGGGGCTGACACGGTTCGAGCCGGGTGACGCTGAGGTCTTCTTCGGGCGCGACCCGCTGGTGACCGGCCTGCTGGAACTGACGCGCACACACCGGTGCGCGGCGGTCATCGGGCCGTCGGGCAGCGGGAAGTCCTCACTGCTGCGGGCCGGACTGATACCCCGGTTGCGGCAGGCGACGGAAACGGAACCGATGCCGGCGGCGCTCCGCATCCTCACACCCGGTGAACGTCCGGCACGTACGCACGGCGCGAAGCTGGAGCCCGCCGGCGGCCCCGGGGACACCCACGTACTGGTGGACCAGTTCGAGGAAGTCTTCACCCTCTGCCCGGATCCCGCCGAACGGGCCGACTTCATCGACAGGCTGCTCGCCGCCCGCGAACCGGACAGCCGGCTGCGCGTGGTGCTCGGCATACGCGCCGACTTCTTCGGGCGGTGCCTGGAACACCCCGGACTGGTGGAGGTGTTACGGGACGCCGGCGTGCCCGTGGGCCCGATGAGCCCCGAGGAACTGCGGGAGGCCATCGTCAGACCCGCCGCCGCCCGCGGCCTGATCGTGGAGCGCGCACTGACCGCGCGGCTGGTCGAGGAGGTCGCCGGGGAACCGGGGGGCCTGCCGCTGCTCTCCCACGCGTTGCTGGAGACGTGGCGCCGGCGCTCGGGCAGAGCGCTCACCCTCCGGGCGTACGAGGCGGCCGGCGGCGTGCGGGGCGCCATCGCCCAGACGGCGGAGGACCTGTACGGGCAGCTCGACGAGGACCAGGCCACCCTCACGCGCCGTGTCCTGCTGCGGCTGATAACCCCCGGCGACGGCACCGCGGACACCCGCCGCCCCGTGGACCGCGCCGAGTTGGACACCGGAGGCCTCGAACGCGCCACGGACGTCGACGCGGTACTGGAGCGCCTGGCCCGCGCCCGGCTGGTCACCCTGGACGGGACCACCGTCCACCTCGCCCACGAGGCACTGATCACCGCCTGGCCACGGCTGACGGCCTGGATCGAGGACGACCGGAACCGGCTGCGGGTGCTGCGCCGACTCACCCAGGCGGCCGTCGCATGGCGGGACCTGGGCCGTGACACCGGCGCCCTGTACCGAGGGGTGCGGCTGGCCGAGGCGGAGGAGTGCTTCGGCGGCGACACCAGCGGCAGGGACCTGACGCCACTGGAGCGGGAGTTCCTCGAAGCGAGCCGGACCACCCGTGGCCGCGAACGGCGGCGCCACCGTGGCCTGGTCGGTTCCGCCGTCCTGCTGCTGGTGCTCGTCCTGATCGTCGGCACGATCGCGTGGCAGGAGAACCGGGCCGGTGAGGAGGAGCGCATGGCGGCCGTGGCCCGCCGGGCCGCCGTGGCCGCCGACCGACTCCGCCCCTTCGAGCCACGGACCGCGCTGCGTCTCAGCGTCGCGGCCTGGCAACTGGGCCGGACACCCGAGACCCGCTCGGCCCTGCTCGGTGGCCTGACGCAGCGCGAACAGCCGCTGTTCACCTCGCCGGAGAGTTCCGCGGAAACCGAGTCCCTGGCCTCCGACGGCCGGACGCTGATCAGCGTGAAGCAGGACAAGGTCACCCTGTGGGACCTGCACACCCAGCGGATCACAGGCACCTACCGGGCACCGTTCGACGAGGGCGCGGCCGTGCTGGGGCCGTACGTCTCCCCGGACGGGAGGTACCTGGCCGTGGGCCCCGAGACCGGTGCGCGCATGCGGCTGTGGGACATCAAGGCCCAGCGCTATCACGGTCCGCCTCTCGGCCCCCGCGACCCGGTCCCCGTGGACGACGACGCCGTGGAGGCGACCCCCGAACCGGAGTCCCTGGAGTCCACGGAGACCACGGAGGAGACAGGGGCCACGGAGTCCACCGAGGAAACAGGGGTCCCGGAGGCCACGGAGGAGACAGGGGCCACGGAGGCCACGGAGGAGACAGGGACCACGGAGGCCACGGGGACCACGGAGTCGCTCGGCGGTGTGTCGGCGTCGTACGTCCATGGGTTCAGCTCCAGCGGGCACTCCATGACCTTTCAGGTCGGCAAGCGCCTCGAAGTCTGGGATGTCCGCGGGGGCGAGCGGCAATTCGTCCGGATGATGCCGGGCGATGGGGGCCCGGCCGCCAACGACGTCTCTCCGGACGGCCGGCTGCTGGCCCTGTGCGCCCCCGACGGCCTGCAACTGTGGGACCTGCGCACCGACCGCCGCGCGGACGCCGCCTGGACCGGCCGGCCGTCCTGCGGGGCGGAGGGCGCCCCGCAGTTCACGCCGGACGGGCGGACCCTCGTGCTGCAGGACGAACACGGCCTGCGGCGCATCGCCGTGTCCGACGGCAAGGACCTCCCCGGGCTCGCCCAGGTCGCCCCCCTCGCCTTCACCTTCAGCCCCGACGGCAGGTTCGCCGCCGGAGTCGGCTCCGCCGACATCTTCCTGTGGCGCCTCGACCGGCCCCACGGCCCCGTCTTCCGCCACTCCTTGGCGGACGACCAGCCCATGGACGTGCGCATCGACATGCGGGCACGGGCTCTGCGCTACACCACGCAGAGCACCGAAGGCACCCGGACCGTGCACAGCCTCGACGTGGGTGAAGCGCTCCGCCCCCGCCGGCAGCAGGGCACCGCCACCCACGCCGTCCACAGTGCCGACGGCAGTGTCCTCGCCGTCGCCCGCTCCGGCCGTGTGGCCGTTCTCGACGGTCGTACGGGCCGGCAACTGGCCGCCCTCCCGGCCGCACTCGCGGTCGGCGCCACGGCCGACTCCTCCGTCCACATGTCGCTGAGCGCCGACGGGCGGCGCCTCGCCTTCGGCTGGGGCACGTCCGAGGCCATGGACCTGCCCACCCGCGTCACCGTGTGGGACACCACCCGGAACCGGCGGCTCGCGGACATCACCGCCTCCGGCGAGGCCATGGCGTTCACCGGGCTCCGACTGAGCCCGGACGGCAGGACGCTGCTGACCACGGACTTGGACAGCGGGATCACGGTCCGGGACGCCGGCAACGGGAAGAAGCTGCGCGTCCTGCCCCAGGAGAAGGGCCACGAGGCGTACGGGGACGGCGGAGCGCTGACCGCCATGTCGCCCGACGGGGGCACGGTTCTGACCGACGCGGGGTTCCTCGTCCGCACCACGGGGGAAGGCAGCGAACGTACGGCGCTGGCGAACTGCGCCTGCTCCACCGTCCTCAGCGCCGCCGGGGACCGCGCGGCCGTGGTCGACTCGGCAGGCAGCATCACCCTCTGGGACGGGCGGTTGCGCACCCCACTGGGGCTGCTCTCCGGCGGCCTCTCCAGGGGCATGCCAGGCGAACCCGAGCAGACCACGGCCGTGGCCTTCTCGCCCGACGGCAGCATCCTGGCCGCGGCGGGGTCGTACGGCACCCTCCGCCTGTGGGACGTCGCCTCCCAGCAGCCCCTGGGTTCCACCCTGCCCGGCTCGGGGGACGCCATCCTCTCCCTCGCCTTCGACAAGGACGGCGGCACCCTGTACGCGGCGGGCCGGGACGTCCCCGTCCAGAAGTACGACATCGACCCGGCACGAGCCGTCACGGAGGTGTGCCGCCGCGCCGGAGGAACCCTCACCCGCGCCGAATGGCGGACGTACTTCCCGGACGTCCCGTACCGGAACGTGTGCTGAGGCCGTGCGGGCTTCCGCCCGTGATCCGGGCGGACGGCCCCTGGGTAGGCTGGGCGCGACAGCACACCGTGAACCGGAACAAGGAGCAGAAGTGAGCGAGCCGGCGTCCATAGCCCTGCAGCAGGAGATCGCCCGGGAGCTCGAGGTCGCCGAGACCTTCGAGGCCGAGCGGGAGATCGAACGCCGGGTGGCCTTCCTCGCCGAGCGGCTCACCTCCACCGGTCTGCGTTCCCTCGTCCTCGGCATCAGCGGCGGCGTCGACTCCACGACCACCGGCCGGCTGTGCCAGCTCGCCGTCGAGCGGGCCCGGGCGGCCGGCCACGAGGCGCGGTTCTACGCGATGCGGCTCCCTTACGGGGTCCAGGCCGACGAGCACGACGCCCAGCTCGCGCTCTCCTTCATCCGGGCCGACCAGGTGCTGACCGTCGACATCAAGCCCGCGAGCGACGCCGCCCTGGAGGCCTCGCTGGCGGCCGGTGTGCGGTTCCGCGACGCCCACCACCAGGACTTCGTGCACGGCAACATCAAGGCCCGGCAGCGCATGATCGCCCAGTACGCGGTGGCCGGCGCGCACGACGGTCTGGTCGTCGGCACCGACCACGCCGCCGAGGCGGTCTCCGGCTTCTTCACCAAGTACGGCGACGGCGCCGCCGACCTGGTCCCGCTCACCGGCCTGACCAAGCGCCGGGTGCGCGCGGTCGCGGACGCGCTGGGAGCGCCCGCCGAGCTGGTGTGGAAGACCCCGACGGCCGACCTGGAGACCCTCGACCCGGGCAAGGCCGACGAGGACGCGCTCGGGGTCACGTACGACGACATCGACGACTTCCTGGAGGGCAAGCCGGTGCACGAGCACGCCTTCGACACGATCGTCCGCCGCTACCGCCTGACCGACCACAAGCGCCGGCTGCCCATCGCCCCGTGACGGTCCCCGGCTGATCGGAGCGCCCCGCCTCGATACGGCGCGGCACCGGAGGGCGGCGGTCCAGGCCGGGGCCGGCCCGGACCTGCCGCCGGCCCCACCAGGTGCCACCGGCGTCGCGCGGGGGACCGCTCGCACATGCGGCGGGCGGGAACGGCGAACGGCTCAGCCGCCGCTCGCGAAGACCCGCTCCAGGTGCGCGTCCAGCCGCTCCAGCGCCTCCTCGCCCGTCTGCACCCCCAGCAGGGTGTACGCCGTCAGGCCGTCGACCAGGCTGATCAGCAGCATCGCCTCGGTGTACGGGTCGAGTGCCCGCCCCGCCGCCAGTTCCCCGCGCTCCCGCGCCCGTCGCAGAAGGTCCGCGAAGAACTCCGCGAGTCTGGGGATGCCTTCCCGCGCCTCTCCGCGCAGACGCTCGTCGTGGATCGCGCGCGCGAAGTACGCCGCGCCCACCAGTGCGCCCACCCTGCCCTTCTCGTCGAGGGGCAGCATGCCCACCAGGCACTCCCTCAGAACGGCCCGTGGTGGCGGGTCCTGTCCCGCGCTCGTGGCGAGCGCGCCGACGCGTTCGCGGATGCGCCGGTCCGCCAGGGTGTTGATGTGGCGCAGGGCGAACAGCAGCATCTCGTCCTTGGTGCGGAAGTAGTGCTGCAGCCTGCCCAGCGAGATGTCCGCCTCCGCGGCCACCTCGCGCAGGCTCACCCCGTCCAGGCCGCGGGTGCTCGCGATGCGCCAGAGCGCCTCCGCGATCTCCAGCCGTCTGGCCTCGTGGTCCACCTTCTTCGGCACCGAGCACGACCCCCATCTCTCTCCGCGGCGGTCCGGGACACCGGCGGCCGCTTTCGCAAGTCACTCGTACCGTTGTAACGTATCGCCATCCAATACAGTTGACTTGGAAAGTGGTTCTCCTCCATGCCGCCTCTTCCCGACGCCCCTCGCCTGAGGCCGCCCCGCCACCGGGTCGACCCGCTCGCCCGCCGTTGGTGGGCGGTCCAGGCACTGGCCACCGTGAGCGGACCGATGCTGCTGACCGCCCTCGCCCTCGGCCTGCTCTCCGCGCTCTTCTTCGCCGGCGCCCTGCCCTGGCTCGGACCGCTCCTGCTGATCACCCTCGTGGCGCCCGCGCTCGGCTACCTGCTCCTCATGCCGCGCAGCCGGTACCGCACCCACGCCTGGGAGCTCGGTACCTACGCCGTCTACGCGGCCGACGGCTGGATATGGCAGCGGCGCCGGATCGCCCCGCTGAGCCAGGTGCAGACCGTCGACACGGTCCGGGGCCCCATCCAGCGGTGGTACGGCCTGGCGACGCTCACCGTCACCACCGCGTCGACCGCGGGCGACGTCAGGATCGCGGGCCTGTCGGCGGCCGACGCCGAGGAACTCTCACGGCGCATCGGCCGAGCCGCCCACCAGGCCCGCTCCGCTTCCGCCGCCCCTGCCCCAGGCGCGCACCGGGGCGTTGCGGGAGGCGTCGCGTGAGCGTGAGCCGTCGCGCCGATGCCTGGCGGCGACCCGCCGCCCGCACCCTGCTCGTGCACTGCGGCTGGCTCGCCCCGCCGCTCGCATCCCTCGCCCTCACCGCGCTCGCCACCGGGGGCAGGGTCCCCGCGGGCGCCCGTATCACCCTGGCCGCCCTCGCCCTCTCGTTCACCGCCGTCACCGCCGCCGGGCTGGTCCGCTGGTCCCGCACGCGCTACCGGCTCACCACCGACACGTTCACCCTGCACAGCGGGGTGTTCAGCAACCGGCGGCGCACCCTGCCCCTCGACCGCGTCCGCAACGTCGACCTCACCGCGACGCCACTGCACCGCCTGCTCGGCCTCACCGTCGTACGGGCCGGCACCACCGCGTCGGACGGCGAACGCGGGACGATCACCCTCAACGCGGTGACGGTCCGCGAGGCACACCGGCTGAGGGCCGCGCTGCTCGCCCGCGCCGACCCCCGGGCCCTCGCCGACGGGGCCGTCCTCGGCCGCGTCGACTGGCGACGGCTGCGCTACGCGCCGCTCACCTTCTGGGTGTTCGGCGGCGTGGGCGTCGCCGTGGGGACGGCGTACCGCATCCTCGACGGCATCGGCGTCGAGCCGTGGCGGCTGCCCGTCGTCCGGGAGGCGTTCGACGAGTTCGGCCACAGCGTCCTGTGGCTCACCGTCCCCGCCGCGCTGATCGCCGTGACCGCCCTCGGCTGCCTCGGCGCCGTCGCGGTGTACGTGGAGAACTGGTGGGGCTACCGCGCCGCCTGGACCGACGCGGACACGCTCACCGTACGGCGCGGATTGCTGACGACCCGCTCGGTCGCCATCGAGCGCGGCCGGCTGCACGGCGTACTGCTCCGCGAGCCACTGCTGCTGCGGGCCGCCGGGGGAGCGAGCGTCGTCGCGGTGGCGGGCGGACT
Source organism: Streptomyces sp. NPDC041796 (assembly GCF_055590785.1). Lineage (NCBI taxonomy): Bacteria > Bacillati > Actinomycetota > Actinomycetes > Kitasatosporales > Streptomycetaceae > Streptomyces > Streptomyces sp. NPDC041796. The sequence continues at coordinate 372,420 of NZ_JBVJAH010000008.1, forward strand.
CGGGAACAAGGAGGAGGCCCACGCGCGCGGCGCCCTGCTCCCGCCGGCACCGCGCCACGAGGCCCTGCGCGTCCTCGCCGGTGCGCTCCGCACGCCCCCGTACCCGTTCGACTCCCTCCCACTGACCCCGCACCCCCGAGCGGCGCTGCGCCGCAGGGTGGTGCGCGGGCTGCTGCTCGCCGTCCTGCCGGTGACGGCCGCGCTCCTCGCCCTCGGAAGCCTCCTGGCCTCCGCGTTCCTGCACGCCGCCTGGATATACGCGCTGGTCGCCGCGACGGTGACATGGCTGCTGGCCCGGGACGCGTACGCGAGTCTCGGCCACGCCCTGCACGGCCCCCACCTGCTGGTCAGAGCCGGTACGTTCAGCCGTGACACCCTCGTCCTGGAGCGCGCGGGGATCACCGCCTGGACGTTCTCCTCCTCGCCGTCCGCCCGACGCTCCGGCCTGGTCACCGTCACGGCGGCCGTGCCCGCGGGCGAACACGCCTACCCCCTGCGGGACGTGGCGGCAAACGACGCGGTCGCCCTCGCCATGGCGGCCCGGCCGGGAATCCTGGAGGAGTTCCTGGCATCCCCGGAGCGGGAGAGCCGCTGAGTGCCCGCCCGCGGAACCCCCGGCCGCATGGCGGCGTCCTCGTCCGGTGTGGACACGGAAACGGGTGAGACGGTGCGGGCTTCCGGGGGTCGCCGTGACGGGTGGGGCGGCCGGGACGCGCGGGGGCGGCCCGGCCGGCGCCGCGGGCGGGTACGTGCCGCGGTCGCCCTGGCGGTCGCCTGCCTGGTGGCCTTCCCCGGCGCGGTGCCCAACCAGGTCGGACGGCTGGGCAGCCTCGTGGAGACGTTCCTGCCGTGGCTGGGCCTGGCCATCCCGGTCCTGCTCGTCCTGGCGCGGATACGGCGTTCCGCCACCGCGCTCCTGGCCCTGCTCCCGCTGGCCGGGGCGTGGCTGGGCCAGTTCGGGGGCGCCCTGACGACGGATGGCGTACCGGCGCACGACATCACCGTCGTCCAGCACAACGTCAGCGACGAGAACCGGGACCCGGCAGGCACCGTGCGGGTCCTGATGGAGGCCCGGCCCCGGCTGATCGCCCTCCAGGAACTGACGCCGTCCGCCCTCCCCGCGTACCGGGCCGCGCTGGCGCCCCGCTACCCGTACCACGCGGTGCACGGCACGGTCGGCCTGTGGTCGGCGTACCCCCTGCTCGACGTGCGGCCGGTGGACATCAGGCCCCCAGGGTTCGGCACCGACTGGAACCGAGGGCTCCGCGCCACCGCGGTGACGCCCCACGGCGAGGCCGCCGTCCACGTCGCCCACCTGCCGTCCGTACGCCTCGGCCCGTCCGGCTTCGGTTCAGCCCCGCGGGACGCGAGTGCCGCGCTCCTCGGCGAGGCGATCTCCGCGGAGCGGCTCGGCACGGTCATCCTGCTCGGCGACCTCAACAGCACGGTCGACGACCGGGGGCTCGCCCCCGTCACCTCACGACTGCGGCCCGCCCCGCCCACCTTCGCCTTCAGCTGGCCGGCCGCGCTGCCCTTGGCGCGGATCGACCAGGTCATGGCCCGTACCGCCACGGTCGTCGACATCCGGACGCTTCCCGCCACCGGCAGTGACCACCTTCCCGTCGCCGCCCGCATCCGTATGTGAGGCGGGAGGCGAAGTCAGGGCGTCGTCGCGGGACGCGCGGTCGCACCGCCGGGACATTGCGGTGATGATCGGCCCGAGGGGCACGACGCCGGACGACGGGTGAAGGAGCGGAGCGTGGACACGGGCCGAACTCGGCACGGCGAAGGACTGCACTGCCTGGTCACCGGGGCCACGGGCTACATCGGCGGACGGCTCGTGCCGGAGCTGCTGGGCGCCGGCCACCGGGTGCGCTGCCTCGCCCGTACCCCTGCCAAACTGCGCGACCATCCCTGGGCGGCGGACATCGAGGCGCTCAAGGGTGACGTCACCGACGCCGCGTCGGTCGCCGGGGCGATGCGCGGTGTCGACGTCGCGTACTACCTGGTGCACGCGCTCGGCAGCGGGCGCGGCTTCGAGGAGACGGACCGCATGGCGGCGAGGATCTTCGCCGAGCAGGCGCACCGGGCGGGCGTACGGCGGATCGTGTACCTCGGCGGGCTGACGCCCCGGGGCGTCCCGGAGCACGAGCTGTCCCCGCACCTGCGCTCGCGCGCAGAGGTGGGGCGGACGTTCCTCGACGCTCCGGTGCCCGCGGCCGTGCTGCGTGCGGCGGTGATCATCGGCTCGGGCTCGGTGTCCTTCGAGATGCTGCGGTACCTGACCGAACGCCTGCCGGTGATGGTCACCCCGAGCTGGGTGCACACCCGGATCCAGCCCATCGGGGTCCGGGACGTGCTGCGTTACCTCGTCGGTTCGGCCCGGATCCCCGCCGGGGTGAACCGTACGTTCGACATCGGCGGGCCCGACGTCGTCACCTACGAGGAGATGATGCGCCGTTACGCCGTCGTCGCCGGGCTGCGCCGTCGCCTGATCGTGCCCGTGCCCGTCCTCACGCCCGGCCTGTCCAGCCGGTGGGTCGGCGTCGTGACACCGGTGCCCGCGTCCATCGCGCGTCCGCTGACCGAGTCGCTGCGCCACGAGGTGGTCTGCCACGAGCACGACATCGCCCAGTACGTTCCCGACGGTCCCGGGCAGCCGCTGCCCTTCGACGAGGCGCTGGCGCTCGCCCTGCAGCGGGTGCGGGACGCGCAGGTCGCGACCCGGTGGTCGTCGGCAGCGGTGCCCGGCGCGCCGAGCGACTCCCTGCCGACCGACCCCGAATGGGCGGGCGGCAGCCTCTACCGGGACGAGCGGCACCTGCCGGTGGACGCGACGCGCGAGGCGCTGTGGCGGGTGATCGAAGGCATCGGCGGGGACAACGGCTGGTACTCCTTCCCGCTGGCCTGGGCCGTCCGGGGCTGGCTGGACCGCTTCGCCGGCGGGGTCGGACTGCGGCGCGGGCGCCGGGACGCCGAGCGGCTGCGCGTGGGCGACTCGCTCGACTTCTGGCGGGTGGAGGAGATCGAGCCGGGACATCTGCTGCGGCTGCGTGCCGAGATGCGGCTGCCCGGCCTGGCCTGGCTGGAGATGTACGCCGAGACCGACGGCGACGGCAGCACCCGGTACCGCCAGCGGGCGCTGTTCCACCCGCGAGGCCTGCTCGGGCACGCGTACTGGTGGAGCGTGTCGCCGTTCCACGCGATCGTGTTCGGCGGCATGGCCCGCAACATCACCCAGGCGGCGGCCAAGGGACTGGCCGCCCACCCAGGGCATCCCGCCCCGGACCGCACCCGGCGGGGCGGTGCGGCGCGAGCCGCCCGCCGCCGGGGACGACAGCCCTGACACCCGCCCCGCCGGTCCCTCAGCCGAAGCTGAGGCTCCCGGTGCGGGTGCGCTTCATCTCGAAGAAGTCGGTGTGCCCCGCGAGGGTGCGGAACGCGTCGAAGAGGCGTACCGCCTCGGCCCCGCGGGGTACGGAGTTGAGGACCGGGCCGAACCAGACGGCGCCGTCGACGTGCATGGTCGGCGTGCCCACGTAGGCGTCGGCCGCCGGGTCCTTGCCGACGTCGTGGCTGCGCCGCACCGCCTCGTCGTACGCGGGGTCGTGCGCCGCGGCCGCCAGAGCGGCGGGCAGGCCGAGCGCGGCCAGGGAATCGGCGACGACGGCGTCGAAGTCCTGGTTCTTGTCGTGGTGGATACGGGTGCCGAGAGCCGTGTAGAGGTCGCGCAGCACCGGCTCGCCGTACCGTTCCGCCGCGGCGGCGGCCACCCGCACCGGGCCGACGGAACGGTCGACGAGGTCCCGGTACCAGTCGGGCAGTTCGTTGCCGAGGTTGTGCAGGTACAGGCTCATCACGTGGAAGCGGACGTCGAGGTCGCGGTGGTGCTCGACCTCCAGGAGCCAGCGGGAGGTGATCCACGCGAACGGGCAGGCGGGGTCGAACCAGAAATCCACGGCGGTGCGGTGTCGTTGGTCGGTGCTCATGCGGGGAAGGCTGCCACGCGAGGGCCGCGACGGCCCGGGCCATTCCCGGCCGGCCGGCATGGGCCACTTCCCGTACGCCGAAACGAGGTGGCCGTCGGCCAGACCCTCCTGTCAGGCTTTCGATCATGAGAGAGACGGGAGACATACGCATCGACGTCGTGCCGCTCGGCTCCACGGAGGCGCCGCCCGGCAGTGTCGTGGCGATCGGTCGGGGACGGCTGTGCGTCCGGGCGCCGGGCCGTGTGGAGGTGCACGACCGGGAGAGGTTCCTCGCTGGGGTGCGTGACCCCCTGGGCGTGTGCCCGCTGCCGCCCGGGGCGCGGGCGGAACCGCTGCCCGACGGCGGTTTCGTCGTCGCCGGGGCGTCGTCCCTGCGCGCGGTGGCGGGCGACGGAACGCTCCGGTGGGAGGTTCCGCACGACACCTGGCACGGCGGCCATCGCCCGCCCCGGGCGCCGGGCGCCCCGGCGGTCAGCCCGTGCGGGCGGTTCGTCGCGGCCGCCGTGCCCACGCTGCTGCCAGCGGGGGCGGCCGGGGAACGGGCGATCCTCGTGTACGACGGCCCACCGCGGCGGGACTACGGGCGGGACCGCCTGCTCCTGCTGGACGCGGCCACCGGGGACGTCCTGGCCGACCGGCCGGTGGCGGCCGTCTCCGGAGCCCTCACCCTGCAGTGGCGCGAGGACGGCGCGGTACTCGGCGCGTCCTTCTGGACGGCCTGGTACAGCTGGGCGAGCTACTGGACGGAACCGTCGGGCGACGGCCTGCGGATGCTCGGCGGCGGGATGGACCGCCATGAACTGGCGGGATTCGTCCCCGGCTCGTCGCGGCTCGTGACGATCCGCCGTGCCGAAGGCATGACTCTCGACGACGACCGCTGTGAACTGGCCGTGCACGACACCCTCGCCCCGCACCGCACGACCGTGCTCGACCTGAACGAGCTGTCGTGGGACGCCGACAACGACGACTTCGACCACGCGTACGTGCTGGACGCGGCGCGCGTCCTGGTGACGGCCGACTGGGTACCCCGGCAAGGGCCCCTGGAACGGACCCACTGGATCCTGGCGGCGGAATCGCTGCGCCCGCTCGGACGGTTGCGCTACCCCCGGCCGGTGACCGGGGCCGTCACCGAGCTCGGCGACGGCACCTGGCTCACCCGTGACGGCGATCGGCTCCACCACTGGACGACGGCCTGACCGAGTCGCCCACCAGGTGGCGATCGGGGGTGGGAGCGGGCACCACGCGGCAGCCGGAAGATTCTTACTCGGGGGTAGGCCCGAGCGGCACTCCTGCTGTACGGTCCGACCGGACAGCTTGCTTACATCTTGTCTAACAAGGAACCGCCGCTCGATCGGAGGAGCCCCAGCATGGCAAGCAGCACCGCTCGGCAGGAGACGGGGAACGGGCCCCACGCACACGACGTCGCCCGCCGCCTGCTCGACTCGGCCGCGACCCTGTCGTACGACCCGGCAACGGAAGTCGACTGGGACACGCCGCTGGACAAGGACTTCCACGGCGCCAGCCCGGAGTGGAGCACCCTCTACGGCACGGCCTACTGGCGCGAGATGGACGACGCCCAGCGCAAGGAACTGACGCGGCAGGAAGCCGCGTCGGTGGCCAGTACCGGCATCTGGTTCGAGATGATCCTCCAGCAGATGGTGCTGCGCGACATCTACGCCAAGGACCCGACCGAGCCCGGCGTCCAGTGGGCGCTGACCGAGATCGCCGACGAGTGCCGGCACTCCATCATGTTCGCCCGCGGGGCGAAGAAGCTCGGAGCGCCGGCCTACCGGCCGCACCGGATCGCCGTCGAACTCGGCCGCGCCTTCAAGACGATCGCGTTCGGGGAGGCCGCGTACGCCGCCATCCTCGTCGCCGAGGAGGTGCTCGACGTCATGCAGCGCGACTGGATGCGGGACGAGCGCGTGGTGCCGTTCGTCCGCACCATCAACAACATCCATGTCGTCGAGGAATCGCGGCACATGAAGTTCGCCCGTGACGAGACGCGCAAGCGCCTGGCGAGGGCCGGGTGGCTGCGCCGCCGGATCCACGCCGTCGTCATCGCCATCGCCTCCTACGTCATCGTCACCAGCATGGTGAACAAGGACGTGTACCGGAACGCCGGCCTCGACCGCAAGCGCGCCGTCCGCGAGGCGAGGGCCAACGAGCACCACAAGGCCCTGATGCGCTCGAGCTGCGCGGGGCTCATGGAGTTCCTGGCCTCCGCCGGCCTGCTCACCAGGCCCGCCCTGGCGTTCTACAAGCGCGCCCACTTGATCTGAACCGAGCGGACCGAGCCGACGACATGACCTACGCCATCACCCAGACCTGTTGCAGCGACGCCACCTGCGTCGCCGTGTGCCCCGTCAACTGCATCCACCCCACGCCCGACGAACCGGCTTTCGGCACCACGGACATGCTCCACATCGACCCGGAGGCCTGCATCGACTGCGGCGCCTGCGCCGACGCCTGCCCGGTCGACGCGATCCTCCCGGCCGACCGCCTCACCGACGCACAGCGGGACTTCGCCGACATCAACGCCGCGTACTACCGGGGCGCGGACTCACAGCCCGCACCGGCCGCCGACGGACCCACCTTCCGCACCTGGGGCGAGCCGCGCTTCGCGCGCAGCCTGCCGGCCGACTTCGCCCCGATCCGGGTCGCGGTCGTCGGCACCGGCCCGGCCGGCATGTACGCCGCCGAGGACCTGCTGCTGCACACCAACGCCGAGGTGACCCTGATCGACCGCTTGCCGGTCGCCGGCGGCCTCGTGCGGTACGGCGTGGCTCCCGATCACCCCGGGACGAAGAAGATCGGCGACACCTTCGCGCGGTTCCACTCCCACCCGCGGGTGCGGATGCACCTGGATCTCGACGTGGGCCGGGACATCACGGCCGAGGAGCTCGCCGCCCACCACCACGCGGTCGTCTACGCGGTGGGCGCCTCCGCCGACCGCCGGCTCTCCGTCCCCGGGGAGCACCTCCCCGGCAGCCTCTCCGCCACCACGTTCGTCTCCTGGTACAACGCCCACCCGGACGTCACGGCGGACGCCGTCCAGCCGACCGGTGAGCGGGTGGTCGTGGTCGGGAACGGCAACGTCGCCCTCGACATCGCCCGGATCCTCGTGTCGGACGCCGACGCGCTGGCCGCCACCGACATCGCCGACCACGCGCTGACGGCACTGCGCGGGGCGCAGGTGCGCGAGGTCGTGCTGCTCGGGCGCCGAGGTCCCGAGGACGCCGCGTACACCGGGTCCGAACTGCGCGCCCTGGGCCACCTCGACGGGGTGGACCTGGTCGTCGACGACCACGACCCGCGCGTGGGCGAGGCCATCGACGGGGCCGGGCCGACGGACAAGGCCGCGCTGCTGCGGAGCGCCGCCCGTGAGCGCGTCGACTGGTCGCGGCCGCCGGCGCCGGGGCGCCGCATCGTGTTCCGCTTCCACTCCGCGCCCGTGGCGGTCCTCGGCGACGCCGCGGTCCACGCCGTACGGGTCACGGAACGGTCGGCGGAGCGGACGATACCGGCCGGCATGCTGCTGCGGGCGGTCGGATACCGCGGGGTGCCGGTCGCGGGCCTGCCCTTCGACGAGGCCACCGGCACCGTTCCGCACGAGGCGGGCCGGGTGCCGGGCCGGCCGGGCACCTACGTCGTCGGATGGATCAAGCGCGGCCCCTCCGGCGGCATCGGGACCAACCGCGCCTGCGCGGCCGAGACGGTGGGGACGCTGCTCGCCGACGCGATCGCCGGGGCGCTGCCCGGGCCCGCGCACCCCGCGAAGGAGTTCCGCCGGCTGCTGCGGCGCCGGGGCCGCGGATCCGTCGACGCCCGTGGGCTGGCGGCGATCGACCGCGCCGAACTCGCCCGGGGCCGGGGCGACGGCCGGCCCCGGGTCAAACTGGCCACGGTCGAGGAGCTGACGGCCACGGCCAGGCGCGGCCGCTGGGGACTGCGTCCCTGACGTCCGGCTCGTGGACGCCCACCGCGCCGCCGGGGGCCACCCGCTCCTCACCGCCCGCACCACCGGCCCCCGGCGCGACCACGCCGCCGGGGGCCGGAACCCCGGGCCCACCGGCTGCGACGCACCCGGAGCTGCCGCGCACCGGGACGACCGCCCCAAGCCCCCACCAACCGCATGATCACCGTGCACCGGTCCGCCCGTGCCTCCCGGCGCCGGGCGCCGCCACCGGCCCGCGCCGAGGCGACCGATGTGGCCAACGTCTCCGCCCGGGCGCGACCGTCCGGGTTAAGCTCACCGGGTGACTCTTCTCGTGATGCGCCGACACGTGGACTACGCGCGCGTGACGACCATGAGCTGTCCGCCGCAGGACTGACCCTCCCCCCTTCACGTCCCCCTCGGTCCTGTCGCGGACGAGCGGTCCCCGGGCACACCCCTGCCGCCGGCTCTCCGTACCCCCGCGATCCCGCCACCTCCGGGAGCAGGGCCTCGTCACACCGGAAACGGAAGGCCATCATGCCGTCCATGCCACAAGCGTTCCCGGGCTCCCTGCCCGTCATCGATCTCTCCTTGGCCGACGACCCCGCGACCCGGGCGGCGTTCCACAAGGAGCTCCACGACGCCGCGCACCACGTCGGGTTCCTCCACCTGACCGGCCACGGCGTCACCCCTGCGGAGACGGACCGGATCCTGCGCGTCACCCGCGAGTTCTTCGCCCTGCCGGAGGCCGACCGGCTGGCCGTCAGCAATCTGCGCTCGCCTCACTTCCGCGGCTACACCCGCGTCGGGCACGAACTCACCGGCGGCCGCTCCGACTGGCGCGACCAGCTCGACGTCGGCGCCGAACGGCCCGCGCCCACGGTCGGCCCGCACGACCCCGCGTACCTGTGGCTGGAAGGCCCCAACCAGTGGCCCGCCGCACTGCCGGAGCTCCGTACGGTGGTGCTCGCCTGGCAGGAGCGGCTGGCCGCGGTGGCCCACCGGCTGCTGCGGGAGCTGCTCGTGTCCATCGGCGCGCCGGGAGACTTCTTCGACGAGGCGTTCGCCGAGCGCCCCCACCTGCACACCAAGCTGATCCGGTACCCCGGATCGGCGCCCTCCGGCGGCGGGCAGGGGGTGGGCGCCCACAAGGACTACGGCTTCCTCACGCTGCTGCTCCAGGACGGCGTCGGCGGTCTGCAGGTCCGCTCCGGTGACACGTTCCTCGAAGTGCCGCCCCTGCCGGGCGCGTTCGTCGTGAACCTCGGTGAGCTGCTGGAGATAGCGACGAACGGCTACCTCACGGCGACCGACCACCGGGTCGTCAGCCCGCCGGGCGCGGTGGAGCGCTTCTCCGTGCCCTTCTTCTACAACCCCCGCCTCGACGCCGTCATCGACACCGTCCCGGGCGCCTATCTGGCGCAGGCGCCGGGCATCGACCACGACCACACCAACCCCCTGCACGCCGAGTACGGCCGCAACGAGCTCAAGGGCTGGGTACGCGCACACCCCGAGGTCGCCCGCCTGCACCACCCCGAGCTGGCCGCCGCCCGCTGAGACGGTACGGGCGGTACGGGCCCCGGGTCCGTACCGCCCCCGTCAGCAGGCCTGACGCCAGGTGTCCAGCCGTGGCCGTTTACGCATGGACGACAGGCCCAGCCGACGCGCCTCGGCGCAGAAATCGGCCGGTGCGAGCGTGTACTCGACGTGGAAGACCGCCTTGCCCGCCCGGACGAAGGGCGCGAGCCGCGCGCACTCGTCGAACTCGGCACACTGCTCGTTGACCGCGAAGTCGAAGTGACGGACGAGGGCGGGGATCTGCGGCAGGTCGTTCTTCAGCCCGACCGACAGGCCACGCTCGTGCGCCGCGTCCGCAATCATCCGGTTGTACGCGAGCTGGTGCGCGGCCCGAAGCGGGAAGCCGGTCTCATGGAGGTACCCGTCCATGAGATCCGGCTCCACCGCGTCGAAGCCCTTGCGCCGGCACATGTCGAGCCGCCGCTCCATCAGGGGCCGCAGCACGTCCAGCCGCCGGATGTCCAGCCAGCGCTCCCCGCTCCAGCCGTTGGGCGCCCCCCGGACGTACGCGGGGAAGTCGTCCTCGTCCGGGCGGAAATCCTCCCACGCGCCGGCGTTGACGTAACAGATCACACGCCGGCCGTCGCGGTGGAGCCGTGCCACGTCCTCGGCGGTGTTCTCGAAGCCGTCGATGTCGTACACCGGTACGTCGGTACGCGGATCCACCCGCCCGTCGAGCTGCCACTCCCAGGCCGTGCCCGGGCGCGGCACCCACCGTGCCACCGCCGGCGGTCCCGGCGAGGCGTCGCCGGAGCAGCCCGCGACCAGCAGGAGCAGCACGACGGCCAGCAGCGACGGCCGCGTACGGCGCGCGGCGAACACCCTCACCGCACGGCACCCCCGCCGGGCGCGGCCGGCGCACTCGCCACGGAGGCCCACAGTGCCGTGACGGAGTCCGCCAGCCCGAAACGCGGCGCCCAGCCCAGGGCCTCGCGCGCCGCCGAGACGTCGGAGCACTGCCACGCGACGGCCGCGGAGCGGGCCGATCCGCCGCCCGCCTCCTCGACACGGCCCGCGAACCCCGCCGTACGGGCCAGCGCGTGCACCAGGTCGCGCACGCGCACCGCCCGCCCGCCGCCGACGTTCAGCACCGCGGGCACCGCGCCCCGCCGGGTCACCGCGAGCACCACCGCACGGGCGACGTCCCGCACGTCCACGAAGTCCCGGTACGCGGAGAGGTCGCCGAGCCGCAGCACCTCCTCGGCGCCACCGCCCGCCCCGGCCAGACGCCTCGCCAGACCGCCGGGCAGCCCCGCCGCCGGAGCGCCCGGGCCGACCGGGTTGCCCACGCGCAGGACGACGGCGTCGAGGCCCGAGGAGGTGACGGCGACCGTGCCGGCGAGTTTGGTGGCCCCGTAGGGGGCGACCGGCCGGGTCGGCGCCTCCTCCGTGACGGGTTCGCCGGGCCGGCCGGGCCCGTACTCGGCGGCCGAGCCGAGGTGGACCAGCCTGGCCCCCGGCACCGCGTCCCGCAGGGCCGCACACAGCACGGCCGGCCCCCGGGCGTTGACCTCCGCGAGCGTCACGGGGTCACCGCCGACGGCACCCGCGCAGTTGACCACCACGTCCGGCGCCAGCGCGGCGAGCGCCTCGGTGAGCGGACCGGTACGGGCCGTCGCGAGGTCCACCACCAGGTCCGTGCCCGGGGACCGGCCGCCGAGGAGCAGCCGCGCCCCCTCGACCGCACCCAGCTGTTCCGTGACGTGACTCCCCAGGTATCCGGTGGAGCCCAGGACGAGGATGCGCATGAGGTGCTCAGGCTCCCTTCAGCAGGAGCGACTGGTGGGTGGTGAACTCCGCGTTGGCGCGGTCGTAGTCGTCGGGCCGCCCGATGTCGAGCCAGTAGCCGTCGAACTCGTACGCAGCCGGGGGAGTCGGGCCGGCCAGCAGGTCCAGGATCAGTTCGTCGAAGCCGAGCGGCAGCCCCGGGGTGTAGTTGTCCAGCGTGGCGCGCGACAACCCGTACACACCCATGGAGACCCGGCAGTCCAGGCTGGGCTTCTCGCGGAACCCCACGACCTTGCCCGCGTCGGTGGTGAGCACCCCGAAATCGATGTGCACCTTGCGGCAGTAGGTGGCGATCGTCAGCGGCGCGCTCCCGTGCCGGTGACGGTGCAGCAGATCGGCGTAGTCGAGGTCGGTCAGGACGTCGCCGTTCATCACCAGGAAGGTCTCGGGCAGCCGGTCCCGCATCGTCAGCAGCGGCCCGATCGTGCCCAGCGGGCTCTCCTCGGCGGAGTAGTCCACCTCCAGGCCCCAGCGTGAGCCGTTGCCCACGTACGCCCGGATGATCTGCCCGAGGTGGCCGATGGCCAGGGTGCAACTGGTGAAGCCGGCCGACGCGAGCTGCCGCAGCACGATCTCCAGGATCGCGTGCCGGTCCCCGATCGGCACCAACGGCTTGGGCAGCGCCGTGGTGTACGGACGCAACCGGACACCCTTGCCCCCGGCGAGTATCACTACGTGCATGGGATGCCTCCTCTACGTGGGCTCGTGGGTCAGATGTTGTAGATGTCCGTCTTGTAGCGGGCGAGGTGCGCCGGATCGCGGAAGAACCCCACGGTGCGGGCGAGGCCCCGCTCCAGGTCGTGGCCCGGGGCCCAGCCGGTGGCCTCGCGCAGCCTGGTGGCGTCCGCGACCAGCCGCATCACCTCCGAGGCGGCGGGCCGGATGCGCTGCGCGTCCTCCCGCACGTCGAGGTCGGCGTCCATCACCTTGCCGATGAGGCGCACCAGGTCGCCCACCGAGATCTCCTGGCCCGTACCGGCGTTGAAGGTCCGCCCCACCACGCGCCCCGCCGGGGCCGTGCCCACGGCCAGGAACGCCCGGGCGGTGTCGGCGACGTACGTGAAGTCACGTGTCGGCCGCAGGTCCCCGAGCGTGATCGTGCGCGAGCCCGAGGCGACCTGACCGATGACGGTGGGGATGACGGCCCGCATCGACTGCCTCGGCCCGTAGGTGTTGAAGGGCCGGAGCGTGACGACCGGGGTGTCGAAGCTCGCGTGGTAGCTGTCCGCGAGCCGGTCCCCGCCCGCCTTCGACGCCGCGTAGGGGGACTGGGTGTTGATGGGGTGGTCCTCGGTGATGGGGACGGTACGGGCGGTGCCGTATGTCTCGCTGGTCGAGGTGTGCACCAGCCGGGGCGTCTCCAGCATCCGAACCGCCTCCAGCACGTTGAGGGTGCCCGTGACGTTGGTGTCGACGTAGCTGTGCGGCGCCCGGTAGGAGTAGGGGATCGCGATGAGCGCGGCCAGGTGGTAGACCGCGTCCGCCCCTTCGGCCAGGGCGCGCACCGAGCCGGGGTCGCGCACGTCGCCCAGGACGATCTCCACCTGGTCGAGCACGTCGCGCGGCAGCACCTCCAGCCAGCCGTACGACGAGAAGGAGTTGTACTGCGCCATGGCGCGGACCCGGTGCCCCGAGGCCACCAGGGCCTCGGTCAGGTGCGAGCCGATGAAGCCGTCGGCTCCGGTGACGGCGGCGAGCGGTGCGGATGTCACGTCGTCTTCCTTTCGTTCCGTGGGATGTCGTGCGGTGAACGAGGTACGTGCCGTGGCGCGGATCAGGCGTGAGCGGAGGGCCGGCCCAGCACGTGCAGGGCCAGCCCGGCGAGGACGAGCGCGGCGAGGGAACAACAGGCCGTGGAGACCCACGGCCAGGAAGGGGCACCCGTGTCCGCCGCCACCACGACGGCCACAGCCGCCACCAGGCACACGGCCGCCGGTGGCCAGGCGACACCGAACGCCTGGAGCAGCAGGGCGGTCCACAGGGCGGCGCCCAGGGCGGCCGGCTCACCCGGCGGCGCACCGGTCGGCACGACCGCCGCGACGAGCAGCACCACGTACGCCGAGAGGCAGACCGCCAGTGTGCGGGCGGTCCGCCAGCGGAAACCGCGCGGTGTGGCGGAGGCCCGCAGAGCCGTCACCGACAGCCCTCGGAAGCGGTACAGCAGCCACTCGGCGGGCCCCATGCTCACCGTCAGTGCCACCACGGCGTACGGGTGCCGGGCGCCGGTGGACAGCACCAGGATCCCGGCGGCCAGCCCGAACAGCCCGTACGGCGACGAGGACAGGTACCCCGGCCGGGGCGCCTCCGGCACCGCGGCCGAGCCGAGCGCCTCCCGCACGGCGTACACGGCCAGGCCGGTCGCCGCCACGAGGGTCAGCAGCGGGAGCCCGACCCGCACGGCACGTCCGGGCTCCCCGTAGAGCATCAGCGCGCCACCGGCGAGGAGCGGCGACAACGCGACCGCCAGCAGCCGTTCGCGGCCCAGCACCAGCAGGACGCCCGCGGCGGCCAGGTACACGGACTGGCCCACGGCGAACAGCGCCGCCGCCCCCGGTCCCGCCAGTACCAGTGCGGCGAGGGCCGCGAGGACCGCGCCGGCCGGGGCACCGGCCCGCAGGGTCAGGCCCGCCTCGTGCCGGCCCGTGGCGAGCCGCACATAGGTCCGGTGGCTCAGTGCCTGGCCCCAGGCCCAGGACACCAGCCCCGCGACGACCAGCGCGGACACCGCCCCGGCGCCCCGCCACAGCGGCGCGGTGAGGGGATAGGCCAGCCCGGGCAGCGCGAACAGCAACCCGCGCAGGGCGCACCGGACATGGTCGGGTGCCCAGGGATCGGCGGCCGGGGGAGGCTCGGGGAAGGCACGCGGCACCCGCCGGTAGAGCTCCTCGGCCAGCGAGAAGATGTCCGGATGCCCGTAGCGCTCCCGGATCTGCTCACCCGTGAGCCCTTCCGACTCCAGGAGCGCGGCGACTTCATAGGGGTGTACGGCGGGCGCCGTCCGGTCGGCCAGTTCGGCGGCCAGCTCGTCCACGGGCCCCGCCACCCGCAGCGACACGGTGTCGCTGTCGTGCTCCGGGGCGGACGGTCCCTTCATCCGGCCACGCTCCGGCGTTCGGTGAGGGAGCCCGAGCCGGGGGCGGAGCCCGAGGAGAGCTCCACGTATATCGAGCGGAAGGTCTCCACGGTCTGCCGGAGCGTGAACTGCTCGATCACCCGCAGACGGGCCGCCTCGCCCATCGCCGCCCGGCGCGGGGCGTCGGTCAGCAGGTCCAGCGCGGCGGCGGCCATCGCCCCCGGGTCACGCGGTGGTACGACCAGCCCCGCCGTCCCCACGGCCTCGCGGACCCCGCCCACGTCGGTCGAGACAGTGGCCCGTCCGCACGACATCGCCTCGATGAGCGTGAAGGGGAACCCCTCGCTGATGCTGGACAGCATCACCAGGTTGCCCGCCGCGTAGGCGTCCCGGATGTCGTCCACCCGCCCCTCGAACGTCACGGCGTCCCCCTGGCCCAGCGACCGGGCGAGCTCCTCGCACCGTTCCCGGTACGCCTCGCCGCCCCGGGGCGTACCGCCGAAGAGCCGGAGCGCGGCCTCCGGAAGGTGTCCGCGCACCAGCGCGAAGGCGCGTATCAGCGTTTCCAGGTCCTTGATCGGGTCGACCCGGCCGGCCCAGCTGAGCGTGGGCCGCTCCGGTTCCGGACCGGCGGCCGGGAACGCGGCGGGGTCGACGCCGTTGTAGACCGTGCGGATCAGTCCGGGGTCGGCCCCGCCCTGCTCCTCCCACAGCCGGTTGTACCGGTTGCCGGGTGTGATCAGGGCGGCGCGCCGGTAGGTCTCCCCGGCCAGGAGCCGGAAGAAGCCCAGCATCACCGCCTTGACGGACCAGCGGTAGGGAGCGCCCCGGTAACCGAGGTACCGCTCGCGCAGGTACACCCCGTGTTCCGTCAACAGCAACGGCACGCCGTGCAGTTGGTGTGCGGCGAGCCCGGGGAGGGCGGCGATGCCGCCGCTGACCGCGTGGGCCACCCCGCGGTGCGGCGGAGGCGCGGCCAGCGGCCGCAGGGCGTGTTCCAGCAGGTTCGTCGCCGTCACGGCGTCGTGCAGGGAGGGGCGGGCCTCCCGGACCGTCAGGCCGGGGCGGTTCCACACCCCGCTCAGGACGGACACGGCACGGTCGGCGCGCAGCGCGGGACTGAGCAGCCCGTCGCGGGCGGCGTGCGCCAGCTCGTGGAGCGCCGGCCCGAAGAGGTCCTCCTCGGCGGGATCGAGCAGGGCGGTGAGGAACCGTTCGTACGCCGCCATGAGCCGTCGCCCGCGGCGGCCGCCCGGCGGGGTGCCGCCGGGGGCGGGCCCCCACATGGGTACCGAGACGGGCTCGGCCACGTGGGGCGGGATCTTCCAGACGAGTGGTTCACGACCGGTTCCCGTCACCGCGATCACCTCGAAGTCGATGTCGGGCATGCCGCCGACGAGCTGGTCGCACCAGACGCTGACCCCGCCGTGACTGTGCGGGTAGGTGCCTTCGGTGAGCAGGGTGACGTGCGCCGCGCCGGTGCGCGGCGCGGGGGGCGATACGTGCATGGACGTGCTCCGCGGCAGCAGGGATCGGCCCGGGGCGGGCACCGGTGGCCCGCCGGTGCCCGAGGGCCGGGTGGGGAGAGGGGCGGTCAGCGCCCGGTGCCGTACGGCACGGGCCGTGTGACACCCGGGGGCACGGGGGCGTGCGGGGCGGGCCGGTACGGGGCCGGGGCGGCCGTGGACGCGGCGTCCGGGCGGGTGGGGGAGCCGGGCAGCGTCAGGGACGTCGTCCCGTCCGCGCCGGCTTCGACGCGCCCGGAGGTGGTCCCGGCGTACGGCTCCCCGAAGGCGGCGTCGCCGTGGACCGTCCCGGCGGGAACGGTGGCGGCGACGGGAAGTCCCTCCGGAGTCCGTACGGTCACGGTGTCGCCGATCCGGTACGCGGTGACGTCACCGGCCCGCACCGCGGCCTGCCATGCCGCCCGGTCGCGCAACTCGGCCCCGATGCCGCTCATCGGGAGGTTCACCAGCGGGGTGTCTGCCGTGTAGAGCGCGGCGTACCGCTTCAGGACCCCGTCGAGCACGGGGTAGCCGATGCGGTCCTCCGCCAGGTTGGACTGGTGGATGAAGTGCGGGCGGGGATCGCCGGAGAGGACGTGGCCGAGAGCGATCCCCGTCTCCAGGGGCACGATGTGCCCGGTGTAGCCGGTCGCCGCGTCGAGGGGCTCGTCGAGGCAGGTCGTGGTGGCCAGTTCCTCGCACAGGCCGCTGCCGCCCTGGGCCCGGCTGGTGTAGATCCAGTTGTACTCGTCGACCTGCTCGGCGACCCGGCCCGCGTTGTAGAAGATGTTGACCGGGTGACGGGCCACGGTGAGCGCGGAGCCGACCCGGCGCTGGCCGGGGTCGCGGGAGTTGTCGGCTCCGAGCCAGGCGATGCCGTTGCCGGTGAGCGACGGCGCGAGGTGCGGGTTGTCCTCCGGCTGCTGCGGGAGCAGCCGGAGCCCCGAGTGCTCCCCTGTGACGAGCTCGTCCGCACGCAGCGGCAGTCCGGCCCGCTCGGCCCACTCCCGGTTGCCGGCGATCTGGTGGTCGATCTCGGCGCGGCTCACATAGCGCGTGGAGCCGTCCGGGCCGGTCGCGCACTTCCACGGGACGCTGCCGACGTCCTGCTCGCAGCCCAGGTACGGGTGGTCGTAGGTGTGGTTGATCCAGCGGAACGCCTCGCGGTCGGCGATGAGCCGGTCGGCGGCCGGGTCGGTGCCGCCGTGCTCCTCGCGGTACTCCACGCTCCCGCCGCCGTTGAACGCCATGTCGAGGGTGAAGCCGTGCTCGCGCGACCAGGCGACCGCGTGCCGGACGTCCTCCGCGGTCATCCGGATCGGGTCCGGGGTGCCGGTGCCGGGCAGACAGTCCACGTCACCGGGCGTGCAGTTCAAGGTGGTGTCCCAGCGGTCGTCGGCGGCGAAGACGTCGTCCACGTGAACGGCGAAGTAGTGGCGCGAGGTGCCCAGCCTGGTCTGCTGGGTCATCCAGTCGACGATCCCGCGGGCGAGGAGCCGGAACTGCTGCTGGTGCTGGTTGTAGGCGAAGGTGACCACCAGTTCACGGCGGCCGTCGTGGCGGTACTCGCCGATCAGCACGCCCCGCGTCTGCCTGCCGGGCAGCGGCGCGTCGACGTAGGTGGTGAAGTCGGCACCGGCGACGGGCCGGGACAGGAACGCGTAGCTCTCGCCGACCGCGGGCGAGTTGTCCTCGAACGGCACGGTGCCGTCGAGGTAGCCGAACGGCCCGGCCTTGCCCGCCGCGGTCACCTCGGCGCGCAGCCCGTCCACGGAGCCCATGTAGCCGCCGTGCGCCGGGTACTCCAGCCCCGCCTGGGGCCGCGCGTAGGTGTACGCGTCGACCTGGGGGATCGCGTAGGTCCTCTCGTACGAGACGAGTGCGGCCATCTCGCCCGAACCGGCCGCGAAGGGCGCGTCGTTGGGGAGGACGACCGCCTGGAACTTCGCGCGCGGCCGGCCGTCGACCGTGTCGGCCAGGAACGCCGCGTCGATCACGGGCCGGCCCGGGCGGGTGAGGTCGACGAGCGTGTACGGCGTCCCGGCGCCGTCGAGTTCGGCGGCGACCGCCGCGGTGGCCGGCCCGCCGTCCGAGACGACGAGGACGCGCAGGTCGACGCGGGGTGCCGGGTCCGCCGCCGCGGCGGTCGCCGGCGCCACCGGAGTCCCGAGCCCGAGTAACAGCGCGCCCACGGTGAGCGCGGTCGTACGCAAGGTCCGCTTCATGCGGTGATGTCCCTCCCCGGAGGGACGGCCCGCCTCTCCCCGGCGGACACGCCCCACCCCCCAGCGTCACGGGCACCCCGCTGAGGTGTCGCCGCTCCGCTCCAACGCGTCACATAGTGCGGCCTGTGTGGAGGATTCGTGCGCGCGACGTGGAACATGACGGAAAAGCGCAGGTGCCCCACCGGGGTGGAGGCGGTCGCGCGAGGTGCTCGAAGGCGTGTGCGGAGCCCGCCTTCCGGTTCGCCTCCGTGGGGCGTGACGCTGGTGTGGCCCGGGAGCAATCGCTTGCGGCCGCCGACTGCGGCCCCTGCGCGCGGCACCGCCCGTCCCAGCGTGCGAGGTGCTGCGCCGTCGGCCGCTTTTCGGCCAAACGGCACGGCGGCCGGTCGCGCGCGAGGCGCGGCCGGCCGCCGTAGAGGTCCGGTGGGAGAGGTTCAGGACTGGGCGGGAGTCGCTGCGGGCGCGCAGGCGACGCGCGTCTCGGGGGTGGTGAAGACCCCGTCCTTGGTGGACTGGCCACCGTTGTACTCGTAGTAGAGGTACGAGTAGAAGCCGATGTTCCCGTTGCAGCCGGAGTCGGCGGCGATCTGGACCGTGAGCGACACCGTCCGGGTGGCGCCCGGAGCGAGCGGAATGGCGTAGTTCACACCGAGGCTGGTGGTACCGGTCCCCGAGCACGTCACGCCGTCGGCGGTGCACGAGGTGAACGCGTACTTCAGGTCCTTGCGCTGGGTCGTCAGCCACGTGGGCTGGACCGACTGGTAGACGAACCAGATGTCCGTCTCCTGGGTGTTGGTGAACGTCATGGTCATGTTGACCGTGGATCCCGGGGTGACGCTCTGCTGGTCGACCGTGAAGGTCAGGTCGGCCGCGGCGGCGCGCTCGGCGGCGGTCGCCGGTCCGCCCAGGCCCAGCATGACGGCGATGGCGAGTAACGCGGTCAGGGTCAGTCTTCCGAGGTGTGTGATGCGCATGGCGCGGGAGGCTAGGTGACGCCCGGCAGGGACGTCTGCCCCCTCTCCCACGGCCGTACCCCTCCCCGGCTCGAACCGCACACGCCTTTCGCGACCGCTTCGGCGCCGTGCCGGTCCCCGCGCGCGACCGCATATGCGCCGGGTGCGGCGCTACGGGAGTGGGGAGGGGCGGCCGTGACCCAAGGGCACGCGGGGGAGGACGTGCCCTGGTGAAGGAATGGCGCATTCCGCCATGCTTACGCCCCTCGCGACCGTCTACGCGTACCGGGAGGCCCGCCGGCCGACCGCGTCCGTGCCGTACCAGTCCAGGCACAGCACGGTGGCGTCGTCCGCCAGCCGGTCCCGGCACGCCGTCCGCACCGCGCCCACCAGAGCGGTGACCGCCTCGCGCGGGTGGAGGCCGCGGGTGTCGCGGACCAGGGCCGGCAGGTCCACTCCGGCTGCGGCGCGCTCCTGCATCCCGTCGGTCAGCATGACCAGCCGGTCACCCGGACGCAGGTCCAGCTCCTGCACCTTGTACGCGGTGGGGGAGGGCACCCCGAAGGGCAGATTGACGGACAGGGCCAGCTCCTCCACCCTCCCGTTCCGCAGCCGCAGAGGCTTGGGGTGACCGGCGTTGACGAGCTGGACAGCGCCCCTTCCCAGGTCGATCCGGAACAACTGGCCGGTGGCGATGCCGCAGTCGTGGTCGACCAGGGCCTGATGCGCCCGACGCGCCTGCTCCCCGATGTCGCAGCCCGCCCGTCTCGCGCCCCTGAGCGCGCCGACCAGAAGGGTGGCCAGGAGGGCGGATTCGGTGTCGTGTCCCATGGCGTCGGTGATGGACAGGTGCAGCGTTTCGCGGTCCAGCGCGTAGTCGTAGGTGTCACCACCGATGTCATCGGCGGGAACCAGGCCACCGGCCACGGAGAACTGCGCCGCCTCACAACACGAGGCCGACGGCAGCAGGTTGTGCTGGATCTCCGCGGCCAGGCTGGTCGGCGTCGTACGCCGCCCGCAGTGATAGAGATCCGTGAACCGCCGGTCCGTGACGATGATGTACGCCAGCGTCCGTGCCGCCTCGCTGATCTGGCGCAGGACCAACTCGTCCGTGTGCGGCAGCGTCAGCTCCAGCACGCCGATGCAGTCACCCCGGTTGGTGACCGGCGCGATGACCCGCCGGGCACCGGCACCGTCCGGCTGCACATGCAGGCGTTGTGACAGCAGAACCCTTTCGTACACACTGCCGCGCAGGCCGAGGCGCGTGGTCCCGTCCCCGCTCCGCTCGGACCGCACCCCGTCGGCGATGGTCAGCCGGACGAGTTTCTCCCCGATCAGATCCGCGAACAGAAAAGAGACGCACACCGCTTGAAAACGCTTCTGCAGGTGCCGGGCGACGACGTCGACGGACTCCACCGGGGAAGCGTCCGCCGCTTCGGCCAGCACGTCCCCGAGCCTCAGAGCTTCACCGTCCACAGCAGCCTCCCTTCACTGCCGCTTCTTCTTCCCCCCGTTGTGCGGTTCTCACCTCCGGCTCGATGGCCGCGACCGACATGCATCCCAAGGAATGAAGGGACCGGCCGGTGTCATCCGGGAAAGCGGACGATCAGCAGCGCCCGGTCGTCGGGCATGTCCGTATCGGGCTGCTCGTGCAGGAGCAGGTCACATGTGCCCTGTGCGTCGAGACCGACGGTCGTGGCCGCCGTACCGGCGAGGCGCTCCAGCCCGACGTCGAGGCTCTCGCCCCGGCGTTCGATGAGGCCGTCGGTGTAGAACACGAGCGTCGAGTCCGGCGGCACGGTGATCTCCGCCTGCGGGTAGCGGGTGAACGGCACCGGACCGAGCGGCGGTGCGAGCGCGCTCGTCAGGTACTCGGTGGAGCCGTCGGCGCGGACCAGCAGGGGCGGCGGGTGCCCCGCCCGGGTGTAGCGCAGGGTCCGGTCGCGGTGGTGGTAGGTGGCGTAGCAGGCGGTGGCCATCAGCCCTTCGTGGTACGTGCCCAGGAAGTCGTTCAGCTCCGCCATCACCGCCGGCAGGTGCTCGCTGTGCCGACGGGAGATGCTGCGCAGCACCGTGCTGATCTGGGCCATGGCCGTGGCCTCGGCGATGCCGTGGCCGGCGACGTCACCGATGGTGAAGCCGACGGTGTCCTCACTGAGCAGGTGGACGTCGTACCAGTCACCGCCGACGTCGACCATGTGCGTACCGGGGGCGTATCCGCTGGCGATGTCCAGAGCGGAGACCTCCGGCAGGCGGGGCAGCAGACTGCGCTGGAGCCGTACGGCCAGCCGGTGTTCGTGTTCGAACAGCCCCGCGCGCCGCACGGCTTGCGCGATCTGCTGGGCGATGGCCGTGGTGTAGTCGACGTCCGGCTCGGCTCCCTCGGTGTAATGCATCACCAGGCTGCCCAGGACCACACCTTCCGCCTCGAGCGGCACGCGCTGCGACGTGTCCGGGAGCGGAGCGGCGGGCGACGTGCCATGGAGCTGGTCGAGATCCGTCCAGGAAGCGGTCGTGACCGGCAGCGTGTCGCTGGGGGCGAGAGACGGCACGATCCGGCGCGGGTGCAGCTCCAGGGTCACATCCGCCGCGTCGAGGGCCTGCGGTGCGCTCTTGTACACCGCCTCGCACACCTCGGCGAGATTCCCGCTCGACGCCAGCGCGGCCGTGAGCCGGTACAGACGCTGCATCCGGGCGCGGGCCTCGGTCTCGCCGCGCAGCAGCCTGTCCCGCTGCTCGGCGATCGCCCGGCGGTAGGCCATCTGCCGGTGCATGAGGCCGACCCGCTGGCTGAGCGCCACGAAACGGTCGCTGACGTCGAGCCGGGACAGGTGGAGCTGGATCGCCGGCTCGGGCCCCCGCCACCACGTGGCGCGCGCACCGTGGCACCGCAGACGCACCGGACGGCCCCCGGCGTCCCGCGTCGTCATGACCCCGGGGAGAGGGGACCCACTGCGCAGCCACTGCTTCAGCTGTTGCGACACCGCCTCGGCGTCGAGCACCAGATCGAGCAGGTCCGCACCGGCCCGGAGGGTGTCCACCGTCCGGTGCGTCGCGGGGTTGACGGCGAGGATCCTGCCCGAGGCGGTGCACACCAGGACCGCGTGGGGGAGGAGCTTCGCCATGGCGCGGAAAGCCGCCAGGTCCATCTCATTCCCCCGATGGGGTCGTCGGGGCGGCACCGGCGGCCCCCGGCGGATGTCCGTCGCCGAAGTACTCGCGGCCGGGCTCGTCCTCCATGTCGAGTTCAGGGGTGAGATGGACGACCACCCGGCAGCCCGAGCTGCCGCGGGCGATCGTCTCCTCCAGCTCGACACGGGCGTAACCGAGGTTCTGGGCGGCGATGGTGCCGAAGACGTTCGACGTCATCATGCACATGGACTCCCGGCCCAGTACCTTCTCGGCGAACGGGCAGCTGCGGCTGCCCAGGACGATCCTCTCGTCGTCCTGGGAGATGATGTAGAAATCGCCCTTGATGCGCTGCTTGAGATCGACCAGGACGTCGGCGACCTGCTCCCTGGTGAGCCGCCGTACACCGAGGGCCGTGGTGTACGCGTCATTGATCTGGGAGCCGACCGACTGCCCGACCAGACTGATGTAACCGGAAGCTTCTTCCAGACCGACCACGGACTCCAGCGACGTCGCCAGCTCCCGGATGAGGCCGCGCATGAACACGTCGCGGTCGAGGACCACGTCTGCTTTCCTCGCCGGCTCCACGGCCGCTCCCTCCCACGTAGTGGAGCACCGTGCGGTCAGCCGGCGCCTCGGTCGTCGGCTGGGCGGAATCACCCGCCGACCCCTCGGTCCGAGGATAAGCCTCTCGACAGCCCCTGCTGAACCCTTGCCCAACGCTTGGCCCGGAAGCGGAAGAAGGCACTTCTCAGGCCACCGTTCTAGTGCTGTCGGCGCACCATCTCGGTGATCCACACCGGCGCGAACGGAGACGTGCAGCCCGGGGGAGTCGGGTAGTCCTTGAGCACCTCCAGCCGCTCACCGATGTCCATCGCGCGATCGCGGTGTCCGGCGTGCTCGATCCCGATCCGAGCCAGGCAGTGGTTCATCGCCCACTGCAGGCGATCCGGGGCGTCCTTCATCTCCGCCTCGATCACGTCGAGCAGACCGGCGAGGTCAAGACCCTCGGGCCTCTTCGCCACGCGTTCGGTGGTCAGCGCCCAGCCGGCACCGGCGACCACCGGATCCGGATCCGCGGACCAGGCCAGGCGCAGCTCTTCGGAGTACGGACTCTTCTTCACCACGTAGTTCACGAGCCAGTCGTGCACCTTGGGTGTGCGCGCCTCGCGCAGCATGACGTCCAGCTCGTCCCGCCCGAAGGCCTTCGGACGGCAGATCAGGATCGCCAGCAGTCTCGCCGCGGTGTCACCCGTCTCCCAGAGCCGGCACGCGAGTTCCTGCTGTGTCCTGAGCCGCTTCGCCAGCGCGCGCAGCTTGCCGAGGTTCACACCGTGATCGTCACCGTGTCTCTCGTTGACCTTGCGCACCTTCGGGTCTTCGAGCCCGGCCAGCTCGGCCATCACCTCGGCCACCGTCGTCTCCGCCACTTCAGCCTCCCTCACGGTCCAGGTGCAGCCTATGAGAGGGAGGCGCAGGCGGGGATCCACGGCAGCCGGGTTTCACCGGCGCCCCGACAGGCGGCTGGTCAGCGGAACGCGGCGCACGGCACCAGCGCCCGACCGTCGTCGTCACCGGGTGCCGGACGCTCCTGAGCAGTCCAACGCGCTCGAAAACCGGTGGAGCGGCGCCGCTGCGCGCCACTACCGTGCTGCCGACCAAGTCGTCTGGGCAAGGACGTGCCGTTGTACACCCTGTGAGACCTCCCGAGCGCTGATTCGTGGCGCGTCGCGCGTATGCGCCGCGCTCCTTTTTGCTGCGGACTTCTCACTGAAACCGGTGTACTTCTGTGCTCAATAACTGGGTGGTCCTGCCCACCTGCCTTCCGCTCGTCGTGCGACGCTGTCACGGGTGCTGGTCCGGGCGCTTCCGGGCAAGCGGTAAATTCCGCGTCAACGCACATCACAAGCTCATCGACGCCTGGCTCCTCGTGCTCTGCACCGCGTGCGGGGACACCGCGAAGCTCACGGTCCTGGAGCGGATGAACGTGCGTTCCGTCCGGCCCGAGCTGCTGGACCGGCTGCACGACAACGACCCTGACCTGACGGCCGAGCTGCTCCGGGACCCGGTCCTGCAGTGCCGTAATCGCATCGCCCTCGACTGGGAGCACGCCTGGCGTCTCGACACAGGCGGCTCGGATCACCTGGACCGCGAGGTGATCGACGTCTCGGTCCGCTTCGCGGCCCGGATCCCTGTCCGGCCGGTGCGACTGATCGCTGAAGGCTGTGGTCTTTCGCGGGCCGAGGTCGAGACGCTGATCACGGAGGGGAATCTCGTGTCGGCCGTCAGGCTGAGCGGCAAACGCTCCGGCGACTTCACCTTCACGCTCAAGCGCTGAGCCGACCCCGGGCCCGGGGCCTGTCCGGCAAGATCCGCCGGACAGGCCCTGCGCGGTCGGGGCGGAGGCACTGTTGTCCGGGCGGACGGAATGGGCCGCCCTACCGGGACGGGAGCGCCCGGGGTTGAGTACGGGTACTCACGCGAACGACCCCGGCTCTTCCTACGGTGGGCCCATGAGGAAGATCGCGGCACTCCTGGCGGCCCTGTTGCTCGCTGCCCCCGCTGCCACGGGCTGCTCCCTGTTGGAACGGGACCATCCCTCCGCCGACCCGGCGGTGCTCGTCCAGCGCCTTGAGGACCGGGCCCAGTGGGCCTACGACGGCATGGCCCTGCCACCCCACGAACCGGTGCGCTCGGCGGGGGTCACCACGGGAAGCCATTGCCTCGCGGGCGGTTTCAGCATCGAGAAGACGCTGCCGGACGTCGTGACGTACAGCCTGGCCTGGACGGTCGAGAACATCCCCTCCACCGTCGCGCAGGCCACGGAACGGCGTCTGCGCGACCGCTTCACCGCGGACGGATGGACCCTCACCCACGACGGCAACCGTCAGGGCGCGACCTTCACCGAATACGGCTTTCGCGTCGAGGACCCGGAGACGGGCGACATGTTCGACCTCGACTGGAACGACTCGACCACGTCCCTCTTCCTGACCGGCTACACCGAGTGCGCGAAGCTCCCGCCCTCCGCCGCCGACAACCCGCCGGCGGACGGCTGGAGCCCCCGCACGAATCACCCCGGGCAGAGCACCGGACGGTAGGGCGGGGCGGTGGCTCAGCCGAGGCCGGCGTCCGTGGGGCCGGGCCCGTCGGGGTGCTGTCCCGGACGGGCGGGCGGACCGGCGAGGGGGGTGGGTGAGAGGTCGGCCGGTTCCTCCCCGGGCTCGAGAAGGGTGTCGGCGGCACCGACGATCAGGGGGTCGGGCTCGCCGACGACCTCCGCGTCCTTCTTGGCGTAGTCGATCCGTGAGAGCAGGCTGCGTATCGCCTCCAGCCGTCCCCGCCGCTTGTCATTGCTCTTGACCACCGTCCACGGCGCGTGCTCCGTGTCGGTCGCGCGGAACATGGTGACCTTCGCGGTGGTGTACGCGTCCCACAGGTCGAGGGACGCCACGTCGGTGGGTGACAGTTTCCACTGCCGCACCGGGTCGACCTGACGGATCGCGAAGCGGGTGCGCTGCTCGGCGCGTGACACGGAGAACCAGAACTTCACCAGCAGGATCCCGTCCTGCACGAGCATGGCCTCGAAGAGCGGGCACTGGCGCAGGAACAGCTCGTACTCCTCCTGGCTGCAGAAGCCCATGACCTTCTCGACGCCCGCCCGGTTGTACCAGGAGCGGTCGAAGAAGACGATCTCGCCGGCCGCCGGCAGATGGGCGACGTACCGCTGGAAGTACCACTGGCCGGCCTCCCGCTCCGTGGGCTTGTCCAGGGCGACGATCCGGGCACCACGAGGGTTGAGCCGCTCGGTGAACCTCTGGATCGTGCCGCCCTTCCCCGCGGCGTCCCTGCCCTCGCAGATCACCACCAGGCGGGCTCCTGTCTCCTTCACCCAGCGCTGCAGCTTCAGCAGCTCGATCTGCAGGATGCGCTTGGTCCGCTCGTACTCCGCCCGCCGGATCTTGCGGTCGTACGGGTAGTTCTCCTGCCACGTCCGGATCGGCGCGCCGGCCGAGTCCAGCAGGACAGGCTGCTCCGGCCGGCTGGCGTCCACGCTCAGGCCCGCCAGGAGATCGTCCGTCTGCAGCCGCTCAGCGTCGTTGTCCTCCATGTCTCACCCCTTACCCGGTGCCGTCCGGATCACCGCGTGTGAGGATCTCGAACCGTCCCTTCCATGGTTGCGGACGGCGATCGGATATGACGCCCCCAGCGGGGCCACACTCGGGTGCACGCTCCACGTCGTCACCCACCCCGAGGCCACGCACCACGTCGAGGGAGTCGTCGGCGGCCGGCACGACTCGAGGCTGACGCCCGTCGGCGACCGTACGGAAACCTCCGTCCGCCCGGGCACCGCGGGCCCGGATCCCTGGCCGTCCGGGCTCACCGCCCGGCCTGATGTGGCCGGAGCCCGGGCACCGGGCCCCGCTGGGCCGGCGGTACGGGCCCAAGGTGCTCGGCGGCCTCGGCCGGTGTGAAGGAGGAGGCGAAGGTGAACGCGCGCGGGGACGGCCCGTGCGCCCGCAGGTCCGCCAGCCGGTCCAGAGCCTCGCCGACGGTCGGGAGGTGACCGGCGGGGACCCACCAGAGCACGAGGTGCGCCTCGACGTGCCGGCCGAACCAGTCGCGGCGGCGCCGCATCACTTCCAGGTGCCCGCTGCGGTAGGTGAAGTCCCAGAGGGCTTCCTGGGACTGCCACACCGTCAGGTTCACGATGACGTCCTCGCCCGCCGGGCGCAGGCCCGTGGCGTCGGGCGCCCCCTCCTCGACGAGCCGCCACACGAAGCCGGGCGCGCTGTCGGCGGCGGCGTTGACCGGGTCGAGCATCTCGACGAACGGTGCCATGCGCGGGTCGTCGAGGGGATGGCGGAGCGTGGCGACGTTGAGTTGGGCGAGGTGGGCGGCAGGTACGGGTGCGGTCATGGACTCATACCAGCACGACCCTCTTTTCTATGTCAATGGCGGTTGTTCTTAGAGGGTTCGACCACCACGCAGCACTCTCCCGGCCGGGCGTCCAAACGGGCACGTACGGGACCGTCCGTGCCGAGCAGCCCCTCCAGCAGCGCGAGGTTCATGCCGCACACGAGCGGTGGGAAGCGTTCGGCGACGGCATGGAAGGGGCAGTTGCGCATCCGGACGACGCGGGGAGCCGCCCCGGACGCCCCCTCGGCACCGTGCGCGCCCTCGAC
This sequence comes from Streptomyces sp. NPDC041796, assembly GCF_055590785.1. Classification (NCBI taxonomy): domain Bacteria; kingdom Bacillati; phylum Actinomycetota; class Actinomycetes; order Kitasatosporales; family Streptomycetaceae; genus Streptomyces; species Streptomyces sp. NPDC041796. The sequence goes on from NZ_JBVJAH010000008.1 coordinate 399,780, forward strand.
GTCCGCCAGATACGGCTCGTAGCCGCGGTCACCCAGCAGCTCCATGGCCTCTTCGAGGCTGCCGCAGGACCCCGCCGAGCCACGCAGGGCCTCACCCCGGCGGCGTGCCGCCGCGCAGAGCCCGGCGTCCAGCCCCGCCTGCTCGGCGGCCTCGGCCAGCAGGTCGGCGGCGGTCCGGTAGTCACGCGCGGGCAGCGACACCGCCCGCTCGGCCCGCGACCGCGTGTACACCTTGGCCGGGCGGCCCGCCCCCGGCCCCGAGCGGCCCGTCAGGCGGCGGCTGCCGCTCTCCAGCAGCCCCGCGTCGGTCAGCCTGTCCAGGTGGTGCGCGGCGAGTGTGCGCGCCACCCCGACCGCCTCGGCGGCCTCGTTGCGGCCGACCTCACGGCCCTGCGCCGCCACGTACTCGTACAGGCGGCGCCGCACCGGATCCTGCAACGCGGCGATCGCATCGATGTCTTCCACCCGGTCATTCTAGGAACGACGCAGGTCGGACGTAGAAGGGCGGGCCGGGGCCCTCACGGGTGCGCCCGAGCACGCCCTCCGGACACCCCCTAGGCGCCCAGGCCGAGAAGAGCCACCTCGAGGGGGAGCGCCGGTCGTGCGGGAAGGGGCGGGGGCGTCTCACCGCGGCCCGTGTGCGTGGCCGGGACGGCGTCCAGCGCCCTGATGCCGTCGGCGGCCCACCACGCGTCCGTCTCCGGAAGCGAAAGGATCAGGCGCCGGCCGTCGGCCAGGGTGGTCTCGAGCTTGTCCAGGTCGTTCCCCCGCATGGCGACTCACCTTTCGTGGATACGGCACACGCTGTGACTGTCCAGCCTCGTCATGAAGGACGACGCCGAGAGGCGAAAGGTTCCTCCTCGTACGCGGGCGTCGACGACACGCGGGTGAACGGCCTCCGGGACCGGACGGCGGGGCGGCCCGCCCGTTCCGGGCACGGCCCCCGTCCGGTCCGGTCGGCCAGGCGGCGGCCCGCCCCTTCCGGGCACGGCCCCCGTCCGGTCCGGCCGGTCAGCCGCGCGCGCCGAACACCTGGGTCCACCACGGGCCGCCCGCTCCCTCGTGGATACCGATGCCGATCTCCTTGAACGAGCAGTTGAGGATGTTGGCGCGGTGGCCCGGGCTGTTCATCCAGGAGTCCATCACCGAGGCGGGAGTCTGCTGGCCGCGGGCTATGTTCTCCCCGTACGTCGACCACTGGTAGCCCGCCGCCGTGACCCGCTCGCCCGGGCCCTCGCCGTCGGGGCTGGTGTGGTCGAAGTAGTCGCGCGCGGCCATGTCGTCGGAGTGGCGCCGCGCAGCCGTGTCCAGGAGACCGTTCTGGCTCACCGGGCCGCAGCCGTTCTTCGACCGCTCCGTGTTGACCAGCTGGGTCACCTGCTCGGCGAACGAGCCCGAGGGAGCCTCCGGCCGCTCGGGCCGCGGGGCGGAACGCGTCCGGGAAGGGGACGGCTCCTGGGGCGGCTTGGGCGCCGTTCGGCTGGGCGTGGGCTTGGGCGTCGCCTTCTTGGACGTCGACGCCGAGGGCGACGGGCTCGCGGAGGCGGACGGTGACGCCGAGGCCGAGGGGCTCGCGCTCGACCGGGCCGGAGCGGAAGGGGGAACGAGCGACGTACGGGACGGCTCGGCCGCGTTCTGGGTACGTACCTCCCGCCCACCCTCGTCGGGCCCGAGGAACTGCAGCCCGGCCACCCCGCCCCCGGCCACCAGCAGTGCGGCCGCCGCCACGGCCCCCCGGCGCTGCCGACGGCGCCGGGCCTGGGCCTGCCGCTCCTGCCGCCGGCCACCCGTACCGGACCCGCCGTCCGGGCTCCCGGCTCCCGCGAGGACGAACGTGTCACCCGCACTACCCCCGGCCAGTGCGGCGGCCACGGGCACCAGGCCCAGGCCCACCAGCAGCCCCTCGGCGGGGACCAGCCCGGCACCGTGACCCGAGCAGACCGTGCACCCGCGCGCGTGCCGGGCGATCCGCTTGCGCCAGAGCGCGGACGGCAGCCCGTCCCACCCGGCCAGCACGTCGTCCAGCAGCACACAGCGCGGGACCGCCGTCAGCGCCCGCACGACGATCCGGGCCGTTTCCAGTTGTGCCTTCATCCGCTGCACGCGTACGGCGGTGTGCTGCGGCGTCAGCTCCATGGCGTCGGCCACCTCGGTGCGGCTGAGCTCACCGGCGGCTTCCAGCCACCACAGCGACAGCAGGTCCCGGTCACCGTCGTCCAGCCACCGGGTCGCCTCGGCGACCTCCCGCCGCTGCCCGGAGAGGCCGAGCCGCATGATCGTCATGTCCACGAAGTCCGCGCCGGGGTCCGCGAAGTCGGCCCCCTCGGGCAGGGCGGAGGCGAGTGCCGGGTCGAACCGGTGGTCGCGTATCTGGTTCATGGTGATCGCCACGAGCCACGAGCGGAACCGCTGCGGGTCCCGCAGCGAACCCAGACCACCGAGCGCCCGGATCATCGTCTCCTGGACGACGTCGTCCACATCCGCGTGCCCGCTCAGCGCCCGCCCGACGATGTTGTAGACGAGCGGCAGGTACGCCGAGACCAGCTCGTCCTGCGCCCGCTGGTCCCCGGACTGCGCCGCCCTGACCAGCCGTACCTCGTCTGTCTGGCTCACCTCTCGGCTCCTTTCTCCCCCGGGCGGCGACCCGCCCGACACCTGGGAGACCGGCCTGCGGGCCGGCGATAACGGAAACAGCGAAAAACAACGGAAAACTTGAAGAACCCCGAGCACTCTGACAACTCGCGTGCCACGAGGCCCGCCCCCCGGGGCGCCCCATTGTTTCCCGACCCCTTGGCGGGGCAACGGGGAGGGGGAGGTGCCGAGTGAGCGTACGAAGCAAGGCAAGGGGCAAGAGCGGCAGAACCGCGGTCGAGGTCGCCGGGCGGTGGGGATTCGCCGCACGAGGCGTGATCTTCCTGCTCGTCGGCGTGCTCGCCCTGCGGATCGCCTTCGGTGACAACGCCGAGCAGGCCGACAAGGGCGGCGCCCTCACCGAGGTCGCCGCGCAACCGCTGGGGTCGGTGCTCCTGTGGCTGCTGGGCATCGGCCTGGCGGGGATGGCGCTGTGGCAGCTCACCGAAGCACTGTGGGGTCACAAGACGACACGGCGGCTGCTGGCGGGCGGCCGGACGGTCTTCTACGCCGTCGTGGCCTGGTCGGTGTTCGTGTTCGCCGGTGGCGACCACAGCGGGGGTGGCGGGGAGAGCGACCGCCAGTCCCACGACATCACGGCACGCGCGCTGGAACTGCCTGCCGGGCAGTGGCTCGTCGCGGCGGCGGGCGTCGCCATCGCGGTCACCGGCCTCGTCGGTGTCGTACAGGCGGTCCGCCGCACCTACCGCAAACACCTGCGGCTGGGCGACATGAGCCCCCGCGTCCGCAATGCCGTGGACGTGACGGGGGTGGCCGGGGGAGTGGCCCGTGGCCTGGTGTTCATGGTGGCGGGTGGGTTCGTGCTGCGTGCGGCGCTCACCTACCGGCCGAGTGAGGCGAAGGGCCTCGACGACACGATCCGCTCCTTCGCCGACACCCCGGCCGGTCCGTGGCTGCTCGTGGCGGTCGCGGTGGGGCTCGCCCTGTACGGGCTGTTCTCGTTCGCGATGGCGGTGTGGCGCCGGGTGTGAACCCCGGCGCACGGCAGCGGGGGGGGGGGGGGGGGGGGGGGGGGGGGGGGGGGGGGGGGGGGGGGGGGGGGGGGGGGGGGGGGGGGGGGGGGGGGGGGGGGGGGGGG
>NZ_JBVJAH010000009.1:0-199603 GCF_055590785.1 Streptomyces sp. NPDC041796
CCCCCCCCCCCCCCCTCCCCCCCCCCCCCCCCCCCCCCCCCCCCCCCCCCCCCCCCCCCCCCCCCCCCCCCCCCCCCCCCCCCCCCCCCCCCCCCACGGCCGTGGGCCGACGGTGCTCAGAAGGTCAGGTTCCAGGCGTCGATCTTCCCGGTGTCCTGGTTGGCGATGTCACGGACCCGCAGTTTCCAGATTCCGCCCGCGACTTCGGCGGAGGCGTTGACCGTGTAGGTCTTGCTCACGTTGTCCGTACCGTCGTTGTCGGCGAAGTCCTCCAGCGGGTACACCGTCCCGTCCGGTGCGACCAGGGAGAGGATCAGGTCACCGCGGTAGGTGTGGGCGATGTTCACGCCCACCTTCAGCGTGGCCGGCGCGTTGCCGCTCACGCCCGAGACGGTGAGGGGGCTCTCCACGGTCGCGTTGTCCGTGATGGCGACGTCCGTGGTGGTCTCGAAGTACGGGCCGGGGGGAGGCGTCGTACCGCTGACCGCCTTCAGGGCGTCGGTCTGTCCCTCGCCGAAGAAACCGTTCTTGGCGGTCGTCCCCGTGCACCGGCTGTCCGAGGGGCAGGCCACGTCCACGGCCTGCACACCGAGCCGGGACCGGATGTCGGCCGGGGTGGCGGCGGGGTCGGCGCTCGCCATCAGCGCGGCGACACCGGCGACGTGCGGCGACGCCATCGACGTACCGTTCATGTTGCCGTACTTGCCGCCAGGCAGCGTGGAGTAGACGCCGGACGTGCCGTCACCGCCAGGTGCCGCGATGTCGATGACGCCGTTGCCGTAGTTGGAGTACGACGCCTTCACGTTGCCCTTGCCCATCGCGGCGACCGTCACGACGCCGGGCAGCTCGGTGGGAATGTCCAGGCAGGCGTTGGTGATGGTGCGCCTGACCGGCGTGGAGTCGTTGGGGCTCTCCGTGTCGACCGTCTTGTTCGCGAGGTCGAGGTTGGAGTTGCCGGCGGCGGCGATCTGCAGCGAGCCCCGTCGCTCGGCGTACTCCTGGGCCCGCCGGACACCCTCGATGATGGCGGCCTGGTCGGCGTTGTCCGGGCAGTTGAACTGCCAGGGGTCCGTGTAATAGCTGTTGTTGGTGACCTTGAAGCCGTGGTCACCGGCCCACATGAAGCCGCAGATGGTGTTCTCCGCGAAGAACAGGCTGGTGCCCGGTTCGGCGATGCGGACCGACGAGATCGTCACCCCGGGTGCCACCCCGACGACGCCCTTGCCGTTCTTGGCCGCCGCGATCGTGCCGGCGACGTGCGTCCCGTGCGTGCCGACGTCACGCCAGGCCCCGGCGCGGGTGTCCGCCTTGCCGTACGCGCAGGAGACGGAGTCCGCCGCGTTGAAGTTCGGCGCGATGTCCTGGTGCCGGTCGTCCACGCCGGTGTCGAGCACACCGACCTTGACCGCCGCGGAACCGGTGGTCACGCCCCAGGCCTGGTCGGCCTTGATCTGGGTCATGTCCCAGCGCGTCAGGCTCTCCGTCAGCGTCGTCGGCGACTGGGCGGGGTTCGCCGGGAGGGCCGGGTTGTACGCGTCGGCCGGCACGTCCGAGGTACGCGTCGCGCCCACCTGCTGGACTCCGGGAACGCCACGCATGGCGGAGGCGAAGCCGGCCGAGGCGGAATGGGCGACGATCACACCGATCGCGTCGTAGGAGGCGAACACCGACCCGCCGTTGGCGGCCACGGCCGCCCGCACGGCGGAGGTGTCACCGGGTGTGGTGATCACGAGGTGGGCCCGGGTGCCCGCGGCCCATGAGCCGGTGGAGGCGATGGAGGCCGCGGCGCTGACGGGGGCGGCGGCAGGTGCGGCGGCTGCCGGGGCGGGAACGGGGGTCACCCCCTGCGGCGCCGTGCCGACGGCCGTGGCCGTGGTGCCGAGGGCGAGAGTGGTACCGAGTGCGGCCATGGCGACCGTCATCGACTTCGCCGGGAGCCAACTGGATATGTGACGTATCAACGCGTCCTCCGAGTCCCGGCGTGCTGGTCGGGCCGCCGGGCCGAATGAGTAGGGGGTGAACGCAAGATGTCAGACGTTCGAATCGCTGAGAAGGAGGGGAAACCCTTGCTGCCCCCGGCGTGGGACACGAGGGTTCGCGAAGTGGCTCACCGGATAAGTGATTCGCCCTGATTCACCGCGATTCATCACCGGCACCTGGCGCGTGCCCAAGGGGCGTCCCGTGGGTGTTCGGCGTTTGTCCGGTGCGCGGCTGGTGCGTGTTCGGCGTGTGTTCGGTGTGCTCGGTGCTTGCGCAGGGCATTCGGCGCGCGCCCGCCGCCGGCCCCTCCACCGGCTCGTTGCGCGGCAGTTGGCGAGACGGCGGCCCATAGTCGGCGAGACGGCGGCCCGTGCCGGTCCGTGGCTCGCGGCGGTGGCCCTGTGCCCGGGCGGAGCGGCACCGTAAAGTGCTGCTGGGCGCGGTACGAGCATCAGGAGAGCATGTGACTGCGGTGAGCCTTGAGCACTCGACCGTGCCCGCCGACACCGGCGAGGTGACCTTGTTGATCGCCCGGCAGGTCGAGCCCGGACACGAGGCCGCGTTCGAACGGTGGGCGCGGGGCATACTCGCCAGCGCGGCACAGTTCCCCGGGCACCTGGGCCACGGCCTGTTCCGCCCGTCCGCCGACGGTGCCCCCTGGTTCCTGATCCATCGCTTCCGGGACGCGGAGGCGTGCCGTGCGTGGCAGGAGTCACCGGAGAGGGCGGCGTGGTTCGACTGCTGTGAGGGGCACCATCACACCGAGGTCGCGCGGCGCGAACTCACCGGGATGGAGACGTGGTTCGCCGAGCCGGGATCGGTGACCCCCGCGCCCCCGCGGTGGAAGATGGCGATCAGCGCCACCCTGGCCATCTACCCGATCTCCCTGCTCGGCAGCTACTTCCTGGTCCCGCACCTGGTGGGCCTGCATCCGGTGGTCAGCAGCGCCGTGATCGCCTGCGTCTTCAACGTCCTCATGACGTACGCGGCGATGCCGGCCGTGAGCCGTCTCCTGCGTGGCTGGCTCCGCCGGTAGGGCGCGCGGACCCACCGCGACCGTGCGCGTGCCGTTGCGGTGTGCCGCCCATCCGCGAGGATGGGTCCGCACAGAAAGGGGTAAATCGTGGCATCTCGCCTCAATCCGTATATCAGCTTCAATGGCGACGCCCGCCAGGCCTTGGAGTTCTACCAGCAGGTCTTCGGCGGCAACCTCAGCCTCAACACCTTCGGTGACTTCGGCACCGACGACCACGGTCAGGCCGACAAGATCATGCACGGCATGCTCGAGACGGACCGTGGCTTCACCCTGATGGGGGCCGACCACCCGCCCGGCTCGGAACACCGGCCGGGGAACAACATCGCCGTCAGTCTCAGCGGCGACAGCACCGACGCGGGGACGCTGCGGGGCTACTGGGAGAAGCTGTCCGACGGAGGCACCGTGTCCGTCCCCCTGGAGACCCAGATGTGGGGCGACGAGTTCGGCATGTGCGTGGACCGGTTCGGCATCGCGTGGATGGTGAACATCGGGCAACCGCAGAGCTGAACGGCCCGGCCGCACGGAGCACCACCCGTGCCGCCGTGCGGCCCGTCGTCCCGCCCCGCCCGGGCCAGGCCCCGCCCGGCCCCGGTCCAGGCCCCGCCCGGCCCCGGCCCCGGCCCGTCCGGCCCCGGTCCCGGCCCGCCCGGCCCGGCCCGGTCGGTGCGGGGCCGCGCCGCGACACGGTGCGTTCCCTGCGGTACCGCACGAGCGGCGGTGTGCTCCGGGGCGCAACGGGTACGCGCGCCCCATGGAGCAGTCGGTCCAGGACGTTCACACCAGGGTTCGCGAGGAAACCACGGTCCGCGAGGACATCGACACCGCGCGGGAGGAGGCGGCACTCGGGCTGTCGGAGGCGCGCAACGGCGTCGTGGCGCTGGCCGCCGGCGGGGCGTGCGGGCTGCTCGCCCTGTGGTCGGGGCACTCGACACTGGTGCGCGCACTGGAACGGGTCTGGGCACCCCAACGGGTCACGGGCGCGCTCACCGTCGTCTACGCGTCGGGCGCTTCCGTCCTCGTCCACTACGGCGCGAAGCGCATGCGGGTGGCGCGAGCCGCGTCGCGTGAGGCACTGCACTCCTCGGTGGACGTGGTCCGCCACGTGGTGGACGAACTGAAGGACGGCTGACCGCCGGGTCCTGACGGCCGCACCCTCACCGCCGCGCCCCGTCCGGCGGCGGGCGCCAGTCCGGCGGCGTGCCTCTTCCGGTGCCGGCGTCGGGCCACCCGCCGTAACCACCGCACTCCACCGGCCGGGACCTGGCCGTGTCGGCACCGCACGCCCCGCCCCCGCGGCGAGGATCGACGGATGGGCCTCCTCCTCCCCACCCTCTTCGCGCTGTGCGCGGCGACCGCCAACGGGGTCGCCACCGTCCTCCAGCGTCGTGCCACGCTGACCGTCCCCCAGACTCAGGGCTTCCGCCCCGGCATGCTGATCGACCTGTTGCGCCGGCCTCTCTGGCTGGCCGGCATCCTGGCCGTGATCGTCGCGGGCGTGGGGCAGGCCGCCGCGCTGGCGACCGGCCCGCTCGCCCTCGTACAGCCGTTGTTCATCCTGGAACTGCCGCTCGCCCTGCTGTTCGGCTCCCTGGCGGACCGTCAGCGCATGCCCCCGGGCCAGTGGGCGGCCGTGGCCGCCGTGGTCACCGGGCTGGTCGTCGCCATGCTCGCGGCCTCGCCCGAGGGCAACCGCACCCGCGTGCCGCTGGACGAGTGGGTGGTCACCCTGGCGGTGTGCGCCGTGGTCGTCCTCGCGCTGACGGCCACCGCGCTGCGCAGACCCCCGGGCAAGGCGCGCGCCGGATGCCTCGGGGCGGCCACCGCCATCTGTTACGCGCTGACGGCCTCCCTGATGAAGACGTCCATGCACATCCTCGACGACGAGGGTGTCGCCGCGTTCTTCACCACGTGGCACACCTACGCCTTCGCCGCGTGCGGTGTCTGCGCGCTGCTCCTCCTCGAACACGCCCTCCAGGGCGGGCCCCTCGTGGCGTCCCAGCCGGCGCTCACCCTCGGCGACGCGACGGTGAGCCTGGCACTGGGTGTGCTGCTCTACCAGGAGCACCTGCGTGGCCACTGGTGGCTGGTGCCGGAACTGCTCGGCATCTGCCTCGTGGTCATCGGGGTACTCGCATTGGCGCGGGCCGAGACCGAGACCCGGACCGCCCCCGTCTGATGGGCCGTGCACCCGGGGAGGGCTCAGCCACCCTTCCGCCCGGGCCAGGGAATCAGCCGCACTCGTCCAGCACCGCGAGCAGGGCCCGCGCCTCGGCGTGCGCCCGGTCCACGTCGACGTCGTCGCATATCACCTCCAGGCCCAGGGACGTCCAGCCCGGCATACCGGGAAAGGCGTAGGAGGACTGGTACGCGAAGTAGGCGCGCAGCTCCTCGTCCGGGTCGCGGCCGACCCACAGCGTGGCGTAACGCTCCTCCTCGGCCGGCCCGGACGCCAGCATCCGCGTACCGGACTCGCCGAGGTGGAGCAGACGCTCGTAGAAGGAGGGCGTCGCCGGCAGGTCGAGCACCGCCCGGGCGAACTCCCGCACGTGTGCGGCGTCGTCGAAGGCCAGCAGCTCGCTGAAGACGGGCAGCCCGGCCAGCAGCAGCCAGCGCCGCGTCCCGGCCCCCGCCTCCTCCGGCCCGTGGGCGGGTTCGTGGGCGACGGACAGGACCGACGTGCCCTTCTCCGCCCCGCCGTGCTGCCACGCGTAGGTGAAGACCTGTTCGAAGCTCATGCGTCGACCTCCCCCCGAACCGGCCCGTACGGGCCATCCGTCGTGAAGCCTAGGCGGTCGCACTGACAATCGTCTCGAGACGATCGCCGCGAAGCGTGAAGCGGTCCGTGCCGGCGCGTCAGCCCCGCCCCTCGGGGTACGCGCGGGGCTGACACGACAACACCACGAAGACGACAACGACATGACACGGAGGCACCCGTGAACAACATCGTGACCGCTTCGCAGGACGCATCGGCCGCACCCGCATGGCTGCACGTGACCGTGATGGCCGTAGCGGTGCTCATCCTCTTCTACAGTCTGGCCAGGCGCAGCAACTGACCCCGACGGCCCCTACGGCGCGACCCGCCCGTCCTCGTGGCGCAGCACCTCACGGGCCGTTTCCAGCGCCGCCTCCCGGTCGTGCGGCACGACGCCGATCCGGGTGCGGCGGTCGAGCAGGTCGGACTCGTCGAGGGCGCCCTCATGGCGTACCGCCCAGACGAGTTCCGCCACGGTGACCGGGTGGCCCGGTACGACGGGGCGCGCAAGGGCCGGGTCCGCAAGCCCCAGCGCCTGCACGGCAGGGGCTTCGGTGCCGTAGCGGCGGACCAGGCGACGGGGAGCGTCGAGGGCGGCGAGCCTGCCCGGAGCGGCGGCGCCCACCAGGGGCAGACCGGCCGTGCGGCAGGGCCCCGCGGCGAGGCCTCGCGCGAAGACGACGGCGTCCAGGGCGTCCTGCGCCATGCGCCGGTACGTCGTGAGCTTGCCGCCCACGACGGTCACGACCCCCTCCCGTGACGTCAGCACGGCGTGCTTGCGGGAGATGTCGGCCGTGCGGGAGGAGCCCGGCGCGCCCGACGTGTCGAGCAGCGGCCGCAGCCCGGCGAAGGCGCCGATCACGTCGTCCCGGCCGAACGACACGTCCAGGGCCGAACCGAGGACGTCGAGCAGGAAGCCGATGTCCGTCTCCGGCACCTCGGGCACGTCGGGGACGTCACCGTCGACGGGTTCGTCCGTCAGTCCCACGTACACCCGCCCGTCACCCTGCGGCAGGACCAGGACGAAGCGGTTCGCCTCGCCGGGGATCGGTATGTGCAGGCCCGCGGTGAGCGAACCGAGGTCCTCGGAGCGGAGCACCAGGTGGGTGCCCCGTGAGGGGCGCAGCCGGATGTCGTCGATCAGGCCGCCCGCCCAGACCCCGGTGGCGTTGACGACGGCGCGGGCCCTGATCCGCGTCTCCTCGCCGGTGACCTCGTCCCGTACCAGCGCGCCGCCGCCGTCCAGCGACAGGGCCCGGGTGCGGGTCAGGACGCGCGCGCCGTGCGCGGCGGCGGTGCGGGCCACCGCGGTCACCAGCCGGGCGTCGTCGCTGAGCCGGCCGTCCCAGGAGAGCAGCCCCCCGCGCAGCCCGGCCGGGCGCAGCGCGGGCGCCATGTGCCGGGTCTCCACGGGCGACAGGGCGCGGGGTGCGGGCAGGGTGGACCGCGACGTACGCGCGGAGGCGCGCAGCAGGTCCCCGGCCCGTAGCCCGGCCCGGGCCAGCGCCGCCTGCGACCGTGAGACGAGCGGGGTGAGCGGCAGGACGAACGGCTGGGCGGCCACCAGGTGCGGCGCCGTCCGCTCCATCAGGATGCCGCGCTCCACGGCGCTCTCGTGAGCGACGTCCAGTTGCCCGGAGGCCAGGTAGCGCAGACCGCCGTGGATGAGCTTGGAGCTCCACCGCGAGGTGCCGAAGGCCAGGTCGTGGGCGTCGATCGCCGCGACTGTCAGGCCCCGGGAGGCCGCGTCCAGGGCGATGCCCGCGCCGGTGGCCCCGAGGCCCACGACCAGGACGTCGACCTGCGTGCCGTCGGCCAGCTCGGCCAGTTCGCGGCGGCGGCGCGCCGCGGTCAGCGACGAAGAAACGCGTGTGGTGCGCGGGTGGCTCATGGGGCGAGGGTCCTTTCCAGAAGGGTCCGCAGCTCACCGAGGAAGGCCGCTTCGTCGAGCTCGGGGTCCGAGTCGTCGGTCATGGTGCGCAGCGAGAGCGTGAAGGACTGGACGATCAGCAGCACGGAGCGGGCCTGGAGGTCGGGGTGGGCGGCCCGTACGGACCCGTCGGTGTGCCCCTCCTCGAGCGCGCCGGTGATGAGGCCCAGCAGCGCGTCCTGGCTGGCGCCTCGCCGGTCGAGCACATAGGGCAGCAGGAGCTCGGGGTCCACGTCGAGGATCTTGTGGAAGAGCGGGTGCGCGCGGAACGCCTCGATCCCGGCGACCAGCCCGTCGACCAGCCTCCGCCGGGCGGGGATACCGGGTTCGCGCTCGGGCATGGCCGCGACGGCCAGGGCGACCCACTCACGGGTCATCACATCCCCGACGAGAGTGCGGACATCCGGCCAGCGGCGGTAGAGCGTCATGCGGGAGACCCCGGCGCGGCGGGCCACGTCGGTCAGCGTCGTACGGCGTACCCCGACGGCGAGGACGCAGTCGCGGGCCGCGTCGAGGACGGTTTCCCCGTCCGAATGGTTGTGACGAATGGGCGTCATCTGTCACAGTGTACCGCCAGGCGGGCCGCGGAGCACGCCCCGATCCCGAACCGACGGTGAGGAAACCGACCCCGTGGACATGTTGTGGAGCGGCTGGGGCGACCCGGCCAAGGCGGCACCCCTGCCCGACACCGTGATCGGCCTGCTGCGCGACCTGCTCGGCGTCACCCCGCGCGAGCAGGGCCCCACCGCGCTGGAGGACATCGCCGTCCCCGAGTCCCCGCTCACCCCCGAGGCGTGCCACGCCCTCGCCGACTGCCTCGGCGACCGGGCCCACCTGCGCACCGACGCCGAGGCCCGCATCCGCCACACCCGCGGCAAGTCGACCCCCGACCTGCTGCGCATCCGCGCCGGCGAGGTCGACGACATCCCCGCCGCCGTCCTGCTGCCGGGCAGTCACGACGAGGTCCTCGCCGCCCTGCGCGTATGCACCGAACACCAGGTGGGCGCCGTACCGTTCGGCGGAGGGACCTCGGTCGTCGGCGGCCTCGCCCCCGAACGCTCCACCTTCGTCGCCCTCGACCTGCGCCGCATGGACGCCCTGCTCGACGTGGACGAGGTCTCCCGCACCGCGACCCTCCAGCCCGGACTGCGCGCGCCCCGCGCCGAGGCCCTCCTCAACGAACGCGGCTTCACCCTCGGCCACTTCCCCCAGTCGTACGAATGGGCCACCATCGGCGGCTTCGCCGCGGCCCGCTCCAGCGGCCAGGCCTCCGCGGGCTACGGCCGGTTCGACGAGATGGTGCTGGGCGTCACCGTCGCCACTCCCGAGGGCACCTGGGAAGCCGGACGCGCGCCCCGCTCGGCGGCCGGTCCCGACCTTCGCCAGCTCGTACTCGGTTCCGAAGGCGCCCTCGGCGTGATCACCTCGGTGACCGTGCGGATCCGTCCCCTGCCCCAGGAGCGCTCCTACGAGGGCTGGCGCTTCGCCTCCTTCGAGGCGGGTGCCGCCGCACTCCGCAAGCTCGCCCAGGACGGACCGCGCCCCACCGTGCTGCGCCTGTCGGACGAGACCGAGACCTTCATCGGCCTCGCCCAGCCGGACCGCATCGGCAGCGCCGACACCATGGGGTCGGCCGGCTGCATGGCCATCGTCGGATACGAGGGAACGGCCGCCGACACCGAACAGTGCCGGGCGGGCGTCCACCGGGTGCTCCTCGCCGAGGGCGGCGAGTGCGTCGGCACCGAACCGGGCGACCGCTGGGCCCACGGCCGCTACGACGCCCCCTACCTGCGCGACGCGCTCCTCGACGCCGGCGCCTTCGCCGAGACCCTGGAGACCGCCGCCTTCTGGTCCGCGCTCCCGGAGCTCTACCAGGGCGTCCGCCTGGCCCTCACCACCACCCTCACCGACGCGGGCACGCCCCCGCTCGTCATGTGCCACATCTCGCACGTGTACGAGAACGGCGCCTCGCTCTACTTCACCGTGGTGTCCGCCCAGGGCGACGACCCGGTCGCCCACTGGGCGCCCGCCAAGCACGCCGCCAACGAGGCGATCCTGGCCGCCGGCGGAACCATCAGCCACCACCACGGTGTGGGCACCGACCACCGTGACTGGTACGCACGGGAAGCGGGGCCCCTCGGCGTCCGCGTCCTCCAGGCCGTCAAGGCGGAGCTCGACCCGGCGGGGGTGCTCAATCCCGGCATCCTCGTGCCCGTCCGCCACCCCTGACACGACCCGACCCGCCCTGCCCTGCCCTACGGAGGCGCGCACATGCGACAGTTCACCGCCGTCGTCAACCCGGCCGCGGGAAGTTCCAGCGGCACGGCGGCCCTGCTGCCCGTGGCCCGGCTCCTGCGGGAGGCCGGAGCCGGGCTGGAAACCCGCTACAGCCGCAGTCTCGAACACGCCCGTGAGCTGGCGCGGCAGGCCGCCGCACAGGGCCACACGGTCCTCGCGGTCGGCGGTGACGGCATGGCCGGTGCCGTCGGCGGTGTCCTCAGCGGCACCGACGCCGTCCTCGGCCTCGTACCGTCCGGCCGCGGGAACGACTTCGCCAGGGCACTCGATCTGCCCACCGACCCCCCGGCCCTGGCGGACCTGCTGCTGCACGGCACGCCACGCGCGGTCGACACCATCCGGGTCGACTCGGCCCTCCACGCCGGCGTCTCGGTGCTCGGCAGCGTGTACGCCGGTGTCGACGCGGTCGCCAACCGGTACGCCAACCAGTCCCGGCTGCTGCGCGGCTCCGCCTCCTACTACGCGGGCGGAGCGCGCGCGGTGGCCGGCTGGCGGCCCGCGGCGTACCGCGTCACCGTCGACGGCACGGTGCACGAACGGCGCGGCTTCACGGTCGTCGCCGCCAACTCCGGCTTCTACGGCTTCGGCCGCCGCATCGCACCCGACGCCCGCGTCGACGACGGCACGCTCGACGTCGTCGTGATCCGGCACGCCCCGAAGCGGCTGTTCTTCGCGATGATGAACGAACTCAAGACCGGCGCGCACATGCGGCGCCCACAGGTGGAGGTCCTGCGCGGCAGGGAGATCCGCATCGAGGCCGACCGCGAGCTCCCCTACGGCGCCGACGGCGAGGTCGACGCGACGCTGCCGGTCACGGTACGGGTCCAGCCGGGCGCCCTGCGCGTACTGTCCTGAACGGGCGCCGGGCCGCACGTGCCCGTGGCCCGGTGTGACACAGGGCTCGCTGTCGGGCGGGGAGGCGGCGTCGTCTCAGGGCACCAGGACCAGCACGGCGAGGGTGTAGAGGCCCGGCGCGAAGGCCGTGCCGTACGCCTCGTACCGGCGCACCCCCCGCTGCTCGCCGTCCAGCGGGTGCTTCGTGCGCTGGACCCCGAGGAAGGTCCCGATCATGGCGAGCGTCAGACCCGTCCCCACGAGGGCGTACACGCTCGTCTCCGTGGGCTCGGCATGGACACCGAGCAGGCGCAGCACGAGCCCGGCGACCGGGGGAACGCTGCTGACGGCGGCGAGGATGCCGCACTGCCGGTAGGCGACCTTCTGCGAGCTGATCCACTGGCGCTTCCGCCACTCCTCACGGACGGCGGGGTCCTGCGGCCCGGGGTGCCAGCTGTCGCCGACGGCGAACGACGTGAAGTAGGAGCCGGCCAGCCCGCCGACGCCGGCGATCACGGCGAACAAGGTCTTCTGCGTGGGCAGATGGATGGCGGCCAGCACCGCGAACGCCGACAGCACCGAGACCAGTGACACCACCACCGGCACCGCCACGAACATCACGGCGGCGGGGAGGTTCGCCGTCTCGTCCACCTCGGCGCCTATCGCCGAGAGCGCGATCGAACCGGTCAGGCTCCCGATCATCGCGATGACCAGGAGCCCCGCCGCCAGGCTCACGAGCGTGGTGTCGCCCGACCGGCTGGTCGTGAACAGGACGATGGTCGCGGGTACGGACAGCGCGCCGAAGGAGCCCACGATCGGCGCGTACGCGGCCGCGCCCCGGCGGACGTCGTAGTGGCCCGTGACGGCGGGCCCCGGGCGTTCGGGTGACATGGCGGCGACGCTAGCCGCCCCCGGTGCGTCGGCGCAGGGATTCGCGTGCGCGGTTACAGAACGGGGCCGCCCGGGAGCGCGCGGCGCGCACGCCCCCGGGGGCCTCCTCCTCAACCCCGGTCGCCGGGAACCAGGTTGATGCGC
This sequence comes from Streptomyces sp. NPDC041796, assembly GCF_055590785.1. Taxonomy (NCBI): domain Bacteria; kingdom Bacillati; phylum Actinomycetota; class Actinomycetes; order Kitasatosporales; family Streptomycetaceae; genus Streptomyces; species Streptomyces sp. NPDC041796. The sequence goes on from NZ_JBVJAH010000009.1 coordinate 11,866, forward strand.
TCCCGCACCACCGGGTAGCCCGCCTTCGCGAAGTTGGCGGCCATCGGGACGTTGCCCTGGTCCGTGGCACCGGCGATGAAGTCGGCACCGCGCTCCACCAGGAAGTGGGTGCACTCGGCCAGCAGGTCGTAGGCGTAGCCCCGCCCGCGCTGTTCCGGCACGACGCCGATGAAACCGACGCAGGGGCCGGAGGGATTGTGCGCGGGGATGTGGATACCGGCCAGGTCACCGTCAGGCGCGTACGCCACCTGCCACCACTCGCGCGGCGACGGGCACCAGTGGAAGAAGTCCAGCTCTTCCCGCGCCGCCTGGTCGAGGCCGCCGTCGGCGATCGCGCGCAGGGCGTGCGCGTCCAGTGTCACCGAGTGGATGCGGCGCAGCGCGTCGAAGAACACGGCGTCGTCCGGTTCCGCCGCGAACGTCAGACGCCCGGGCCGCTCCGGCAGACCGCACGCCGGAGTCCAGCGGTACATGAACCGCTCGACCAGCAGCTCGTAACCGGCCGCCCGCGCGGCCCTGAGCCGGGCCTCACCGGCGGCACGGGCGGTGGCGTCGTCACGCCACCCGGCGGGCAGGTTGAGCTCGAGCTCCACCTGGTACGGGGCGGTGCGCAGCAGGTGGGCGCCGGCCTCCTCCTCGCCCTCGGCGACGTCGAACCAGTTGATGTTGATGGGGGTGTTGTCGTCGGGACCGCCCCACCAGGCGCCCCGGGCGACGACTTCACCGTCGCGGAGCGCCACCCGCTTCCATTCGGGCCGGTGGGTGTTGCGCGCGTGCGCGGCGCGGGCCCCGAGGGGATCGGGCAGGGTGTCGAAGAGAGAGGCGTCGCTCGAGTCGAGTACGCGGATGACCGTATCGGTCATGAGAGGTGTCCTCCGGGACGAAGCGTGGTGGAGCGCTCCCGGTCAGACCAAGGACGCCGGGGAAAGGCAACGGGAGCGCGGGGAACATGACTTGTGCACGGCGCTCGCCTCCCTTCCGCTGTCGTGGGCGTCACCGCACACGTTAGGCGGCCCCCGGCGCGAATGTCCACCGGTTTCCGTGTGAGGCTGGCTCCCGCACACACCGCTCGAAGGGGGAACACCACCATGCACGCACCGAGCCTTCCCGGGGACCTCGACCACCCCGCCCGCCTGTGGGCGCGGGCCGTCACCTTCGCCCTGGTGGAGGGGGCTTGTGATGACGGCCGGCCGGAGCACGTCCTCGACGGGCACGGGCTGTGGTGCCACTCCACCGGCGCGTGCGGCTGGTGGCGGCTGACCGTGGTCGACGGCGGGCACGCCGTCTTCGTCGGCCAGGACCCTGACGGCAGCCACACCCACATCGACGGCGAGCAGATCGACTTCCTGGCCGGCGGCCCCGACTGGCTGCCCTGGGAGCAGTTGCGCGACGACGCCAGGGGCAACCTCTTCGGCTTCGTCTACTGGTGGGAGGACGGTGCCTGGCACCGCATCCCCTACCCGGAGCAGCTGACGGAGGACGGCCTCGAAGGCGCCGCCCCCTGGGTGGGATCCGAAGAGGAGTTCATCACCCTCGCGGTCGGCCTCGCGTACGGCGACGACCTGACGCGGGACCAGCAGCAGGTACTCGAGGAAGCCATCGGCCGGTTCCGTGAGCGCGCGGAGGCACGCACCGTCGACGAGGCCGCCGTGGCGGCCCTCCTCGCCGCCGCGCTCCCGGACGGCGTACCTCCCGAGCGGCTGGAGGCGGCCATGGACCTGGTGCTGCGCGCCGGTCTGACCCCCGCCGTCGGCGCGGCGCGCTAGCCCGCCTCGCCGGGCCGGGTCCCGGACGCCGAGGGACCCGGCCATGTGCACCGGCCAGGGTCACATCGACGGCGGGCCCTGGGTGCGCCGGCCGTGAACGGGCTGCAGCCGGAGCTGCCGCGGGGCCCACCTCAGCTGCGCCGAGAGGTCCGGCAGGCACGGTGCCGGACCCTCGGTGAACCAGAGCAGGACGTCCTCACCGGTCCGGACCGGCAGCGCGGGGAAGGTGTTCTCCGCGTGCTCGGAGCGGTGCACCGCCCGCGCCGGGGTCCCGGCGGCGGCCAGCGCGGGGCGCAGCCGCTGCTCGAAGTGGTCCGCGAAGGCCCCGGCGTTCAGGGGGTGGCAGATGGTCACCACGACCGGTCCCGCGGTGTCCGGGCCGGCGAAGCCGGGTCCGCGCAGCAGAAGCACGTCGTCCGAGTCCAGCATGGTCGCGTTGGCCCTCTCGCGATGGGCCTGCCAGACCGGGCCGTCGTAGAAGGTGTGCAGGGCCCGGGCCCGCGCCTCCATGTCCGGGAAGCCGCGCAGCCAGACGAATCGGTCCGGGTCGTCCAGGTCCCGGAACCGGCCGCCCACGGTGATTCCGGCCGCCTCCTGCCCGGTGACGAATTGCCGCTCGAAGAGGTCGACCAGGGTGTCCCGGGCGCCCGGGCGGAGGGTGTACTGCCGGAGTTCGACGATGAGGTCCATGGGGCCGGATGCTAGGTCCGCTTCCCTGACACCTCCTGTCAGTGAACGGCCTTGCCGGACTCCGGCAGACGCGACGTGCTTTGCGGTGACGGCGCGGCCGCGGCTTCGCCTTCCGCGTCGATGTGGGGCAGCAGCCGGTCCAGCCACTTCGGGGTCCACCACGCCGATCCGCCGAGCAGGGTCATGGCGGCCGGTACGAGCAGCAGACGGACGATCGTGGCGTCGATGAGCACGCTGGCGGCGAGACCCAGGCCCAGCATCTTGACGACGATGTTGTCGCTCAGGATGAAGGCGGCGAAGACGCTGACCATGATGAGCGCCGCACACGTGATCACCCGCGCCGTGATCTCCAGGGCGTGCGCGACGCTCGCCCTCGGGTCCCCGGTGCGCAGCCAGGCCTCGTGGACGCGGGACAGCAGGAAGATCTCGTAGTCCATGCTCAGCCCGAAGACGATGGCGAACATCATCATCGGTACGTAACTCTCGATGGGCACCTCGCCCGAGACCCCGAGCGCCGGCCCGCCCCAGCCCCACTGGAACACCGCCACCACCACCCCGTAGGAGGCGGCGATCGACAGCACGTTCAGCACGGCCGCCTTGACCGCGACGAGCACCCCGCGGAAGACGACGAGGATGACGAGGAAGGCGAGACCGACGACAACGGCGATGATCAACGGAAGCCTGCTGGAGACGATGTCCAGGAAGTCCACCTGGGCGGCGGTCGTCCCCGTGACGTACGTGCGGGCGTCCGTGCCCGACACGGCCTGCGGGAGGACGTCGTCCACGAGGCGGTTGACGAGGCCGGTGGTCTTCTCGTCCTGGGGGGCGGCGACGGAGTAGGCCGTCGCGATCAGCACGTCGCCGTCCGGCGTCGGCGTCAGCGGGGTGATCACCGCCGCGTCCGGGACGCCGACCAGCGCGCTCTGCGCCTTCGACGCCAAGGACGAGCGATCGGCGGCGGGCACGTCCGTCTGGTCGACCACCAGCGTCAGCGGGCCGTTCGAACCCGGTCCGAAGGCCGAGGACATCAGGTCGAAGGCGCGCCGGTCCGTGAACGACTTCGGGTCCGCCCCGTCACCGATGTGCCCGAGCTGGATGAACAGCAGCGGCACGGCAAGGACCGCGAGGGTCACGATCCCGGAGACCAGGAACCACCAGGGGCGGTGCTCCACGCGCTGGGCGTAGCGGTGCCAGGTCCCTTGTGCCGCCTCGCCTGGGCCGGCGTCCGTCTCCGCGACGGGCGGCCGTACGTGGAGCCGGTCGATCCGTCTCCCGGCCAGGCCCAGCATCGCCGGCACCAGGGTGAGCGCCCCGAGGACGGCGGTGATGACGGTGACGGCGGCGGCGAGCCCCAGCTTGCCGATGAAGCTGATGCCCGACACCCACAGCCCGGACAAGGCGATGATCACCGTGCAGCCGGAGACCAGCACGGCCCGTCCGCTGGTCGCCGCCGCGAGTCCGGCCGCCGTTGCCGGATCCCTTCCGTCCTTGAGGTTCTGCCGGTGCCGGGTGATCAGGAAGAGGGCGTAGTCGATGCCGACCCCCAGGCCGATCATCGTGGCGAGCGTGGGGGAGACGGTCGCGAAGGTGAACGCCGCCGCCAGCAGCCCCAGCAGAGCGAGCCCGCAGACCACCGCGACCAGTGCGGTCACCAGGGGCATCACGGCCGCCACGACGCTGCCGAAGCCGAGCAGCAGGACCAGGATCGCCACCCCGAAGCCGATGGCCTCGCTGGTGCGGTCGTCGGGCTCCGGCCGGGCCAGCTCGCCCAGCGAGCCGCCGTACTCCACCTGCACGTCGGCCGCGCGCAGCGGCTCCACCGCCGTGTCGACACCGTCCAGGTAGGACGAACCGAGCGTGGACGGCTGCACGTCGAACCGTACGGTGATGTACGCGGTCCTCCCGTCCGACGACAGGGGGCCCACGTTCGTGGCGCCTTGCGCGGGCGGCGGGGCACCGGGCGCGGGCAGCGGGTTCTGCGCGCTGAGCACATGGGGCAGCTTCTGCAGGTCGCTCACCGCCGTGCCGACCGGCCCGCTCACATCGGTCAGCGGTTTCGAGGCGTCGTGCAGCACGATCTGGGCGCTGTAACCGCCCGCGGCGGGCTCGTGCGCCTTCAGCACGTCGAGGCCGTCCTGGGACTGGGACCCGGGCAGGGTGAAGTCGTCCGAGTAGTCGCCCCCGTGCGCCCTCTCCAGTACCTGAAGCCCCACCAGAGCCGCCAACCACAGCAGAATCACGGTCACGCAATGGCGGGCGCACCACGCGCCGACGCGCCGGAGAGCACCCTGCCGCGGAGACGCCATGCGCCCTCCCGACCACCGGCCCGCCCGGGGAAAGCGCGGGCACAACGACGCGCGCCGCCCACGGGCGGGCGGCGCACCTGATGACGCCATTCAACGAGGCCGCGCACGAACCGGCATCTCCCACGCCGCCCTGCGGGTGACCCGGCCCTGCCGCCCCTCCCCGCGTGCGGGGCGGGGCGGCAGGGCTTAGCGTGCGGTGGAGGGCGTGATCGCGAAGGGGCCGCCATGCGCCGTTACCCACCGATCGCCGACCACGGCCTCATCGGCGACCTGCGGACGGCCGCGCTCATCTCGTCCGAGGGGGTGCTCGACTGGTTCTGCGCACCCCGCTTCGACTCGCCCAGCCTCTTCGCGGCGCTCCTCGACCATGACCGCGGCGGGCATTTCGCCATCGCACCGGCGGATGCCGAGGGCGCGACGACACGTCAGCTCTACCTCGCGGACACCGCCGTACTGATCACCCGGTTCATGACCGAGGAGGGCGTCGGAGAGGTCGTCGACTTCATGCCGCCGGCCGACGCCGGAGACGCACCGGATCCCCAGCGCGTCATCCGGGTCATGCGCGTCACCCGGGGCTCCGTCCGCTTCCGGCTGGAGTGCCGGCCACGCTTCGACTACGGACGGGCCGCCCACCGCCTCGACATGGACCGGGACACGGCCCGGTTCACCGGGCCGGGACAGACCGCCTTCCTGCACCTCGGCAGTGACACGGCACGGCCCGTGGAACTGCTGCGCGACGAAAATGACGTACGCGCCGACCTGACGCTGCGCCAGGGGCAGCGAGCGGTCGCCGTGCTGACCGTGTGCCCCCGCGCCGACGCGCAGCCACCGCCCCGGCCCACGGAGGCGGCCGTCCGGCAGGCGTTCCGCGCCACCTGCGACCACTGGCACCGCTGGGTGCGCCACAGCCGGTACCGGGGCCGCTGGCAGCAGGTGGTCAACCGTTCCGCGATCACCCTGAAGCTGATGACGTACGCCCCCAGCGGCGCGCCCGTCGCCGCCGTCACCACCGGGCTGCCGGAACGCCTCGGCGGGGAACGCAACTGGGACTACCGCTACACGTGGGTGCGCGACGCGTCCCTGTCCGTGAAGGCACTGCTCGACCTCGGGTACGAGGAGGAGGCGGACGCCTTCCGGCGCTGGCTCGGAGCCCGTGTCGCGGCAGGCGGAACAGTGACGGGCGAACCACTCCAGATCATGTACCGCGTCGACGGCGACCCGCACCTGCGCGAGGAGCTCCTCGGCCACCTGGAGGGGTACCGGGGCTCCGCCCCGGTACGGGTCGGCAACGACGCGGCCGGTCAGCTCCAGCTCGACATCTACGGCGAGGTGGCGTACGCGCTGACCCACGCCCCCGACGTGGCGCAGCTCGCCGGGTACGACGGCTGGCGCAACCTCGCCGCGCTCCTCGACTGGCTGGCCCGTACCTGGGACCGCCCCGACGAGGGCATCTGGGAGACCCGCGGCGGGCGCCGCGACTTCACCTTCAGCCGCCTCATGTGCTGGACGGCCTTCGACCGGGGCATCCGGCTCGCCGGGGAGCTGGCCCGTCCCGCCGACGTCGCCGGCTGGACCGCGGCCCGCGACGCCGTCTTCGAGCAGGTGATGGAGCGCGGCTGGAGCCCGCGCCGAGGGGCGTTCGTCCAGCACTACGATTCCGAGGTCCTCGACGCGGCCCTGTTGCTGATGCCGGTGGTGGGGTTCCTCTCGCCGAAGGACCGGCGCTGGCTGTCGACGCTGGACGCGATGGAGGCCGAACTCGTCTCCGACAGCCTCGTCCACCGTTACGATCCGCTCGCCTCACCCGACGGCCTCCGTGGTGACGAGGGCACCTTCTCCCTGTGCAGCTTCCTGTACGCCGGCGCCCTCGCCCGCGCCGGCCGGCTCGAGACGGCACGGTACGCGTTCGACAAGATGCTCACCTACGCCAACCACGTCGGCCTCTTCGCCGAGGAGATCGGCCCGACCGGAGAGCAACTCGGCAACTTCCCACAGGCGTTCACCCACGTGGCGCTCATCATGGCGGCGCTCGCCCTGGACGAGGAGCTGGACCGCGCGGGCGACTGAGCCGCGCGTCGGCTGCCCGCCCGGCCACCCTGTTCCGCCGGACGGGCGACAGGAGGGGTGACCGGGGCGGTCGGGGGTCGTTGGCCCGGCATGTCACGTATCACCACGCGCGCCCTGACCACGCTCGCCCTCACCGGCGTGGCCCTGACGGTCTGCGGGACCGCGCACGCCGAATCCCTCAACGAGGGACTGATCGACAAGGTCCACGTCGGAGTCGACGGCAGGCTCGGACAGCACGTGCTGGACAAGGCCGTGGACGCGGTCGACACGGTCCAGTCGAAGGCCTCGATCCAGCCGGGAGGCGGGACGGGAACCTGAGGTCAGCCGAAGACCACACACGCGGCGGCCGGAACCTCCACCGCACCGGCGCGGCGGAGCCGGCCGCTGTCGGCGTCCACGTCGAACCAGGTGACGTCACCCGACCACTCGTTGGCCACGTACAGCCGGTGCCCCGAGGGGTCGGCCACCAGATCGCGCGGCCACACACCACCGCAGTCCACGCTGCCGGTGAGCCGTGGCTTCTCGGCTCCGTCGGCGAGGGAGTACGTCAGGACCGTGTTGGAGCCCCGCACCGCGGCCCGTACGAAGCGCCCGTCGGACGCGACACAGACCACGGAGGGGTACACCCGCTCCCCCTCGGGGGCGCCCTCCGGATCGATCGCCACCTCCGCCAGGGGCTCCAGGCGCCCGGCCGCCGGATCCCACCGGCAGACGGTCATCTGCGGTTCCAGCTCGTGCAGGACGTACACGACCTCGCCGTCGGGGTGGAAGGCGAGGTGACGCGGCCCCGATCCGGCCCGGAGGACCGTCTCGCCGTGCACCCGGAGCTCCCCGGTGGCCCGGTCCGGCGCGTACACCCGTACCGAATCCGTGCCCAGGTCCACACCGAGCAGCCATCGCCCACCGGGCACCGGGAGCACCTGGTGGGCGTGCGGGCCCCGCTGCCGGTCGGCGTCGGGGCCCGAACCGTGGTGCGCCAGCACGACAGGGGCACCGGTGAGGCTCCCGTCGGGCCCCAGCGCGAGGCTGCTGACGCTGCCCGAACCGTAGTTGGCGGTGAACAGCCTGTCCCCGGCCACGCTGAGGTGGGTGGGGCCGGAGCCGGCCACGCCGACCGCCGGACCGAGCGGGCTGAGTTCCCCGTCGTTTCCGGTCCGGAAGGCCGCGACCGCACCCGCTTCCGCGTCACTCACCGCGTAGAGGACCCCGGTCTCCGGAGCGAGGGCGAGACACGAGGGGTTGACGACGGTGCCGACACTCGTGCGCGGGACCAGCGTCCCGGTCGCGGGGTCGACGGCCGCGACGGTGATGCCCGGGCCGCCCCCCGAGGTGAACGAGCCGATGTACGCCCACTGCACGCCGATGCCCTCTCTGCCGTACCGAACGACTGGCTCGGCACTGTAAGCACGGCCGGCCGGCGTCAGCGGCCGTACACGCCGACCTCGTGGAGCGAGTAGCCCCATCCGGTCCCGCGGGCGAGCCCCATGACGCGGACGAAACGGGCCGGTACGGCGGTGAACCGCGCGGTGTCCAGGCCGCCGTCACCGGCGGCGGTGGACCAGACGGTCCGCCAGTCGTTCCCGTCCGCGGACACCTCGATCCGGTACGCCTTGCCGTACGCGCGCTCCCAGTCGAGCGTGACCCACCCGACCGTGCGCGCGGCCCCGAGGTCGATCCGGAGCCACTGGGGGTCGCGCCAGTCGCTCGCCCACCGGGTGCGGCGGTCGCCGTCCACGGCGCGGCCGGGCGCGTAGCTCGTGAAGGGGTTCCACTCCGACGTACTGGCCGAGACGGCGGAGCCGGCCGCGAGGTTGTCGTCCGAGCGGTGGCTCTCCGAGGCGCCCCAGGTGGTGAGGTAGGACTCGGCGCCCCGGAACAGGTCGTCGATGACGTCCTGGCCGCCGGTCACCCTGATGTCCTCCAGCCAGTCCGGCACCAGGCCGTAGTGGGCGGCGCCGTCGGTGTTGATGTCCCAGGCGCGTTCACCGGTGGTCTGCCGGTCGATGAGCGAGCCGCCGTCGGCGCTGCGGAACGGGTAGCGCACCGGGTTGGGGGTGTCCGCGCCGCGGGGTGCCGGCCAGCCGCCGACACCGTTCATGTCGGTGCCGTACCCGTAGCCGATCCCGTACTTCTCGCGCAGGGCGTCCGTGCGCCGCGCCTCGGCGGTGAACCCCTCGGCGCCGTGCATGTACTGGGCGATGAAGCCGCCGAGGCGGTAGACCCGCTCCGTCCAGTCGATGTCCATCCAGCTGTGCGAGGAGAGCACGCCGGGGTACGACTCGGACTCCAGCACGTCCAGGACGCGGCCGGTGGCCTTCACACTCATGTGGTCGATCTCGATCATCATGCCCCGCTGCATCATCCCGCGCAGGGCGTACTCCCCGAGCGACGACAGCCCACGGGTGTTGCAGCGCGCGTCGGCGGCGTACGAGGGGACCGCCACGCCCGGCGGGAGCTTCTTCTCGGCCCCGGCCGCCGCCGCGTTGCCGATGGGGTTGTCGGCCTGCGGCCCGGTGCACTTCTCGGTCTTCCAGAAGGTCCCCGTCGACAGGAACTGGCCCACGTTGATCGCCGTTCCGAGGGTGCCCGAGTCGAACCGCACCCCGCACAGGGCGTTGTCGAACTTGTGGCAGAGGAACATGCTGCGGACGCCGAGCGCGTGGAGCTCGTCCAGGCCCCGGTCGATGTCCTCCCGGTCGCACTGCGGGATGTCGAGGATCTGCTTGCACCCGAACGGTTCGGAGGTCTCCACGCCCAGCACCACGGCCATCTTGCCCTGTTCGATCACCGAGCGGGCCTGCGCCGAGTCGGTGACGATCCGGAACCATCCCTTGCCGGGGCCTCCGAACATCCGGTCGACGTAGGCCTGCATCTCGTACGTCTTGCGTGCCTGCAGGCGGATGGAGGTCATCTCGTCGCAGCCGCGGTCCTTGAAGAAGTAGACCGAGCAGATGACCCCGTTGGTGACGAGGTCGTTGACGAGCACGCGCTGACCACCGCGCCAGGCGCGTTCCACCCAGGCGTAGTAGTTCTGCTGGTGGGTCAGCGAGTCATGGGCGGGCCAGTCCTTGAACGTGGGCCAGCCGTGCGGGTCGTGCCTGCCGTCGCCGCCCTTGGTGATGAAGTCGAAGACCGCGAGGGAGCCGTCGGGGTAGTGCTCCGGGCAGTCCTTGAGCGCGTCGGCGACGCCGAGCTCCGAGAAGGGCTTGCCGCAGATCAGCCGGCCGCCGAAGGCCTCGTTGGACATGATGTGGTCGTGCGCGTCGACGAAGCCCCGTACCCGGCCCTGGGCGTCGGTGCCCTTGAACGGTTCCCCGGCGACGTCCACCCGGGAATCGGGGGAGGGCCGGGCGACCGGATCCCACCAGCCGGCCGCGGCCGGGGAGCCGGTGCCCGCCGGGGCCGGTCCCAGGGTCACCAGGGTGAGGACCAGGGAGAGCAGCGCGAGAACCCCGAGCCTGCCGTGCGAGCGTAGAGACAAGGTCATCACCCATGTTCCTGCCGGAGAAGGCACCGTCGAGGAGCCGGGCGCATGCCGGGCCGGCACCCCGCAGTGATTGTCATGTCCTCATAAATCGCGCGCGACGAGGATCGCCGCTGCCGCGTGAGCAGTCAAGAGCGCCCACGGTCATGTCGGATGGTTTCTGCGGTCAACGGTGCCGTCCGCATGGGTGACGGCCGTGGCCCGGCGTCTCGCCCCCCCGCCGCGGACCGCTGGACCTTCGCCCGCGATCACGCTCGGACCCCGCACGGCCGTCGTCGCCACCACCACCGTTCTCCTGTCCCCGGGCACCGTTACGGCGGCCCCCGCCGGCAACCGGCCGCTCGCCGCTCGCCGCTCGCCGCTCGCCGCTCGCCGCTCGTGCCGAGGCCCGGGCGCCCGTGGCCGTTGCCCTCGAGGACGGCCTCGGCGCTCCGGCGCCGGCCGACGAATCCCGGTGCGCCCTCGGCGGTGGGTCCTCGTTCTCGTACGACGCCGACGCCGACGCCGACGCCGACGCCGACGCCGGAACCGTGAAGTCGGGGTCGGGCATGGACGTCGCCCACATCGCCGCCGGCCGAGCACGGGACTCCGGCCCGTCCGGACGGAGCGCCGCCCGTCGCCGGGCGTTCGCCAACGACCTGCTCCATGACTCCTATGAGACCCTCACGCCAGCCGGCCTTGTAAGCGCTGGGCGCGCAGGACCAGTTCCAGTTCGAACCGACGGTCCGGGTCCTCCACGTCGTCGCCCCACAGCTCCTTGATCTGCCGCATCCGGTAGCGGACCGTCTGCGGGTGCACACCGAGCCGTGCGGCGATCTCCGGGGCGCCGCCCCGGGTCTCCAGCCAGGCCAGCATGGTCTCCGCCAGGCGGCGGCGCTGCGTGGGTCCACGGTCGGCGAGCGGAGCCAGACACCGGTCGGTCAGCGCCTCGATCAGCTCCTCGGGCGGCAGCAGGACCAGGGCGTCGATGTGTTCCGTGCAGTACAGCAGGTCCCCCGACGGCAGCAGGCCGCGCTGGATCAGGCCCATCGCCTCCGTGGCCCAGCGCAGCGAGGCCGCCGCGTCCGCCGGAGGAACGGCCGGGCCGATCGCGCCCGTCCAGCCCCGCAGCGCCCGGTGCACCTGCTCGCGCCGCCCCGGCACGGCCGGGTCCGGGATGAACAGCAGGGGCTGTTCGCGCTCCATGTCCAGCAGGACCTCCGCCCCCACCGCCGGTGCCACACAGTCGCGTGCCGGACGTGCCAACACCCCCACGGCCACCCGCTGGGGCAGAGTCCAGCCGATGCGGGCGGCGTGGGCGGCGTACTCCTCCAGCGGGCTGGACCGGCCCGGGCGGTGCTCGCCCAACAGCGCCTGCGTCAGCTTCCGCTGCAACCGGAGCCGTTCGCCCGCCTGCCGCGCGGCGGCCTCCGCGTAGCCCCGTACGGTCTGGTCCACCAGGCCGTCGAGGAAGGCGAACCCCGCCTCGGCCAGGTCGTACATCGCCGGAGGCGGGATCCGGGCCTCGTGGCCGATCTCCGCCAGCCGTCGCCAGGCGAGGCGCACCCCGAGCCGGTAGACGGCCTGGAGCGAATCCAGGGTGCGACCCTGCTGTCCCTCCCCGCGGCCGAAGTCCTGGAAGACCTCCAAGTGGAGCTGCGGCCTTCCGGAACCGCACACCAGGTGCTGGAGGAACTCCTCCAGGGCGCGCCGGATACCGACCAGGGCGACCAACTCCCCCGAGTCGTCCACCAGGAGCGGCATCCGGGGATGCTCGCGGCAGATCGTGTCGAGGATCTCCTGGGCGAGGGCGGGTACCTCGTGCATGGCGCGGTCGGCGAACTCGCGCACCTGCCGGCGGGGCAGGTCCGCCCAGGCCGCGCGTTCACCGGCCGGCGTCCGTGTGTCGACGTCGGTCAACTCGGTTCACCCCCGGGGCAGAGCCGTCTGATGGCTGATCAGTGGCACATTGGGCTGTTCCGGAGTGGTCTCGAGCAGGGCCACGATCGCGAGGGCCGCTCCCACGGCGAGCGCCGCGGCGACCGCCACGGTGAGGGCGGCGGCGAGCAGTCTGGGCATGGTCGGGTCAGCCTTTCTGACGCTGGGACCCCACCACGAGCCCGCCACCCCGGACGGCGACCAACCCATCGCACCAGTGCATTGACAGTCCGTCAAGAGGCACCCTACGGTTCCCGGCCCATACGCAGTCCCCTACGGAGTGCACGTATACGCCGAGCAACGTCGTCCCGGCCCCCACGGAGTGTCCGCAATGCGTCGCACCGCTTCCCCCCTGTTGCTGATCCTGCTCGGGACCGGCGTGTTCCTGCTGGTCCTCGCCCCCTTACTCGTCCAGTACGTCCAGCCACGTGCCAAAGTGACCCCCATCGACGTCGACACCGTCACCGTCTTCACCGGTACGGGCAGTTACTTCGACACCCGCCGGATCGAGACCGCGACCGGCCGCCCGCTCACCATCACCCGCCAGGTGCGCGGGGACGTGGCCGACAGCGTCCGCAGCGGGCGGGCCGTCTGGGACGTCTCCACCTCCGTGGACACCGAGCACACCCTGCCCGCCGCCGCCACCCACGACTCGCTCCAGTGGACGCTGGAACGCTGGGTCACCGACCGGCGCACCAACGAGCCCGTGCACTGCTGCCAGGAGACGCCCGCCTTCGACGGCGAGGCCTACCTGAAGTTCCCCTTCGACGTGGAGAAGCGGTCCTACCGCTGGTGGGACGGCACCCTCGGGTCGACCGTAACCCTCCGCTTCGACGGGACCCAGAAGGTGCAGGGGTACGAGGGCTACCGCTTCACCGGCCGGGTCGAACCGGCGAAGACGGGCACCCGGCTGGTCCCCGGCCGGCTCGTGGGACAACCCGGCCGGCCCCAGGTCCTCGCCGAGGAGTGGTACTCCAACCACGGCATCGAACTCGTCGTCGACCGGCGCACGGGCCGCATCGTGAACGCGGCGATCGGGCCGAGGAAGGTGCTGCGCGCACCGGGTTCGGCCAAGGACGCCGTGGTGCTGCTGGACAGCAGGCGCCTGGAGTTCACCCCGGCCACCCAGCGCGCCCAGGTGGCGCTGGCCTCGGCGGACAACCGCAAGCTCCGGATGCTGGGGGAGACGGTGCCCCTCGGCGCGGCCGTCCTCGGCACCCTGCTGGCGGCGGCGGGCACCGTGCTGCTCGTGCGCGGGACACGTCCGCGCCGTGACTCCCCCTCCACCGAAGCGATGTGACACAACGTCACCGGCTGTACGGGCCGAATTTGTCACCCGGGTGAGTAGCTGAACCGGCGGACTTGGCGAAAACTGACCAGCCCACCGCACCGCCACGTCCACCCCCCCCGGGCGCTCCATGACCTGCTCCATCCCCCCACCGGTGCCGGCGACCGCTCTCCGGCCCGGAGCATCGCCATCCGGTTCCCGACCCGAACGAGTTGGAGCTCGTATGCCCCAGCACGTACCCCCCACGCTGACCGCGGCCGCTCCCCGTGCCGCTCGGTCGTCCCAGGGCGCTGTCCGCCCCCCTCGCCGCATCGTCTTCCTCTCCCGCCGCGACCTCGGCAACCCCGCCGCGGGCGGCTCCGAACTCCTCGTCGACCGGCTCGCGGAGGGCCTGACGGCACTGGGCCACGAGGTCACCCTGTTGTGCGGAGGCCCGGCCGTGTACCGGGACTACCGGGTCGTCTCGGCGGGCGGGGACCTCGGCCACTTCCTCAGGGCACCCGCCGCGTTCACCCGCCAGGTGGGCGAGTGCGACCTGCTGGTCGAGGTGTGCAACGGCCTGCCCTACTTGGCCCCGCTGTGGCACCGGGGACCCACGCTCTGCCTGGTCAACCATGTGCACACCGAGCTGTGGGGCATGCGCTACCCCCGCCCCGCCGCCGGGATCGGGCGCCGACTGGAGCGCTGGGCCCTGTCCGGTGCCCAGCGGGACAACCTGTTGGTCGCCGTCTCGGAGTCGACCGCGTCGGCGCTCGGCGCGCTGGGCGTCGACCCGGGCAGGATCCGCATCGTGCACAACGGGGTCGAGGACCCGGGGCCCAGCACCCCGCGATCGGCGGAGCCGCTGTTCCTGGCCGTCGGCCGGCTCGTCGAGTACAAGCGCATCGACCTGCTGCTGCGGCTCTGGGAGCGGGTGCGGCCGGTCACCGGGGGGAAGCTGGTGATCGTCGGGGACGGCCCCGAGAGCCGGAGGCTCGAAGCCCTCGCCGGCCCGGGAGTCGTCTTCGCCGGACACGTCACGGAGGAGGAGAAGCACCGGCTGCTGTGCGCCTCCTGGCTGCTGCTGCACCCCTCGGCGGTCGAGGGGTGGGGCCTCGTCGTCACCGAGGCGGCCAAGCGCGGCACCCCGTCGATCGGCTTCGACGTTCCCGGACTCCGGGACTCCGTGGAGGACGGCGTGACCGGGGCGCTGGTACGCGGCGAGAGCGCCTTCGCCGCCGCCTGGTGCGCGCTCGCCCTCGACCACGAGCGGCGTGAGGCCATGGGCCGTGCAGCCGCCCTGCGGGCCGAGCGCTACCGGTGGGCCACGACCGTACGCCGCTTCCGGACCGTCGCGACGGAGGCGGTTGCCCGCCACCACGGCCCCGGGCACTCCGGCGTCACCGCCCCCGTCGGCATCGGCACCGGCGCCGCGGGCGGCCACGAAGCCGGCCATGACATCGGAGCGCTCGCCCCCGTGCCGTACCTCCCCGGCGCCTCCGCCGCGCCGGACGGGGTTCTGGACGGGGTGCCCTGGACGGCCGCCCCGACCGCCCCGCGCCGGGGCTGAGCCCATGAAGGACCCCTCGCTGCGCCGCTCCGTGACTCTCTTCCGCGGATTCCTGCGTGAACCGTCCGACCCCAAGGGCTTCTACGAGCTCCTCGCCCGTGACGCGGCCGACCAGGTGGAGCGGTACGAGCCGCTCGCCGGACGGGTCGTCGTCGACGTGGGCGGCGGAGGCGGCCACTTCACCGAGGAGTTCCGGCGCCGCGGCGCCCAGGGCTTCCTCTTCGAACCGGACCCGGGCGAACTGACCGGGTCCGGGCGGCCGCCCGAGGGGGCCGTCGTCGCCGACGGGTACCTGCTGCCGCTGGCCGACGGCACCGCCGACATCTGCTTCTGCTCCAACGTGCTGGAACACGTGGAGGACCCGAGGACCTTCCTCAGCGAACTCATCCGCGTCACCCGCCCCGGCGGACTGATCTACGTGTCCTTCACCAACTGGCTCTCCCCCTGGGGCGGCCACGAGTGGGCGCCCTGGCACTACCTGGGCGCCGAACGGGCGCGCCGCCGCTACGAGCGCCGGACCGGCCGCCCGGCCAAGCACGTCCTCGGCGAGAACCTCTTCCCCGTCCACGTCGGCGCCACCCTGCGCCAGGTCCGGGCCCGTGACGACGTGGCCGTGGTGTCCGCCCGCGCCCGCTACTGGCCGTTCCTGCCGGACCTGGTCACCAGGGTGCCGCTGCTGCGCGAGTTCGCCACCTGGAACCTCCTCCTCATCCTCCGGCGGTGCCCATGACCACCACCATGCCCGCGCCTCCCCGCTCCCCGGCGCCCGGGACGCCGCCCGCCCCGGGCCCGGCCGACGGGCCGCGCTCCCGCCGCTGGCTGTGGGGCTTCTGGGCCGCCGTGCTGACGGCGTTCCTGGCCGTGGCGCCGGGCCGGATGACGTTCGACACCAAGCTGGGCGTCGCCCTCGACCCCTTCCGGTTCCTCGGGGACCTCGGCGAGCTCTGGCACAGCCGCGGCGGATTCGGCGGCATCTTCGACCAGTACGTCGGATACGCCTTCCCGATGCTGCCGTTCTACGCCCTGACGGACCTGGTGCGGCTCCCGGTGTGGCTCGCCGAGCGGCTGTGGTTCTCCCTCGTCGTGACGGCCGCGTTCTGGGGCGCGCTGCGGCTCGCCGAGCGTCTCGGCGTCGGCACCGCCCGCACCCGCCTGCTCGCCGCCGCGGGCTACGCGCTGTGGCCCGTCTTCACCGTCGTGATCGGCTCCACCTCCGCCGCCGCGCTGCCGGGCGCGATGCTGCCCTGGGTGCTCCTGCCGCTCACCGACCCGCGTGTCCCGGCGAGGGCGGCGGCCCTCCGTTCCGCCCTGCTGATCCCCTTCATGGGCGGCGTCAACGCGGCCTCGACACTCGCCTCCCTGCTGCCCGTCGGCCTGTACCTGCTCAGCCGGCCGGCGGGCCCACGCCGCCGGACCCTGTTCGCCTGGTGGATCCCCGGAGTCCTCCTCGCCACCGCCTGGTGGGTCGTCCCACTGCTCCTGCTCGGCCTGCACGGCGAGAACTTCCTGCCGTACGTCGAGCAGTCCGGGACCACGACGGCCACCATGTCCGCCACCGAACTGCTGCGCGGGGCCGGGAACTGGGTGGCCTACCTGCACTTCGGCGAGGCATGGCTGCCCGCCGGCTGGACGGTGGCGACCTCCGTCCTCGCGGTGCTCGGCTCCGCGTTCGCCGCCGCACTGGGGCTCGCCGGGCTCGCCCGGCGCGATGTCCCCGAACGCCGCTGGCTGCTGCTCGTGGTGCTGTCGGTCGCCCTGGTGACACTCGCCGGGTACGGCGGGCCGCTCGGCGGACTCCTCCACGCGACGGTGCAGGACTGGCTGAACGGCTGGCTCGTGCCGTTCCGCAACATCTACAAGTTCCAGCCCGGCCTGGCACTCGCCCTCATGCTCGGGCTCGCCCACCTCACCGCCGTCCTCGGCAGGCCGAGGCCACGGCCGTACGTCCCCCTCGTCGCGGCCGCGCTCGTCCTGCCCGGCCTGCTCCTGCCGTACGTCAACGGCAGCATCCTCCAGCCCGGTGCGTTCCGGGAGCTGCCCACCCACTGGGAACGCGCCGCCGACTGGCTCAAGGAGAACTCGCCGGCCACCCGGGCCCTGGTCGTCCCCGCGACGGCCCACGGCATACACACCTGGGGCACCACCGTCGACCAGCCCCTCGACGTCCTCGCCGAGTCCCCCTGGGCCCAGCGTGACTACGTGCCGTTCGGCACCCCCGGCAACCGGCGGGCGATGGACGCCGTCGAGCAGGCGCTGCTGTCCGGCGGCGAAGTGCCGGGCCTGAGCGACTTCGTGCACCGCGCCGGGCTCCACTACGTCGTCGTACGCAACGACCTCGACCCCGACCAGATCGGCTACGTCCCGCCGCAGACCGTCAAACGCACCCTGGAGGCGTCCGGCTACCGGCGTGTCACCGGCTTCGGGCCGGTCCTCACCGGAGGGCGGATCCCGGACGACACTCCCGTACAGATCGAAGGCCTCTACCCCCGCCAGCAGGCCGTGGAGATCTACGAGCCGCCGAAGGCCACCGAACGGCCCGGCCGGGCCGCCCTCAAACCCGCCGCGGACACGGCCGTCGTCAGCGGCGGGCCCGAGGCCCTGCTACGGCTGTCCGCCGACCCCCTGATGAAGGACCGGCCCACCGTACTCGCCGGGGACGCGACACCGGGGCTGGGCACACCGCCCGTGCGGGCCGTGGCGGACGGACTGCGGCGGGCCGACACCCGATTCGGGCTCGTCAACACCAACACCTCGTACACCTACACGGCGACGGAGCGGAACCCCTCCGGCAGCGCACAGGATCCGGGCCGCCCGCCCCGGCAGATCCTGCCCGGCGACGACCCCCGCCACCAGACGACGGCCGTGCTGCGCGGAGCGGCCTCGGTCACCGCGTCCAGCAGCGGCAACTGGCTGTTCCACCTCCCGCAGTACGACCCGGTGAACGCCTTCGACGGCAACCCCGACACCGCCTGGACCGAGGGCAGCGCCGACTCCCCGGTCGGGCAGTGGCTCCGTATCGACTTCGAACGCGACCTGTCCCTGCCCGGGTCGATACGGCTGACGCCGCTTCCCTCCGGCGGACTGCGCGCGGCGGCCACCTCCGTACGCGTGGAGACCGAGCGCGGCAGTGAGGTCAGCGCGCTCCGGCCGGGCGGCGGAGCGCAGACGCTACGGATACCAGCGGGGGAGAGCGGCTACCTGAAGATCACCATTGAGGGCGCCCAGCAGGGCGCACCCGGCCTGATCGGAGCGGGCTTCTCGTCCGTCGACATCCCCGGTGTCACCGTCACACGGCTGCTGGCACTCCCGGAGGACGCCGCGGCGGAGGACAGTGCGCCGCAGGAGGTCTACTCCCTGCACCGGGGGAGCGACCCCGGTGGGCTGTCACCCGCGTCCGCCGAAGTCGGGCTGCACCGGCAGTTCCTGACGCGGACGGACGGCGCGTACGCCCTGCGGGCGACCGCGCTGCCCGTACCGGGCGAAGCGCTGGACCGACTGCTGTACCGGCTGGCGCCCGAGCAGCGCAGGAAGCTCACCGCCACCGCCGACTCGACGGCCAGGCTCGGCTCCTCCCTCAGCCCGCGCAACCTCGTCGACGGCGACCTCACCACGGCGTGGATCGCCGGGGAACGGGCGGTGATCCACCTGCGGTGGCCGGAGAAGCGTGCGGTCGGGGAGATCGTCTTCGCACCCGCCGGAGGTCTGTCGACCCGCGCCCAGCAGGTGGAGATCAGCTCACCGGACGGCGCGGCGACCGCCTCCGTGGACGAGAACGGCCTCGCCCGCTTCCAGCCGATCAGGACCGACCGGCTCGACATCACCGTGACGCGGACCGCACCCCTGACCCTGCACAACCCGGTCGCCGACGGCCGGCTGCAACTCCCGGTCGGGCTCAGCGAGGTCTACGTACCGGCACTCGACGCGTACCGGGTGCCGCAACCCGACCCCGACACCACCTTCGCGCTGCCCTGCGGCCAGGGGCCCGTCCTGTCCCTCGACGGCACGCTCCACGCGACGGCCGCCCGCGGCAAGGTCCGCGACCTCACGCAGCGCCGCCCGGTCGACGTGTCCCTGTGCGCGGGCGCCGAACGCGACGGCACCGCCCGGCTGACCGCGGGCACGCACCGCGTGGAGGCGGGCGACACCGGGCCCCTCGCCATCACCGACCTCAGCCTCGTCCGTGGCACCGCACCCCGGCCGGCCGGACCGGCGGACCGGCGCACCCTGACCACCGGCGACTGGTCCGGCGACCGGCGCAGCGTGGAGGTGGGCGCCGGCCCGGCCTCGTACCTCCAGCTCTTCGAGAACCACAACGACGGCTGGCGGGCCACCCTGGAAGGGCGTGAACTGACACCGGTACGCATCGACGGCTGGCAGCAGGGCTTCCTCGTCCCCGAGGGAGAAGGCGGCACGGTCCGGCTGGAGTTCGCCCCGGCACGGTGGTACGTCGTGGGTCTGGTCGGCGGCGCGGCCGGCGTCCTGCTGCTCGTGGGGCTGGTGCTGGTCCTCGGGCGGGGCCGGAGCGGTGCCGTCGAGCCGGACGAGCCCCCCGCGCCGGGCGCCGTGCTGGGGGTGGCGGCGCTGACGGTGGTGGTCGCGCTCGTCGCCGGATGGGCGGCGCTCGTCGTACCGGTCCTGGCCGTGGCCGCGCACCTGCGGCGCTCGTTGCTGGTGCCCGTGGCACTGCTCGCGATGGGCGGGGCGGGGCTCGTGGCCGCCTGGGAAGCCGGTGCCCTGCCGTCGGCACGGGAGGGGGCGTTCGGGCCGGTGGCCCAATTCCTCGCCGTGACGGCGGTGGTGGCCGCCGTGGTGACCACCCGGAAAGCCGGGCGGACGCCCCGGACCGCGCCGGTCCCGCGACCGGGTCCGGACACGGCGCCCCGGACCGCGCCGGTCCCGCGACCGGCTCCGGACACGGCGCCCCCGAACGCGCCGGTCCCGCAACCCGATCCGCCCACCGCCCCGCTGCCACGGCGACGACGCCCTCCCGCCGGACACCCACGCACAGAGGGGAACGGCCGATGACGGCACTGCACCACCACCCGGCCCGGCAGGGCGGGGCCGAGCCGCGGCCCCGGGTGCCCTTCTCCACGGTCGACGAGGTGACCCGGCACTGCCTGACCCCCCAGGAGCCGGAGACCGTCCACATCGAGGTGCACCTCCCGGGCCGCCCCGACGCCACACGGCTGCGCACCGCGTTCACCGAGGCACTCCGGCGCCACCCGCGCATCCTGATGCGCGAGGCCCCCGGCCCCTGGTACCGGAGGCGGTACGAATGGGAGCTCACCACCGGCCCCGACCCGGGCACGGAGGTCGTCTCCGTACCGGGATCGGACCCCGGCGCGCTGGACCGGGCGCGGCGACGGGCCCTGAGCGAGGCACCACCCCTCACCTCGTCCCCACCGGTCCGCCTGGAGATCATCGACCGCGTCCTGCTGCTCACCGTCAACCACACGGCACTGGACGGCCCCGCCTGCCTGCGGGTACTCGCGACCGCGGCGGAACTCTACGGCGGCCGGGACAACTCGCCCCAGGCCCCTCCCGTGCGCCCACCGGCCGACGGGGCACCGCGCGGCCTGTTCACCGAGACCGGCGGCACCGGGTTCGCCAGGGTGGCGAGGGTCGCCCGGGGCACCCCGGGAGCCGGGCACGCCAACGGCATGCTGGTCGCCGAACTCGCCGTACCGGGGCGTCCCAAGAGCGCCCCGTACACCGTCAACGACCAGCTCATGGTGGCCACCGCGCGCACCATCGCCCGGTGGAACCGGGGACGGGGCACACCGCCGCGCCCGCTGCGGATCACCATGCCCGTGGACGACCGGCCGCGCGGGATGGACATGCCCATCGGCAACGGCACCCGCCTGGTGGAAGTCCCGTTCACCCCCGACGAGTTGAACCTGCCCACCGCCGACCTGCTCCGGCTGACCGCCGCCCGTACCCGTGCCCTCAAGGCCCTGCACCGCCCCCAGCTCGGCCGTGGCGCCACGCTGCTGACCGCGCCCGTCCTGCCGGTGGCCGTCCGCGCCACGATGGCACGCGCGGCCCGCCGCGCCCTGGCCCCCTGGACGTCCACCACCCTGCTCAGCAACATCGGCCGGATCCCCTACCCGCTCGACTTCGGTGAAGGCGCGGGCGCCGCACAAGCCGTCTGGTTCTCCGCCCCGGCGCGCATGCCGCGCGGGCTGACGGTCACCACGGCCAGCACCGGGGGCCGGCTCCACCTCGCACTGCGCTGGTCGGCCGCACTGCTCGGCCCGGACGATGGCACCCGGCTGCGCGACCTGTTCGCCGAGCACCTCGACGCCACCGGCCCGACCGGCTCAGACGCGTGAACGTTCCACCGGACGAGGGAGCCACCCCCATGACCACCACCGTGCGGCCCCCGGGCGGCCTGCGTGACTTCTACGAGAACCCCGCCGTCCCCGTCGCCTCCGGAAACGCCCGCAGCCTCCGTCAGGCACGGATGCTCGCCGACGCGCTGCACGGCCGGACCGGCGCCACGGTCCTCGACGTCGGCTGCGGCGACGGCACCGCGGCCGCCGTCGCCGCCCGCCTGCTGCCCGGCCACCGGATCATCGGCGTCGACTGGTCGCACGACGCGCTGCGCCGGGCGGCGCCCCGCATCGGTACCGTCGTGCGCGCCGAACTCGGCAGCGGCCGACTGCCGTTCGCCGACGGGTCGGCGGACGCGGTCCTGTTCAGCGAGGTCGTCGAGCACCTCGTCGACCCGGACGGCGCTCTCGACGAACTGCGCCGCGTCCTGGCCCCCGGCGGCCATCTGATGCTCTCCACGCCGAACCTCGCCGCCTGGTACAACCGGGCCCTCCTCCTCGCCGGCGTCCAGCCGGTGTTCTCCGAGGTCAGCCTGCGCGGCATCCACGGCCGGCCCGGCTCGGAGGTGGTGGGCCACCTGCGCCTCTACACCGCCCGCGCCCTCAAGGAATTCCTCACCGCGTCCGGGTTCCAGGTCGTCCGCCTCGCCGGCGCCCCCTTCCACGGCGTACCCCGGCCGCTGCGCCCCCTGGACCGGGTGGCCTGCGCGATGCCGGGCGCCGCCTCGATCCTGCTGGCGCACGCCCGGCGCGCCCGGTGATGAGCGCGATGTGGTGGGGCGTCGCGGCCGCGTTGTCCGCGAACGTCCTCTACAGCTCCGGATTCGTCCTGGAGAAGCGCGCCCTGTCCGGGATCCCCTCGCTCGACCTGCGCCGCCCCCTGCGCCTGGTGCGGCTGCTGCTCGGCAGCCCCCTGTGGATCGGCGGCTCCCTGGCCCTGGCGGCCGGATTCGCCGCCCAGCTCGTGGTGTACCGGACGCTGCCGATGGCCGCCGCGCAAGGGCTGTTCGTGTCGGGTCTCGTCCTGCTGCTCCTGCTGTCCTCCCTCGTCCTCGGTGAACGCCTGTCCCCACGTGAGCGGTACGCCACGGCCGGGATCCTCGCCGCACTGCTCATGGTGGTCGCCTCACTGCGCCCCGACGCGGACACGGTGGGCGACACGGCGTCCACCGGGTCCGTCCTCGCCCTCGGCGGCGTCTCCCTCGTCGCCGGTTTCTGGCTGTACGCGGGCGCCGAGCGCCGCATGGGCCGTCGCCGTCACGCCGCACCCCCCACGGGCATCGCGTACGCCGTCGCCGTCGGCCTGATCTACGGAGTGAGCTCCCTGGCGATCAAGGGCATCTCCGCGCGGCTCGCCCCGGACGCGCCGCTCGCCTCCGCCCTCTCGCTCGCGGCCACCCCGTACCCGTACCTGCTGCTGATCACGGGCGCCGGTGGGCTGGTGCTGTCCCAGACGGCCCTGCAACGCTGCCGCGCCTCACTGGTCGTGCCGGTCTGCACCACGACCTCATGCCTGTACACCGCGACCCTGGGCACCCTCGCGTTCGGCGAGTCGCTGCCCGGGGAACCACTGCGTCTGGCCCTGCTCCTGGCGGGGGCCCTTCTGGCGGTGTCCGTACTCCTCGCGCTGTCGTTCCAGACCACCCCAGAACCGAAAGAGGCGCGCCATGAAGCCCGATGACCCGCTGCTGAAGATCCTGGTCTGCCCCCTGGACAAGGGCCCGCTCACCCTCGTCCACGGCGGCGACGCCCTGTACAACCCGCGTCTGCGCCGCCTGTACCCCCTCATCGACGGCATCCCGCACCTGCTGCCGTCCTCCGGCAGGCAGGTCACGGACGACGAGCACGACCGACTCGACGAAGCCTCCGGAGCCGGTCACCGGGCGTAAGGTCCGGGTATGGTGCACGTATTGAGCAGCAGGGTCCTGCTGCGTCCCCGTGATCCGCACGCCTCACGCGTCTTCTACGGTGAGACCCTCGGCCTCGCCGTCTACCGGGAATTCGGAACCGGCCCGGAGCGGGGAACCGTCTACTTCCTGGGCGGCGGGTTCCTCGAGGTGTCCGGGCGCTCGGAGGAGCCGCCGGCGAACACCCTGCAGCTGTGGATGCAGGTGGCCGACTGCGCAGGGGCCCACACGGAGTTGACCGAGCGCGGTGTGCGGGTGCTGAGGCCACCGGTGCGGGAGCCCTGGGGCCTGATCGAGATGTGGATCGCCGACCCGGACGGCCATCGCATCGTGCTCACCGAGGTCCCCGCCGATCACCCCCTGCGCTACCGCCCCTGAAACACCGTCCGCACCAGTGGCCGACCCCCGTGACGGTCACTGGTGCGGACAGCGGGCCGGGGCCTCAGGAGGCGCAGGTGGGGACGTCCTTCAGCCACGCGGGTCCCTGGATGTAGATATTGGTCATCCAGGCCTTGTAGTCGGGCAGGTAGGACCAGGCGTCGTTGGTGTAGCCCTCGGAGGTGACCGTCTCCGCGCGCTTCTGGCACTGGATGCGGATCGTCGTCGGCCCGGGGAAGGCGTAGACGCGCGCGGCCTTGGTGGACGGCTCGGCCTTGGTCCACACACCGGAGCCCCATGTCCGGAAGACATGGCCCTTCACCGGGCCGGTGTCGACGCGCACGGCACCGTAATAGTCGCCGCCCAGCCGGACGTCGCCGACCATGAGCCTGGTGCCCGACTGCCTCGCCTCCACCATCGTGCCGTCACCCAGGTAGATGGCGATGTGGTGCAGCTTCTGGGAGGTGCCCCACACCAGCAGGTCCCCGGGTACCAGCGGCGCGAGGCCCTGCGCGGCGGTGAAGCGCTCGGCGGCACGGTGCGTGTAGTACTGGCCGGCGGCCACCCCGTTGAGGATGTCCGATCCGGTGGCCTCCGCGTAGGCGTGACGGACCAGACCCGAGCAGTCGAAGCCCAGCCGCTCCGGGTCGTGTTCGCTGGCCGGGTCGGTCGGGTCGACCTGCCCGTACGTGGGACCGGGCTTCGGGCCGTGCCCGCCGCCCCACGTGTACCAGACGCCCGCGGCCACCTGCGCGCACGCGGCGGCCACGGCGCGCTCCGCCGCCGGGGAGGCTCCCGGAGCGCGCACGGCACAGGTGCCGTCGGCGGCCGCCGAAGAGGGCGGCGGGGCCCAGAGGAGGAGGGCGAGCAATCCGATGAGTGTGCCGATGAGACGGGAGCGGCGAAGCATGCGGGACCCTCGTTCTCTCTGGACGTGCCTGCGGGACAGCAGCCTGCTGGCGGTGGCGGCCGCGCGTCGAGACTCCCGCGTCACCCCACCCGGACGGGAAACGGGAAACCCCCCGGGAAACCCCTGGCGGCCGGCGCGTCAGCGCCCGGCACACGCACGGCCCGGGGACACGGGGAGACCCGGCATCAGCGTCTCCCGCTCCTTGGGGCCGATCCGCTGCCGCACCCGGCAGATCTCCGCCAGCCGGGCCCCGACGTCCAGGTTCCACAGGCGCACCGTGCCGTCGTTGCTGCTGCTGGCCACCGTCCGCCCGTCGTGGGAGAACGCGATGCCCCACACCGCGTTCGTATGACCCGTCAGAGCCGCCCACAACCGGCGCTCGGCCACGTCCCACAACCGGACCGTCCGGTCGTTGCCGCTGCTCGCCAGCGTCCGCCCGTCCGGGGAGAAGGCGATGCCCCGCGCGGAGCCCGTGTGACCGGTCAGGGTCCCCACGGAGCGGCGCAGCCGGGTGTCCCACAGCCGTACCGTCCCGTCGTTGCCGCTGCTCGCGAGCATCCGCCCGTCCGGCCCGAACGCCACGCCCCGCACCGCGCCCGTATGGCCCCTGAGCGTCGCCAGCGACCGGCGCGCGGCCACGTCCCACAGCCGTACGGCCAGGTCGTCACCGGCGCTCGCCAGTACCCGCCCGTCGGGACTGAACGCGACGTCATTGGCGAAGTCGCTGTGACCGGACAGCACCGCAAGCTGGCGGCGCGCGGCGACGTCCCACAGGCGGACCGTACGGTCGGAACCCGCCGACGCCAGCGTCCGCCCGTCCGGGGCGAACGCCACCGAGAACACGTCCCCGTTCGTACCGGTGAGCGTCGCCAGGGGACGGCGCGCGGCCACGTCCCACAGCCGCACCGCACCGTCGGAACCGGCCGACGCCAGCGTCCGGCCGTCGGGCGCGAACGCCACCGAGAACACCCTCTCGCGGTGACCGGTGAACGTCGCCAGCACCCGGCGCCCCGCCACGTCCCACAACCGCACCGTGTGATCGGCGTCGGCGGTCGCCAGCAGCTTCCCGTCCGGGCTGTACGCCGCCTGCCAGACCTCCGTGAACGGACGCGACGTCAGCACCGAACCCCGGAGGTCCCAGAGCACCACGGACTGGTCGAACCCGGCCGTGGCGAGCACCGCCCCGCCCGGGTCCACCGCCACCCCCTGCACATAGTCGGTGTGTCCGGTCAGCGTCGCCGTCGGCCGGCCGCTGCGCACGTCCCACAACCGGGTCGTCCCGTCACCGCCCGCACTGACCACCATCGTGCCGTCGGGCGTGTAGGCGACCGCGTTGATGTCGTCGTCGTGCCCCGTCAGCGCCCGCACGGAGCGGCGGGCGGCGACGTCCCACATCCGCACCGTCCGGTCCACGCCCCCGGTGGAGACCGTCCGCCCGTCCGGGGCGAACGCGGCTCCCAGCACCTCGTCCGTGTGCCCGCTCAGAACGGCCAGCGCACGGCCGCGGTCCGTGTCCCACAGCCGTACGGTCCGGTCGGCGCCGGCCGACACGAGCGTTTGCCCGTCGGGGGCGTAGGCCAGGGTGTTGACCCTGCCGTCGTGGCCGGTCAGGGACGCGACGAGCCGGGGCCGGGCACCGGCCGCGTCCCCGGAGGCGCCCCACGAGACGTCCCAGAGCTGGACGGTGCCGTCGGCCGCCGCGACCGCCAGCGTCCGCCCGCGCGGCGCGAACGCCACGGCCCGCGCGCCCTTGGTGGACGCGGGCAGCGAAACCCCCGCCCCCGCCCGCCGGCCGGTCGTGTTCCAGAGCCGTACGGGCCCGTCCGTGGACGTCACCGCGAGCGTTCGCCCGCCCGCGCCGAACGCGACCGCGCGTACCCGCCCCGGGACCGCGAAGGTCGCGGTCGTCCGGCGGTCCGCCACACTCCACAGCCGCACCGTGCCGTCCGAACTCGCCGACGCCAGCAGCCCGCCACCCGGCGCGAAAGCCACCGCGTTGACCGGTCCGCCGTGCCCGGCGAGCCGGGCGGAGAAGGGCTGCGACTGGGTGCTCAGCAGCGCCCCGCGCGCCTCGGTCGTGGCCTCCGTACGGTAGGCCTCCTCGGCCAGCAGCATGGAGGCCTCCGGCTGACCGGCGGCCAGGGACGTGGACCGCACGGCGAGTGCCTGAGAGCGGGCCACCCGCTCCTGGTCGAGGGCGCCCGCCCGCTGCTGGTACGCCACACCCCCGGCGGTCAGGGCGACGGCCAGCAGGACCACGAGCGTGGCCAGCATCCGCTGCTGCCATCGGACCTGACGCCGGGCCTGGGCGACCCGGCCGTCCTCCTCCGCGAGGCTGGCGCGCAGGAAGGCCGCTTCGCGGGGGCCGAGCCGGCTCGCGCCGTCCAGCTCGTCGGCCCAGGAGCGCACGGTGGCCAGCCGGGTCCCGCGGTAGAGGGCGGACGGGTCGCGCCCCTCGCGCTCCCAGTCCTCGGCGGCGTGCGCCAACTGCTGGTGGATGAGCAGCCCGGCCCGGTCGGCGTGGATCCAGCCGTGCAGCCGGGGCCAGGCGTGCAGCAGGGCCTCGTGCGTGATCTCGACCGTGTTGCTGTCCATGGTGATCAGCCGCGCCCGTACGAAGGCGTCCAGCGCGGCGTCCGCGCCCTCCGCGTCCGCCAGTTGCTCCAGCAGCGCGGTCCGGCTCATCCGGCGCCGAGTCGCTCCCGTACCGTCCGTGACGTGGACCAGCCGCACCAGGATGCGGCGAATGGTCCGCTGCTCGGCCGGATAGAGGCGGGCGAACACATCCTCGGCGGTACGCGCGACGGCACCCTGGATACCGCCGGTGTCCTCGTACCCGGCGACGGTCAGCGTGGCGCCCTCGCGCCGCTGCCACGTGGCCATCAGCGCGTGCGACACCAGGGGCAGGGCACCGGACGGCGCCCGCTCGGGGGTGTGTCCGGGCCCCGCCGCACCCGTCTCGTCCCGCAGACCCGCGTCCCGCAGCAGCAGTTGCACCAGTCCCGGTTCGAGCGTGACTCCCGCGAGTCGGGCCGGGCGGGTGATGGACTCGCGCATTTCCGCCACGGACATCGGGGGCAGCACGAACAGCCCCTCCGTGAAGAGCGAGGCCGGCTCGGGGAGGTCCAGGCACCGCCCGGTGAAGTCGGCCCGCACGCCGATCACCACGACCGCGGCGTCGTACCCGGTGGACTGCGGCCGGGACGTGGCGACCTTGGTGAGCACCCGTACGAACGCGCGCCGCTCGTCCTCGTCGGGGCAGAGGGTGAACAGCTCCTCGAACTGGTCGACGATCAGTACCGGACGGACCGGCGGTTGCCGCCGGTCCCCGGGCTCCGGCGCCGGCCGGCCGTCCACCGCCCCCGGGCCGTCGGGCACCCGCCCGCCGGTCAGCCGGTGGACCGCTTCGAGCAACGCCTCCGGCCGGTCGCACAACTGCCGCGCGTCGAGCCCGAGGTCACTCCCCACGACTTTCGCGGTGCAGTCCAGCAACTCCTGCAGCGGCTGCGCGGTGGGCGTGAACATCACCACCGGCCACCCGTCGGCCCCCGGCATCGGGAACCCGCCACTGCGCCGGAGAGCCGGTACCAGACCGGCGTTGAGCAGCGACGACTTCCCGGCGCCCGAGGGAGCCACCAGCAACAGGGGTCCACTGCCGATCCGTTCGAAAACCCGCTCGACGAGTGCGGCCGTCGCCCGCTCCCGGCCGAAGAACCACCCCGCGTCCTGCGCGGTGAACGCCGACAGGCCCCGGTAGGGGCAATGGGCGTCCGGCCGCTCCTCGTGCGGTGGTCGGCGCGCCGGTGCCTCTTGTACCAGGCGCACCAGCTCACCGTCCGCCCGCAGAACCTGGTCGCAACGGCGTGCGACATCGATGGTCACCCGCTTCGCGCCGGTCTCGATCTTGCTCAGATAGCCCTTGCTGTAATGCGTCTGTCGTGCCAGATCGGCCAGCGACAGCCCGCGTTGCAGCCGCAGACGTCTCAACCGCGCGGAAAAGGACACCGCGGCGTCGTCGGGCAACTCGTGCGGACGGTCGGTCTTCCGTCCGCGGTCCGGATCCCCCAAAGCATCCCCCATGGCAAGGTGCGCCCAGATTGTGAGATGACAGGGGCCCAGGCTACAGCCGGGGTCCGACAGCCGACCAAGTCGTTCGCCCTCTGTGGCGGAAACAAGACTTCCGGAGCCGCCTGGGGGGCGACTCCGGAAGCTGTCCACGAGGCCGGGAGGCCCGGGGTTACGGCTGGAGGGTGATGGAGTTGATCGGCGTCATGTCCTTGTCGATGTAGTAGCCGGCCGGGAGGTAGCCCTGACAGCCGGTGCCGTTGTAGCCGGTGCAGGTGCGCATGGTGGCACCGCCGGTCTGATTGTTGTAGATGCGGTAGGTGCCGTACATGTTGCTGAGGTTGTGGGCCCCGTACGTGTAGTACCGGTGGGTCGGCCGGTCGTTGTTCCAGCCGGCACCCGGGTACAGGCAGACGTTCCCGGACGGGCAGCCGTGGCTGGCGGCGGCCTCCGCGGCCGTGGCCTGGGTGGCGGTGACCGTGGTCATCGTCCCGGCGGCGAGCGCGAGAGCCGCGACGGTCCTCATGATCTTCACCTTGCGCACGTTTCCCCCTTGCTGGGTCTTGCGGTCGTGCTGACGAGTCCAGACTGTCCACGACGCCCGGCGGGGTGAACGGGTTTCCTGTTGCCCTTCGCGCCGCGCCCCGGGAAACCGCCGGTGACCAGCCGGTTGGGACCGGCGAGTCAACGGCGGGACGGAGCACCGGACTCCCACGGAGCCGTGCGCGGCCGGGGCAGCCCGCCGTGCCGGGCGACGCGCTGCTGCAGGCGGGCGTGGCGGAACTGGTGGACGGGACCGACCTGGCGCAGGACCCCCAGGCGGTGGGCGTCTGCAAGGAAGGCCTGGAGCCGCCACGGAAGCCGCCCGCGCGCGGCCAGCACCAGACGCGCGGCGGTGTAGTGCGGCCACGAGGACGAGGCCAGTGCGAGCACCAGCCCGGTCGGGCCGACGAACACGACGAGGACGACCGCCGGCAGGAGCACGTCGACGGCAACCGTCCCGGGGGACGGGGAACCCGCCTCCAGGATCAGCACGAGATCCAGCGGAAGGGTGACGAGGAGAATCCCGAGGCCCGCGCCGACGAGAGTGACCAGCCGGTCGGCCCGGACGGCGGAGGCCGGGGTGATGAGGTCGTCGGCGGCCGTCGTGCCGCGCATCCAGTAGAGCACGGCCTGCACCGCGCCGAGGACGGCGCCCATGGTCAGCCCGTACGCCCAGGGCAGCTCCGGTGCCCCGGCCGGGTGGCCGGGGGAGGGCGACGCCGGCGGCACCACGAGGGTGTAGAGACGGAGCGCGGCTCCGGTGAGGACGGTGGTGCCGGCGAACACGCCCACCGCACGCGGCAGACGGTGCCGCCAGTGCCGGGTGGTGAGCGTGCCGCGGCTGGGCAGGTGCGGTGGCACCGGGAGCCCCGTGGTGCGAAGGACCAGGAGGAAGGCGAACCCCACGACGGCGACGGACCCGACGACGTACCACCCCGGCGGATCGGCCGTCCGGCCGAGCACCACATCGGGAACCGCGAAGGCGGTACCCCCGCACACCGCCGTCAGGACGAGGCCGGGCAGCCCGTGCGCCGCGGCGCCCCGGTGGCCGGCCCACCACGCCGCGAACCCGCACATGACCGGCACGGCGGCCGCCGCGCCCAGCGCGTACCCGGACGCCGCAGCGGGATCGCGCGGCGGGAGCCCGGGCACGAGGCCGCTCAGCGCGTAGCCCAGCAGCGTGAGGCCGAGCAGCGCGACCGTCCACAGGAGGGCGCGGGACCAGGTGTGGGCCAGTGCCGGTACCCAGCGGTGGAGCCGCCACCACGAGAGGTCGTAGGTGCCCTGGCGTTCCAGACCGGCCGCCAGGTGGGCGAGGTAGCGGTGGGCGCACTCCGGGCTCCACGGGCGCGCCCCGCGGGTGCCCCGGCGCCGGGCCCGGGCGTAGACGGTGGGGATGAGGGCGTCCAGCAGATGGTCCTCGACGGCCTCCGTGGTCGTGAGCCGTTGGAGCCCGGCCGGATCGGCGTCGGCGTACACCGTCCGGGCGAGAGCCACCATCAGGGGACTGGACAGGGCCTGGGCGACCGGCCCCCGGGGCGCTTGCGCCACATGGTCGGCCAGGCCGCTCCAGTGGGCCGGCCGTGCCGCCCGCAGCAGTTCGAGGGCGTCGGCCGCGTTCACCGGAGCGGGTTCGACCACCGCCGCTCCGGTCAGTGCCTCGCCGGCGGCCACGGCGGCCGTGTACGCGTCGGTGCGACTGGTCAGGACCACCGGCGCATCGGCGTCGAGATCGTCGTCGAGGGCCTTGACGACGGCGGCCCGGGTGGTGTCGGGGAGTTCGTCCAGGCCGTCGACGACCGGCAGCACCCGGCGTCCGGCGAGGAGGTCCTCGATGGCGCTCGGGCCGTACGTCTCCGGATCGGTCAGGGCCGGATAGTCGGCGGCGATGCGGCGGCACAGCCAGCGGTCTGCGCTCTCGTGCTCGGGGTCGAAGCCGGCCGCGGACAGCAGCACCGGTACGGCCTCGTCGCCCTGCCGGGACCGCAGCAGGCCCAACGCGAGCACCACCGTGAACGTGGACTTGCCGGACCCGGCCCCGCCCAGCACCACCAGACGGCGGGTGGGCAGCCGGCGGAACGCCGACGCCGGCTCGTCCATCCGGTCGGCACGGCAGGAGACCGTCCCGCCGATCGTATGCGCGGGGTCACCGATCCCGTCGGTCGTGGCGTCCGACCAGACCACGGGCAGCGGCGCCGGATCGAACAGCCGCCGCAGCCGGGCCTCCTGGCGCCACTGGCGCTCCACCAGCCGCGCCAGCGCATCCTGCGCCTCGGTGAGCTGCTCCGTACGGGAACGGCCTCGCGCGGGGTCACGGCGCCATGCCCAGACGGACAGCACGCCGAAGAGAGTGATGACGGCCGACAGGACGGAACTGCCCGTCGACATGGTGTCGTTGCTCACTCCTCCCCACACCGTGACCAGTACGACGGTCACCACCCCGCACAGTGCCCACACCAACGCCCAACGTCCGCGCACGTGCGCCCCTCCGTCTCGTGCCGCTGTCATAGACCAACGACAGGGGAGGGCACGGGAAACGGCGGTGTGTCCGCCCGTCCGCACGGTCGGCGGCGGGGCCGGCGAGAGCGGTGACGGCCCGTGGCGGCGACGGCCGTGGACGCGGGGGTGATCAGGCCCTGGAGGCGGTTTCGGTCAGGCCGCCGTGTCCGTGAGGAGACGTGCCAGTGGGCGGGGGATTTCCGCAGGATCCAGTCGCCGGACGAGTGCCCGCGCGTACTGCGCCTTGCGGCCGCTGTGGGTCCCCATGAAGCGGTGCAACTGCCGCTCGACGGTCCACTCCCGCTGCGCGGGCTGGTTCTGGAAGGTCCGGAAGGGGCGCCACTCACCCTCGTCGGCGATGACCTGGCGGACCGTCTCGGCGCCCAGGGCCCGTATCAGCTCGTCCTCCAGGTCGGCGACGCACACATGGAAGCCGCACCGCTCCATCGCGGACCGGTCGAGGGCGCTCCCGAGCCCGGCCCGCTCCAACCCGCGCTGGAACCAGCGCTCTTCCGCCGCGTCGCACAGCCCGGCCACCCCGAGGCCGAGCCCCTGCGGCCCGAGCACCTCCAGGAACCGTCCGATGCTCGTCACGCCGCCGAGCGGAACGACCGGGAACCCCTCCGCGTCCAGGTTCCGGCCCAGGCGCGCGGCCAGGGCCTCGACCGCGACCCGGTCGCTGGGGCCCTCGACGAGGACGACCTTCTCCGGCCGGACGCGCGCGGCCAGTTCCCGCGCGTGGGCCGCGGCCGCGCGTGCGTCGGCACCGCCCGCCGCCCAGGCGATCGTCGCCGACCGGAAACGCTCCACATTGTTCATCCCGGTCATTTTCGCAAATCCGCGCGGGCTCCGCGCCTGGATTTTTCCTCGGCCGAGGCCGGTGATTACACCGATGCCGGACCGCCGAGGACGCCGTGACAGTGGGCACCCCCACCCGCCACGGCGGGCGTGGACCCGGCCGCACCGGGACGCGTCCGCCGGCGACAGAGAGGACGACTCCGTCGTGTCCCAGCACAGCAGCAGCGCACCCCCCACCCCCGCCCCCGCGGCGGTGCGCACGCGCCGCCACCGGCCGTTCACCGCCGGCGCGGTGGCGCTCCTGGCCGTCGCCGGTCTCAGCAGCGCCATGACCACGGGCGCCCGGGCGGCGGACAACCCCTACGAGCGGGGCCCCGCCCCCACCACCGCGAGCATCGAGGCCGTGCGCGGTCCCTACGCGGTGTCACAGACCACCGTCTCGTCGCTGAGCGCCGGCGGCTTCGGCGGCGGCACGATCTACTACCCGACCACCACCAGCGACGGTACGTTCGGGGCGGTGGCGATCTCCCCCGGCTTCACCGGCACCCAGTCGTCCATCGCCTGGCTCGGACCGCGCCTGGCCTCGCAGGGGTTCGTCGTCTTCACCATCGACACGATCACCACCCTCGACCAGCCCGACAGCCGGGGCCGCCAGCTGCTCGCCGCGCTGGACCACCTGACGCAGCGCAGCACGGTCAGGAGCCGTGTCGACAGCACCCGGCTCGGCGTCATGGGGCACTCGATGGGTGGCGGTGGTTCGCTGGAGGCGGCGAAGAGCCGGCCGTCCCTCCAGGCCGCGATACCGCTCACCGGCTGGAACACCGACAAGACGTGGCCGGAACTCAGAACGCCCACGCTGATCGTCGGAGCGGACGGCGACACGGTGGCACCGGTCTCCTCTCACTCCGAGCCGTTCTACGAGTCGCTGCCGTCGACGCTCGACAAGGCGTACCTGGAACTGAACAACGCGTCCCACTTCACGCCCAACACCTCGGACACCACCATCGCCAAGTACAGCGTTTCGTGGCTCAAGCGGTTCATCGACAATGACACCCGCTACGAGCAGTTCCTGTGCCCGCTCCCGCGTCCGAGCCTCACCATCGAGGAGTACCGCGGCAATTGCCCGCACACCTCCTGACGGACGCCCCTTTCCCTCGGGGCCGGTGGCGGTCGCGGCCCACGCGCGGCCGCCACCGGCGAGCGTTGTGCACGGGCACAGAGTTGCGCCGCCGCCTTTGGGAGCGCGCCCATCCGGCGGGCCTCTCCGCAGGTCAAAGCGGCTACAGAGGCCCCGCCCACCCGGTGGACGCAAGGCTTCCGGCGCTCGTTACGCGCAAGTAACGTGACGGTGTGCCCACGAAGACGACCACCCGGACCCCGCCGCGACTGTTCGGCCGCGACGCCGAACTGGACGCCGCGGCCGCCCTGTCGGAACACCTGCCCGCCGGCCGGCCGGGAGTGCTGCTCGTCACCGGGGAACCCGGCCTGGGACGAACCGCCCTCCTCGACCGGGCGGTACACGACTTCACCGCGGGGCCCGTCCTGCACACCCGGGCCGCACCCGCCGAGCGCCACCTCGCCCACAGCGGCGTGCACGCGCTGCTCAGCTCCGCCCCCGGCACGGCCGTCCCGCCCCCCACCCTCCTGCACACCGCCCTGCCGCCCACCGGCCTCCTCGACCTGCTGCGGCACACGGCCGCACAACGGCCCCTCCTCGTCTGCGTCGACGACGCACACCTGTGGGACCCGCCCTCGCGTGCGGCCCTGGGCTTCGCCGCCCGCCGCATCGACTCACTGCCGGGTGTCGGCCTGCTGCTGTCGGTGGCGGCGCACCGGGCCTCCGCACCCGACTTCGCCGGGCTTCCCCTCCTCCGCCTCCGCCCGCTTCCCGACCACGCGGCGGGCGCCCTGCTGGACGAGCTGACCGACCGGGCCGCCGACCCGCCCGTGCGCGAGGAGCTCCTGCGCGAGGCCGAGGGCAACCCCGCCCTCCTCACCGCCCTCACCGCCCGGCTGTCGCCCGCCCAGCTCTCCGGGCACGCCCCACTGCCCCGGCCGCTCGCGGACGGACCCACCCTGACGCGGGTCGTGGGCGGCCGCCTGACCGAACTGCCGCCCGCCACCCGCGACCTGCTGCTCCTGGTGGCCGCGGCCCACGAGCACCACCCGGACGGCTGCGGCGCCGACGCGGCCCTGGTGCTGCGCGCCGCCCGCGCCGCCGGCCTCGATCCGGCCGCGCTGGACCCCGCCGAACTGGCGGGCGTGGCGCGCAGCACGGGGAACCGCGTCCGGTTCGACGACCCGCTGGTGCGCCGTGCCGTCCACCGGGGAGCCCCGCTCGCCCGCCGGCGCGCGGCCCACGCGCTGCTCGCCGCCGCCCTCGACGGGGAAGGCCACCGGCTGGCCCACCTGTCGCACCGGGCCATGGCCGCCGACGGTCCCGACACGCTGCTCGCCGCCGAGCTCGCGTCCGCGGCGGCCGCCCCGGAGGTACGGGCCGAGCCCCTCCAGCGGTCCTGGGCGTTCGCCCGCGCCGCCGACCTGACGGCCGGTGACGGCACCCGCGCGGCCCGGCTGACGGCCGCCGCGGAGTACGCCAGGCTGGGCGGCCGCCCACGCCGGGCGCGGGAGCTGCTGGCCGCGGCCCGGGAGGGGGCGGCCGGCCACGACGCGGTGCGGGGCGGCGCCGAACTCGTGCGCGGCACCCTCGCCCTGCGCGACGGACCGGTGGGCGACGCCCACGAGGCGCTGTTGCTGGCGGCCGCCCTGCTCGGTCCCTACGACCCGGAGAGCGCCGACGGGGCCCGGTTCGCCGCCATGGAGGCGGCGTGGGCCGCCGGTGACGTCCCCTCCTGCCTGGTCGCCCTCGACCGGGGCCCCCGCGCCACGGCACCCGGTCACGACGACTTCCGGGCCGGGATGCTGGCCGCGCTGAGCGGCCGGTTCGGCGAGGCGGGCGGGCCGCTGCGGCGTGTGCTCGAACGGGCGGAAGGCGACGACGACCCGGTGCGGCTGCTGCGCGCCGGAGCCGCGGCGCTCGTCCTCGGCGACATCGCCGCCGCGTGCCGGGTCAACGCCCGGGCACTGGCGGCGGCCCGGGCGCGCGACCTCACCACCCTTGTCCCGCAGGCCCTCGAACACCTCGCCTACGCGGAGCTGCGGGCCGGACGGCACGCCCGCGCACGCGTCCACGCCGAAGAGGGCCTGCGTGCCGCGCACCTCGCGGGCCAGCGCAACGTCGTGGCCCACCACCACGCCGTCCTCGCCCTGGTGGCCTCGATCGAGGGCGACCGCGGCGCGCTCACCGCGCACGCCGACGCCGCCCTGGCGGTCGCCGGCCCCCACGGCCTCGCCCAGGCCGCCAGCCTCGCCGAATGGGCCCGCGCCCGCGCCGACCTGGGTCGGGGGATGGTCCTCGACGCCGCTGCGCGGCTGGGGCCCCTGGTACGGCCGGGCCACCGGCGCGGCCACTTCGCCGTACGGATGCTCATGGCGCCCTGTTTCGTCGAGGCCGCCGTGCTCGCGGGCCGGCGGGGGGCCGACACCGGGACCGCCGTCGAGGAGTTCGCCCTCTGGGCGTCCCGTGGCGTCGACCCGCAGGCCCCCGCGCAGCTCGCCCGCTGCCGCGCCCTGCTGGCCCCGGCGGCGGAGACCGAGGCGCTGTACGCGTACGCGCTGACCCGGCACGAACGGGCGGGCGGCGACTTCGAGCGTGCCCGCACCCTGCTGCTGTACGGCAAGTGGCTGAGGCGCCGGCGCAGACCGCGCGAGGCCCGGGGCCGCCTCAAGGACGCCCTCTACGCCTTCGAACGCTCCGGTGCCGCCGTGTGGGCCGAGCAGACCCGGGCCGAACTGCGGGCCACCGGCGAGGCTGCCGCGACCGGAACGGCCGGTCCGCTGGCGTGTCTCACCCCGCAGCAACTGCGGATCGCCCGGTGTGTCGCCGAGGGGGCGACCAACCGGGAAGTGGCGCTGCGGCTCTCCATCAGCCCCCGTACCGTCGACCACCACCTGCGCAACGTCTTCGCGGCCCTCGGGGTCCGCTCCCGCGTCGAACTGTCCCGGCTGGTGGCCCGGGAGGAGTCCGTCACCGCCGGCTGAGCACCGCTCTCCCTCCAAAAGAGGGGTAGTCCCCCGATCCGGGTGAGCCCGGCGTGTGCGCCGAATGTCTTCCGGCGTCGGCCGTAGGTTGCAGGTCCGAGGACTGTGATGCCCCACGGCCGTTGATTCCTACGGAAGGCATGCTCATGGGATCTGTCGACGTCGATGGTTGTGAGACCGCCGTTGCCGTGACCGGCGTCGGGTGCCGACTCCCCGGCGACATCGCCGACTTGGGGGCGCTGTGGTCCGCCCTGGACGAGGGCCGGCATCTGGTGGGTGCGGTGCCGGACGACCGTTTCGACGCGCGGCGGTTCGTGGACCGGGCCGAGCCCCGCTCCGGCAAGTCGTACACGGCCGCGGGCGGGTTCCTCTCCGACGTCGCCGGATTCGACGCCTCCTATTTCGGCATCTCTCCCAGGGAAGCGGCACAGATGGACCCCCAGCACCGACTGCTGCTGGAAATGGCGGTCGAGGCGCTGGACGACGCGGGAATTCCAGCTTCTTCCCTGGCGGGCTCGGACACCGGCGTGTTCATCGGAATGTCCGACCACTCCTATGGGACTCTGCAGCTCTCGCGCATCTCCGACGTCAATCCCTACACCATGCTCGGTGCCGCGAGCTCCCTCGGGGCGAACCGCCTGTCGCACTTCCTCGATCTGCGCGGACCCAGCATGGTGATCGACACGGCCTGTTCCTCCTCCCTGGTGGCACTGGACCGGGCGTACCGCTTCCTGGTGGAGGGCGGTGGCCGGACCGTCCTCGCGGGCGGCGTCAACGTCCTGACCAGCCCCCTCGGTTACGTGGGGTTCTCCCAGGCGGCCATGCTGTCACGACGCGGACGGTGCGCGGCGTTCTCCGCGGAGGCCGACGGATTCGTACGCGCCGAAGGCGGGGGAGTGGTCGTCCTCAAGCGCCTCACCGACGCGCTGGTCGACGGCGACCGCGTCCACGCGGTGATCAGCGGCTCCGGCACCAACTGCGACGGACGGACACAGGGGGTGGCCCTGCCCAGCGCGACGGCGCAGGAGGAACTGCTGCGCTCCGTCTACGCGGAGGCCGGAGTGGACCCCGACGACCTCGTGTACTTCGAGGCACACGGCACGGGCACCCAGGCGGGCGACCCCGTCGAGGCCCGCGCCGTGGGCCGGGCGCTGGGGCGGCACCGCGGTACCGGCGCACTGCCGCTCGGCTCGGTCAAGTCGAACCTCGGCCACCTGGAACCCGCGTCAGGGATGGCCGGCCTGCTCAAGGCCCTGCTCGTCCTCCGCCACGGGCACGTCCCCGCGACCCTGCACGCCGCGCCGCTCCACCCGGACATCGACTTCCCGGGCCTCGGCCTGGCCCCGGCCGTCGAGCCCGTCCCCGTCACGGTGACCGAGCGGTCCGCCGTGGGCGTGAACTCCTTCGGGTTCGGCGGTGCCAACGCCCACGTCGTCCTGACCGCCCCGCCCGCCGTCGCCCCGCTGCCCCGGCAGGCCACGGGACCGGGCGGCCGGCCCTTGCCGGTGCTCGTCTCCGCACGGTCGGCGCAGGCGCTGCGCGAAGCGGCGGCCCGGGTGTCGGAGCGTCTCGCCACCGCCGATCAGGGGGAGTTCTACGACCTGGCCCGCACCGCGTGCCTGCGCCGCGAGGCCCACCCGCACCGCGCGGTCGTCCTCGCGGGCGGTTCACGGGATGCGGCGGCGGGGCTGCGACAGCTGTTCGGGAGCGACGGCGACCCCCAACACACCGCCACCGCACGGGCGGTGGGGGAGAGGGCCGGGTCCGGGGCGGTGACGTTCGTCTTCTCCGGCAACGGCTCGCAGTGGCCCGGCATGGCCGCCGACCTGATGGCGCACGAGCCGGTCTTCAGGGCTGCCGTCGACGAGGTCGACACCGCCCTCGCCCCCCACCTGGGCTGGTCGGTGGCCAAGCGGCTGGAGAGCGGCGAACACCCCCAGTGGGAGCGCACGGAGATCGCCCAGCCCATGCTGTTCACCGTGCAGGCCGCCCTCGTGGCCCTGCTGGCCGAGCGCGGCGTGCGACCCTCCGCCGTCATCGGGCACAGCGTCGGTGAAGTCGCCGCCGCCCACGCCGCGGGGGCCCTGGACCTGCCGTCCGCCGCACGGGTGGTCGCCGAACGCAGCCGCGCCCAGGCCGCCACCGCCGGCAGCGGACGGATGGCCGCGGTGGGCCTGAGCGAGGGCGACGCGCGCGAGGCCCTCGCCCCGTACGCAGGTCGGCTGGAGATCGCCGGGATCAACAGCGGCCGGGACGTCACCGTCGCCGGAGACCCGGACGCGCTCACCGCCCTCGGGGAGGAACTCGGCCGCCGCCAGGTCTTCTTCCGCGACCTGGGACTGGACCACGCCTTCCACAGCGCCGCCATGGACGGGCTCCGCGAACCCCTCGCACGCGCCCTCACCGGTCTGGCACCGGCCCCCACCCGGCTGCCGATGATCTCCACCGTCACCGGCGCCCCCGTGCCGGGCGAGGAACTCAACGCCGACTACTGGTGGCGCAACGTCCGCGAACCCGTACGGTTCGCCCCGGCCGTCGACCGCGCCCTCTCCGACGGCACCGGCATCCTCCTCGAGATCGGCCCCCACCCGGTACTGCGTTCCTACCTGCGGCGCGGCGCTGCCGGCCCGGCGCACCCACCCGCCGCGTACGTCCCGACGCTGCACCGCGACACCGACGGCGTGGCCGCCGTGGAGACCGCACTGGCCGCACTGCTCGCGGCCGGTGCCGCCGTGGACTGGGAGCGCCACTTCCCGCAGCCGGGGCGGCCCGCCGACCTGCCGGCGTACCCCTGGCAGCGCGAACGCCACTGGAACGGCGCCCCCCAGGACTGGGTGCTGCGCACCGGCGGCGACGGCCGGATCGACCACCCGCTGCTCGGCGAGCGGATCCCCGCACCGCACCCCCTGTGGTCCGGCGCGGTCGACCCCGCCCTCGTCCCGTGGCTGGCCGGCCACCGGGTGGCCGGCACCGTCGTCATGCCCGCCACCGGCTACGTAGAGATGGCCCTGGCCGCCGCACGGCGCACCCTCGGCTCCCCGGCCGACGTCACCCACGTACAGATCCACCGGCCCCTGGCGGTGCCCTGGCCCGACCCCGAGGCCCTGCGGACGCAGGTGGCGGTGACACCGGACGACGGAGTGCTCACGGTCACCAGCACCGACGCCCGAGGCGACGAACCCCGCACCCACGTACGGGCCCGGGTGCGCGCCCTGCTCGACGCACGCCCCGGCCCCCTGGACACCGCGGCCGTACGCGACCGCTGCCCGCGCACCGTCGAGGCGGCCGAGCACTACCGGACCTGCAACCGGGCGGGCCTGGCCTACGGGCCCGCGTTCCAGGTCCTGACCGAACTGCGGGTGGGCCACGGCGAAGTGCTGGCCGGCTACCGGCACGACGACGGCGCCGATCCCGCGGAACGGTCGTACGAAGCCCACCCGGCCCTGCTGGACGGCGCCCTGCAAGCGGGAGCACCCCTGCTGTACGACGACCCGGCGGTCACGGCGGCCCACCTGCCGTCGTCCATCGCGGCCGTACGCCTCTGGCGCACCCCCTCCCCGACCGGCCTGGTGCACGTACGGGAGCGGTCCCGCGCCGCGGCGGAGGTCTGCTGGGACATCACCGTCACCGACGAGGACGGCACCGTCACCGTGGAGATGGAGGGATGCCGCCTGCGCCGCCTCACCGAGGCGGAGCCCGCCCCGGTCATGCTCCGGCACACCGTGCTGCGCGCCGCCCCGCGCCCCGACAACCCCCCGCTCCCGTCCCTGCCGCCGCCGCCCACCCCGTCCGGCATCCTGGCGGCGGCCGCCGAACCGATCGCCGCGCTGCGCACCGCCTGGCGGGACACGCCCTACGACCGGTTCGTGACCGCCTCGAAGAACGTCCTCGCCCACCTCTGGGCCGGGACACTGCGCGGCTTCCTGCCCGACCCGGCCCGGCCGTTCACCATGGCGACGCTCACGGAGAACGGCATGCACCCCCGGCACCGGCCGCTGGCCGCCCTGATGCTGCCCCTGATGGAACGGCACGGTCTGCTGGCGTCCCTCCCCGACGAGCGGTGGCGCCTCACGAACGGCGACCTCCCCACCCAGGAGCTGCTGCGCGCGTTCGTGGCGGACCACCCGGCCTTCTGCGCCGAGGCGGCCCTCATCGCCCGGCGCGGTCAGCACCTCGACGCGCTCCTGCGGGACACGGAGGACCCCTTGGAGCTGATGGCCTCCGACGGCTCCGTCTACGAACAGTTCTACGACCTCGCACCGGTGGCCCGGTTCCACAACCGCGTCGCCCGGAGCATCGTGCGCGCCCTCGCGGAGGCCTGGCCCGCCGACCGGGAACTGCGGGTCCTGGAGATCGGCGCGGGCACCGGCGGCACCACGGCCGCCCTGCTGCCGTACCTGCCGCCGGAACGCACCCACTACACGTACACCGACGTCTCCCCGGCCTTCCTCACCCGCGCCGAACACCGCTTCGCCGCCTACGACTTCCTCGAGTACCGCACCCTCGACCTCGACGCCGACCCGGGTGCGCAGGGCTTCCCCGAGGGAGCCTTCGACCTGGTCGTGTCCGCGCACGCCCTGCACACCACCACCGACGTGGCCGCCGCGCTGCGCCGGGTCCGCGCCCTCCTCGCACCGGGCGGGCTGCTGCTCGCCCTGGAACCGCACGACACGGAGCAACTGAGCGGCGTCTTCGGCACCCTGGAGAGCTTCTGGCAGCGCGGCGACCTTCACCTGCGCCCGCACTCGATCCTCCTGGCCCGCGACGAGTGGCCGCCGCTCCTGGAGGAGTGCGGCTTCACCGACGTCGTACGGACCGGCGACGACCGGCACCCCGCCCGGGACGACTGCTCCGTCCTGCTGGCCGCCACACCGGCCGCCCAGGGTCCCGCCGCCGTGGAGCCGCCGCGCGCCACGAACCGCGCCACGAACGGGCCCACCGCCTGGGTCGTCGCCGTCGAGAGCGAACGGGAGACCGCGACGGGCCGTGCGCTCGCCGACCGGCTGGGCCGGGCCACCGAGAGCCCGGACCCCGTCGTCGTCGGCGTCGACGACGCCGCCGAGACCTTCGCCCGCTTGCTGGCGGCCGGCACCAGGGAGGTCGCCCTCACCGTCCTGTTCGCCGAACCGGAGACCGGCCCGGGGACCGATCCGGAGACCGGCCCCGAGAGCCGCCCACGGACCGGCCTGGGGACCGATCCGGGGACCGGCCCGGAGAGCCGCCCGGAGGGGGAACCGGACGCCGGCCCGGAGAGGGGACCGGACGGCGGCCCGGCCCGCCTGACCGCCCGTACCACCCGCAGGACCGCCCTCCTGCGTGCCATCGCCTCGGCCTGCCAGAACGGCCTGCCCGAAGGCGTCACCGCCCGGCTGTGGCTGGTCACCCGGCCGAGCGGGCTGTTCCCCGCTCCCGAGAACCCCGCTTTCCCCGGCGACGCCCCGGTCTGGGGCGTGGCCCGGACCCTGGCCAACGAGCAGCCCCGGCTCTCCGTCCGCCGGATCAGCCAGGAGCGCCGCGGCGACACCGAGGCCGACGCCCGGCGCCTGGCCGGCGAACTCCTCGCCCCCGGCGACGAGGACGAGATCGTGCTCACCCGCAACGGCCGCTTCGTACCGCGCGAGACGTACACCCGCCCCGGACTCACCCCGCTCACCACGCCGGCCGCCGCCTTCACGCTCCGCGTCTGCGACCCCGGCCTCACCTACCGCCTCACCTGGGAAGCCACCACCGTGCCGCGGCCGGGAACCGGACAGGTGACCGTCGCCGTACGTGCCGCCGGACTCAACTACCGCGACACGCTGGAGGCGAACGGCCTGCTGCCGCAGGAGGCGGTCGAAGGCACCCCCACCTCCCGGGGAGCCGGCATGGAGTGCGCCGGTGTCGTCACCGAGGTCGGCCCCGAGGTGACCGGATGGGCGGTGGGGGACAGGGTCTACGGGCTCGCTCCCGCCGCGCTCGCCTCACACACCGTCACCAGCGCGAAGTGCCTGGGCCGCGTCCCCGACCGGATGAGCTTCGCCGAGGCGGCGACCCTCCCCGTCGTCCACTCCACGATCCACCACAGCCTGCACCGGCTCGCCCGCCTCGCACCCGGCGAGACGGTCCTCGTCCACGGCGGTGCCGGCGGCATCGGCCTCGCCACCCTCCAGTACGCCCAAGCCCACGGCGCCCGGGTCATCGCCACCGCCGGCACCGAGGCCAAGCGGGACTGGCTGCGCGCCCAGGGCGTCGACCACGTCCTGGACTCCCGCAGCCTGGACTTCGCGCCCGAGGTGCACCGCATCACCGACGGAGCCGGGGTCGACGTCGTGGTGAACTCCCTCGCCGGTGAGGCCATCGCCCGGAGCATGGACCTGTTGCGGCCGGGCGGGCGTTTCATCGAACTCGGCAAACGCGACATCTACGAGAACAAGCCGCTGTCGCTGCGCCCCTTCAGCCGCAACATCGCCTTCTTCGGCGTCGACCTCAACACCCTCCCGCCCGACACGCCGGGCAACGACGGCCTGTTCGCCGACGTGGCGGACCGGGTGACGGCGGGGACGTACCGGCCCCTGCCGTACACCGGTTTCCCCGCCGCACGCGTCGACGAGGCCTTCCGCCTCCTCCAGCACTCCCGCCACATGGGCAAGGTCGTCGTCACGTTCGACCCCCTGGACGAACCGGTACCGGTGACCTCGGGGGCCCGGGAGCTCCGCCCGGACCCCTCCGGCACGTACGTGATCACCGGTGGGCTGGGCGGCTTCGGCGCCGAGACCGCGAGCCGGCTCGCCGGCCTCGGAGCCCGGCACCTGGCCCTGGTGAGCCGTCGGGGCGACCGCGCCCCCGAAGCCGCCGACATCCTGGCCCGCCTCGCCGAACGGGGTGTGACGGCCACCGCGTACGCCGCGGACGTGACCGACCCGGACGCCGTGCGGCGGCTGTTGCGGGACATCGACGCCACGGGCCACCCGCTGCGCGGAGTGGTGCACTGCGCCATGCACCTGGACGACGCGCCGCTGGTCGAACTCA
Source organism: Streptomyces sp. NPDC041796 (assembly GCF_055590785.1). Lineage (NCBI taxonomy): Bacteria > Bacillati > Actinomycetota > Actinomycetes > Kitasatosporales > Streptomycetaceae > Streptomyces > Streptomyces sp. NPDC041796. The sequence goes on from NZ_JBVJAH010000009.1 coordinate 55,474, forward strand.
CCGACGACCGCGTCCACGCCGTCCTCGCCCCCAAGACCACGGGCGGAGCCCTGCTGGACCTGCTCACCCGCGACCGGCCGGTGGACCTCTTCGTCGCCTACTCCTCCCTCACCGCCGCGATCGGCAACGTGACACAGGCGCCCTACACGGCCGGCAACGCCTACCTGGAGGCGCTCGCCCGCCACCGCGAGGCGGCCGGGCGGCCCGCCACGACGATCGCCTGGGGTGCCATCGGGGAGACCGGTTATGTGGCCCGCCACGGTCTGGAACGCTCCGTATCACGCCTGGGAATGGTCCCCCTCGCGCCGGGCGAGGCGCTCACCGCGGCCGGCCCGCTGCTGGCCTGTGGCACCGCCGTCGCCGGTGTGGAGCGCTGCGACTGGGGACGCGCCAAGGACCTGCTCCCCCTGCTCAAGGGCCCCCGCTTCCGCCCGCTCGTGCCGGACGACACCGACGGCGACCACCGGTCCCAGGCCGATGTGCTGCGGGACCTCGCCCAGATGACGCCCGAGGCCGCCGAGGCCGCGGTCACCTCCGTCCTCGCGAGCCTGCTGGCGGGGGTCCTGCACATGAGCAGCGAGGAACTGGACCCCCGCCGCCGTCTGGAGGACTACGGCCTCGACTCCCTCATGGGCGCCGAACTCCTCGTGGCCGTCCGCAACCGCTTCGACCTCGTCATCTCACCCGCCGAACTCATGGGCAACGGCCTGGCCCTGGCAGACGTCGCCCGCCTCGTCCACCAACGGCTGAACACCAGCCGTCAGTAGGCCCCGGGGGCGGCGGCGCCCCGAGGCCTCCGGACGGGCTCCCGCCCCGGATGCCGGGGACGGGCTTCCGCCCCCGGGCCCGGCGACGGGCTCAGCCCTGGACGGGGGTGAGGACGACGAAGTCCGCTCCGGCCGGGTCGACGCAGACGGCGAGACGCCCGACGTCCTGCGCGTCCTCTGGGCCCATCTGGATGGTGCCGCCCTTCTCCCTGACCCTGGCGACCGTCGCGTCACAGTCGGTGGAGCCGAAGACCGGGTGCCAGTACGGACGGCCGCCGGTGAGGGTGAGGGCGTCCGCCGGGAGCTGCATCAGACCGCCGTGCATACGCTCCGGGGGCAGGCCGGACGGGCTGATCAGCGAGTACGTCCCGCCACCGCCCGGGAGGTCCATGTCCTGCGTCTCCCAGCCGAACAGGTTCCCGTAGAACTCCTTGGCCGCCGCCACGTCCGTCGTGTACAGCTCGATCCAGCCCAGGCTCCCCGGGCCGTCGACCGCCTCCACACCCTTGTACGACCCCGGCTGCCACACGGCGAACTGACCCCCCTGCGGGTCGGTGTACTGGGCCATCCGGCCCTCGCCGTCGGCGTCCATCGGGGCGACCCTGACCGTGCCGCCCGACCGCTGCACGGCCTCGGTGGTGGCATCGGCGTCGTGCGTGCAGAAATAGATCATCCAGGCGGAACGGGCGCCCTCCTCGGTGAGCTTCCCGAGCCCGGCGACCGTCTTGCCGTCCAGCTTGAAGGAGCCGTAGTCCCCCTCCTCGGAGCTGAACGGCTGGAACTCCCAGCCGAACACCGAGCCGTAGAAATCGACCGCCGCCGGGACGTCGGGCGCGCCGAGGTCGAGCCAGCAGGGGGAACCGGGGGCGAAGTCAGTGGTGATCACGGCGCATGCCTCGTTTCGCGGGTGACACGGAAATCGCGTACGGCAGAAGCGTGGCACCCACCACTGACATCCGCCCCCCGGGAAGGGGCGAACCGGTGACCGTGGCCGTGCCTCAGAAGGTCTGGGCGTGACGGAAGAGGCGACCGGGATCGTAGGTCTTCTTCACCTTCACCAGACGGTCGATGTTGGCGCCGTAGTAGGCGCGGCGCCAGTCCCTCAGCGCCGGGTCCGTGTAGTTCTGGTACGCCTGCCCGCTCGCCCACGGCCGCATCACGTCGTACGTGGTGTCCAGCCACGCCCGGTGCCGGGCGACCGTCGCCGCGGGGGCGCGGTCGGGCCAGGAGACGATGTACTGGGCCAGGAAGAGCGCGTCACGGTGGACGAACGCGGTGTCGGCCGGCCGTACCCGGTTCGCCGCGCCGCCCATCGCGTCCAGCGCGATGCTGCCCGCCCCGCCGCCGCTGAGCCGCGCCAGCTGTTCCACACGGGCGATCAGCGCCTTGACGCCGTCGGCGGGGATGGGGCGCGTGTAGAAGTCGGAGCGCGCCGTGTACGACTCGCGCGCCACCCTGCCCTGCGGGGTGCGCCCCGGCAGGGACCCCTTCTGGTGGGCCTGCGCGATGGTCCAGCCCGAGACCCCGCCCATGACCTTCATCGCGTCCATGAACGGGCGGGTACGGATCGACTCCGACGTGGGCGCCGCGCCGATGGCGTCTGCCAGCCGGTCGAGCCGGTTCTCCAGGTCCGCCCGGCCCGTGAGGGCGAGACCGCCGACCCGGACCGACCCGGGCCGCCCGCCCACCGGCGCGGCCAGGTGGAGGTTCGCCCAGATCCCGTCCGGCGCGGTGGGCGCCCACCGCTGCCACTCCCGCACCACGGCGGCCGCCCGCGACCACGGCCATTTCAGGAAGAAGGTGGTGCACTCGGGCGCGGCGTGCGTACGCATCCGCAGTTCGGTGACGACACCGAACTGGGCGTTGCCGCCGCCTCGCAGCGCCCAGAACAGATCGGGGTCACGCTTGGCGTCCACGTCCCGTATCCGGCCGTCGGCGGTCACGATCCTGGCCCCGGTGACGCTGTCGCTGGTCAGGCCATAGGCCCGGCTGACGACACCGATGCCGCCGCCGAGCGCCAGCCCGGCGACGCCCACGGTGGGGCAGGACCCGGCGGGCACGGTCCGGCCACGGGCCGTCAGCCGGTCGTAGACGTCGATGAGTTTGGCGCCCGCGCCGATCGTCGCGGTGCCGCCCGACAGCGAGACGGACGCCATCCGCTGCACGTCCACGATCAGACCCGGTCCGGACGACCAGCCCGCGTACGAATGCCCCCCGCTGCGCACCGCCACGGGCACGCCGTGCCGGCGGGCGAACGCCAGGCAGCCGCGGACGTCCTCGGGCCGGGCGCAGTACGCGATCCCGGCGGGACGCACGGCGTCGAACCGGGGGCTGAAGAGCGTACGGGCCACGTCGTAGTCCCGGTCGCCCGGCCGGACTAGTGTTCCGTCCAGCCCCTTGGCGAGCGCCGCCCAGTCCGCCGCGCGGGGCGCGCCTGCCGCCCTGGCCGCCGCCCCGACACCCGCACCCGGGCCCGCCGCCCCGGCGCCCGCGCCCGGCGCCCGGGTGCCCGCCATCCCCGTGAGGAACGCCCCCGAGACCGCGGCGGCGGCGCCCGCCCCCAGCAGGCGCCGACGGCTCGCCCCGCCTCCGGATTCCGTCCGTGTGCCGCTTCCCTGTGTCGTCGTCCGGTTCATCGTCCGTTCCCCACTGCAGTGTTGACCTGTCGCACGGAGGATGATGAAAAGAAGCGGACCGAGGTTGCGCGCAACCATCCGGCTGACGAGGGGAATTCAACGTGTCAGGCACCACCGAACGCACCGGTACCCCGATGGACCGGCTTCTCCGGCCGGGCACTCTGCCCGTCGCCGCGGCCGCTCTGACGGGAACCGTCGCGCTGTCCATGGTCCTGGTGGCCTTCGGCAACATCACCGACTTCGGCACCAACCAGCAGTTCGTCCAGCACGTCCTGGCCATGGACACCACGTTCACGGACCCGCAATTGATGTGGCGTGCGGTCACCTCGCCCACCCTGCAGAACGCGGCGTACCTCGCCATCATCGGCTGGGAGGTCCTCACCGCGTCGGTGCTCGTGCTCGCCACGTGGCTGTGGGCGGTGGGGCTGCGGCGGAACGCCTACGACCGTGCCCGCCGGGCGAGCACGGCCGGCCTGGTGATGGTGCTGCTGTTGTTCGGTCTCGGCTTCTTCGGCATAGGGGGAGAGTGGTTCGCCATGTGGCAGTCCTCCGACTGGAACGGGCTGGACTCGGCGTTGCGTTACGTCGTCCTGGCGGCGTTCGCCCTGATCGTGGTTCACCTGCCGACCGGGACACGCCCGGGGGAGTGACCAGGGCGCCCGGTCACGGGCGGGGCGTGGTGCGCGGGTGCGGCCTGCCCCGGAGGCGGGGCGTGGGGACGGCCCTCCGGGCGGGCCACTGGATCAGCGACTCGACCCGCCCGGGGACGGACCCGGTACCGCTGCGGGACGGGATCGAGGGCAGCCGCACCACCGCGTCGACGCCGCCGCGGGCGGCCTCCTCCAGAGCGGCGTGGCCGCCGCTCGCGACAGCGAGGCGCTGGACCAGGGACAGGCCGAGGCCGCTGCCCCCCTCGGTCGAGCCGGGAGCGCGCCAGAACCGGTCGAAGGCGCGTTCCCGGTGTTCCGGGGGCATGCCGGGACCCTCGTCGATGACATGCAACTCCGCCCATACCGGCCGGTGTTCGCGCGGGGAGCGGCGTGCCGGTCGGGGGAGGCGGCGGTCCAGGAGCACCACGGACCCGGGGCGCGAGACACGAAGGGCGTTGGAGAGCAGGTTGTCCAGGATCTGTTCCACCGCTCCGGGAACGGCGAGGGCCTGCCCGGCGTGCTCGACGCCCAGTGCCAGTCGGCAGCCCCGCTCCTCGAACACGGGCGTCCAGGTCTGTACCCGGTCGACGGCCACGCGGTCGAGGTCGACGGGCACGCGCATGACGGCCTTCTCGTCGAGCCGTGCCATCGCCAGCAGTCCCTCGACCATCCGGGCCAGTCGTTCCGTCTCGGTCATCGCCGCCGTCAGGCCGGTCCTGGCATGGGCGGCCACATCGGGCTCCAGGTTGTCCAGGCGCAGCCGGAGGGCGGCCAGGGGAGTCTTCAGCTGGTGCGAGGCCTCCCCGGCGAAGGCGCGCTGCGATGCGAGCAGGTGCTCCAGGCGGGCGGCGGTCTCGTTGAAGGTGACCGCCAGCCTCCGTACCTCGGGCGGGCCGGTCGACGTGGCCAGGGTCGCCCGCACCGAGAGGTCGCCCTCGGCGAGGCGGGCGGTCGCCCGTTCCAGTTCGAGGACGGGTCGGCTCGTCCAGCGGGCCAGCCAGAACGCCACGGCGACCACGGCCGTCAGGGCGACCAGCCCCACCGCGGCGAGGGTCAGCCACACACCGTGGACCCGCCGGCGCACCATGTCGGTGGGGAGTGTGACGCGTACCGCGCCGAAGCGGGAGGCGCCCAGTGGCACCGGTGCCGCGGCGGCGAGCACACGCACCCCGCCTACCGTCCCCATACGGACGTCGATGGCCGCCTGTCCGCGCAACGCGGACCGCACCTCCCGGCGGTCGGCCATGTCCCGCGCGGCGGAGGGCGTCAGCGCCCGTGAGGAGGCGGTGAGGCGGCCCTCGGTGTCGAAGACGAACGCCTCTCCGCCGATGCGTTCCGCGCAGTGCGCCACCCGGTCGGTCAGGGCCGCCGCCCGGCCGCCCGCCAGAGAGACGGCGGCGTAGGCCGCGAGGGATTCCGCCTCGTCCTCGGCGGCCCGGGTGGCCCGCTGGTGCTCGGCCCGGCCGTAGACGATGCCCAACGGCACCTCCAGGCACAGCAGAACCAGCAGGGCCACCGTCAGATGGGTCAGGAGCAGGCGTCGCGTCATGTCGGGTCGGCGCCCGTCAGCCGTGCGACGCCGGGACGACGAGGCGGAATCCCACACCCCGTACCGTGTGGATCCAGCCGGGATCGCCCAGTTTGCGCCGCAGCGCCGCCACATGGACGTCGAGGGTCTTGGTGGGGCCGTGGAAGTGCGGGTCCCACACCTCGTCGAGGATCTGCTGGCGCGAGTACACCGCTCCCGGGTCCTGCGCCAGCAGCGCCAGCAGGTCGAACTCCTTGGGCGTCAGCGCCATCAGGGCGTCCCCCACCCATGCCTGGCGGGTCCGCCGGTCCACCACCAGGGCGCCCAGGCGCCGCGGCCCGTCGGGGCGGTCGGCAGCGGGCCCCGGCGCGTGTGCGGTGGTGGGGAGGGCCGTGTGGTCGGGGTGACCCGTGGCGGCGCGCGTGCGGCGGGTCACGGCGCGGATGCGGGCGATGAGCTCCCGCATGCTGAAAGGTTTCGCCAGGTAGTCGTCGGCTCCCATCTCCAGGCCCACCACCCGGTCGGCCTCCTCGCCGCGGGCGGTCAGCATGATGATCGGTACGTGCGAGACCTGCCGGATCCGGCGGCAGACGTCGATCCCGTCCATGTCCGGCAGGCCGAGGTCCAGCAGCACGATGTCCCCGAACGGACCGGCGAGCGCGGCTCCGCCCGTCGCCACCCGCCCGACCGTCAGTCCGTAGCGGGAGAGACCCTCGGCCAGTGGTTCGGCGATGGTCGTGTCATCCTCGATGAGCAGCACCCGCATGAGTCGTTCCCGTCCTTCCGGTCCCCACCGTTGCGAAGCCGCCGCACGGCACCCGGAACGCGCCAACTACCAGGCACTGAATGCCTGTTCGGATTCCGCACCGTACAACAGGACCGGCCGCCGCACGCCGTCTCACGGGCTCTTCGAGCGATAGCTCACACAATCCCGCGGGCCCAAAACTGGGCGGCTGCTGGAAACGTATTAACCAAACGCTGGCCTGCGCCTTGAACACGCCTTCCTAGTGTCGTCCGCACAGCCCGCAGGCACCCCGACGCCCCGCACGGCGCTCGGAACCCCTGCGGCGTCCGTCGACCAGGAGGACACATGCAGGCCCTTCTCGACCACGCCCGTTCCTTCCACCAGCAGGTCGCCGACGCCTCGGACACCTACCGGCGCCTCGCCGACGGCCAGTCCCCACAGGCGCTCGTCATCAGCTGCTCCGACTCCAGGGTCGTCCCGGCCCACATCACCGGTGCGCGTCCCGGCCAGATCTTCGAGCTGCGCAACGCGGGCAACATCGTTCCGCCCCGCTGGGCGGCCGACGTGTCCGGTGAGGTGGCGACCATCGAGTACGCGCTCGAAGTGCTCGGCATCCGCGACATCGTCATCTGCGGCCATTCCCACTGCGGCGCGATGAGCGCCCTCGCCTCGGGGAGCGACCTCTCGCTCCTCCCGGGTGTCGACGCGTGGCTCTCGCTCGTCCGCCCCGCGCTCGCCTCACGCACGACCGGGGACAGCGACTCCCTGGAACGGCTGGTGCAGCTCAACGTGGTGCATCAGCTCGCGACACTGGGCACGTACCCCGTCGTCCGACGGCTCCTGGACGACGACGAGCTACGGCTCCACGGCTGGTACTACCGCATCGACAGCGGCGTCCTGCACGAACTGGGCGAGGACGGCGGGTTCGCACCCCACTGACCCGCCCTGCCCGAACCCCCCACGCGCAAGGAGCCCCCGCATGTCGTCCCCGTCCCCGCCCCGGCAGCGTGCCCGGCACGCACGCCCCACCGGCCGCACCGGCCCCCGCTCCGCCGTACGGACACCCGCCCCCTCCGTCCCTTCCACCGCCGGACCGGCCGCTCCCGCCGCCACCCCCGCACCGTCGGTGGCGGTCCCGAGCCTCGCCGCCGAACTGCGCGGCGCGCACCTCGGTACGGAGATCACCGCCTCGTTCGTCGTCTTCCTGGTCGCCCTGCCGCTGTGCATCGGCGTCGCCGTGGCCTCCGGCGCCCCGCCCGAACTGGGCATCGTCTCCGGCATCGTGGGCGGCCTGGTGGTCGGCCTCATGCGCGGCAGCGCACTCCAGGTGAGCGGCCCCGCCGCAGGTCTCGCGGCCCTGGTCGCCGAGGCCGTACTGGAGCACGGTCTGGCGATGCTCGGCATCATCGTCCTGATCAGCGGACTGCTCCAGATCGCCCTCGCACTCATCCGGCTGGGCCGGATGTTCCAGGCGATCTCGGTCGCGGTGGTCCAGGGCATGCTCGCCGGGATAGGCCTGCCTCTGATGATCGGCCAGTCGTACGTGCTGGCGGACGCCAAGGCGCCGGGCACACCGGTGGAGAACCTGCTGGGGCTGCCGGGACTGGTCGTCGCCACCTTCGGGAAGCCGGAGGCCCTCGTCGCGGCGGCCCTCGGTACGGCGACCGTGGTGCTCAGTTTCCTCTGGAAGAAGGTGCCCGGCCCGGTGAGCCGGGTACCGGCCGCGCTCGTCGCGGTCGTCCTGGGCATGGGCGTCGCCGCGCTGCCCGGAGTCACCATCAACACCCTGCAAGTGGGCGACCTGCTGGGATCGATCCGGCTGCCCGGCCCGGAGCAACTCGCGGGGCTCGCGGACCCGGCGGTCATCGCCACCATCCTCACCTTCACCGTGATCGCGTCGGCGGAGAGCCTGTTCACCGCCGCCGCCGTGGACCGCATGCACTCCGGACCGCGCACCCGCTACAACGTCGAACTGTTCTCCCAGGGCGTCGGCAACACCGTCTGCGGCGCCCTGGGCGCCCTCCCCATGACGGCCGTCGTCGCCCGCAGCTCCGCCAACGTCCAGGCCGGAGCGCGCACCCGGCTGTCGCGCACCCTGCACGGCCTGTGGCTCCTCGCCTTCGCCCTCCTGCTGCCCGGTCTGCTGGCCCTCATCCCGATCACCGTCCTCGCCGGCGTCCTCGTCCACAGCGGATGGAAGCTGTTCGCACCGGAACAGTTCCGGCTGCTGTGGAAGCAGGACCGTGGAGAAGCCGTCGTCATGGGGGTCACCACCCTCGCCATCTTCGGTACGGCGCTGCTGGAAGGCGTACTGATCGGCCTCGCGGCAGGGACCCTGCTGGCGGTGCTGCGCATGTCGCGGACGACCCTGAGGCAGACGAACCACGGCGGGACGGCGCAGCTCACCATCACCGGCAGCGCCACGTTCGTCCGGCTCCCGCGGCTGCTGGAGGCGCTGGAAGCCATCGAGGCGCTCGTGGCGGCGGGGACGCGCCGGATCCGCCTCGACCTGACGGCCATGACGCACCTGGATCACGCCTGCCGGACGCAGATCGACGAGTTCGTGGACCAGCAGCGCAAGACCGGAACCGTACGCGTCGAACTGCTGCTGCCGCACACCACCGAAGCTGTGGGAGCCGGGGGCCATCAGCGGGGCGACGGTGACGGGGACCGGGACGGGGACGGATTCGCCTGGTTCGCCGACACCAGAAGCTGACGGCGGAAGCCACACCACCGCCGGTCACCGGTCGCCGGTCGCCCGTCACCCGGACGGCCGGGACCGGTGGCCCGGCGGTGTGCGGGGCTGCAAGCTGGCGTTTCCGCGTATGGAGCGGCAGCAGTTGCTGGTATCGCCGGGGTGTCGGGAGAGTCACGTGCGGGTCGCCATCGTCGGGCAGGGCTATGTCGGAGTGACCGGGGCTGTCGCCCTCGCCCGGCAGGGGCATCACGTGACCGGCATCGAGCGTGAGCCGGCCCGGCTGGCCGCGCTGGAGGCGGGCCGTGCACCGGTGTCCGAGCCGGGCCTCCAGGAGGAGCTGTCGCTGGCCCGCGAGACCGGGCGGCTGACCTTCGCGTCGGACCTGGCGCACACACACCTCAGACAGCCCTTCGAGGTCGTCCTGATCACCGTGGGCACACCGCCCGACGAGACCGGGGCCGCCGACCTGTCACAAGTGACGTCCGCCCTCGCGGAGGTGGCGGCCCTGCTGCCGCCGCCGGCGGCCGTGGTGCTGAAGTCCACGGTCCCGCCCGGCACCAGCGCCCGGCTCCTCCAGGCACACCCCCAGATGCGCGACCGCTACGCCTACAACCCCGAGTTCCTCAACCAGGGCAGTGCCCTGGACGACTGGACGACCCCGTCCCGGACGGTGGTGGGCCTCTGGTCGCAGGACGCGCTGCCGGTGCTGCACCGCCTGTACGGGGAGTTGAACTGCCCATGGGTGGTGACCACCCCCGACACCGCCGAGATGATCAAGTACGCCAGCAACACCTTCCTCGCCATGAAGCTCAGCTTCGCCAACGAGTTCGCACGGCTGTGCGCCGCGCCGGATCTCGACATCGACAAGGTGATGCAGGGGGCGGGGCTCGATCCGCGGATCGGTCACGCCTTCCTCCAGCCGGGGCTCGGTTTCGGGGATTCGTGCCTGCCCAAGGACACCGCGGCGCTGGCGTTCTGGGCGGACGGCCGGGGAGTGCCGACGCCCCTGCTCGACGCGACGATCGCCGTCAACCGCGCACAGCCCGGGCTGGTGCGCGACATCCTGCGCGAGGAGCTGGGCGAGCAGCTGGCCGGTTGTGAGATCGCCGTCCTCGGAGCCCGCTACGAGCCGTGGAGCGACGACATGCGCGCGGCGCCCAGCCGGGTCCTCGTCCCCCAGCTGGTCGCGGAGGCGGCGGCCGTCCGGGTCTGGGATCCCGCGATGGACCCCGAACAGCTGCTGCGGCTCTTCCCCGGCGCCCAGCCGTGCCCCGATCCGAGTACGGCCGTCCAGGGCGCCAGGGCGGCCGTCGTCCTCACGGAGTGGCCGGAGACCATCGAGGCCGACTGGTCCCTGATGGCCGCCCGCATGGCCCCGCCCGCGGTGGTCGTGGACGGGAAGAACTGCCTGCTGCCCGAGCGGCTGTCCGGCCTGCCTCTCACCTACCGGAGCATCGGCAACCGCCTCCCCGACCGCGTCGGCGCTCCCCCGGGGACGCCGCGCCCCGCGCCGAGCGCGTAGGCACGGCGGCCCCTCGGCCGCGTCGGGGTGGTCAGCCGGCGGACGGCGGCGTCCGCCGCACGGTGATGGCGTTGACGCGGATCGTGTACTGGGCCGTGTCGTCGACCGTCAGGGCCCGGACGCCCTCGGGGCTCAGGGCGACCGTCACATTGGCGCAGAAGGCGACGGCGTGGACGGAGTCGCCCGTCTCCTCGTCCTGGAGGGCGAACAACAGGTTGTAGTAGTAGCTGGTGTCGTCCGGTTCCTCCCGGTAGAAGGAGAGGTGGGTGCCCGTCTGTCCGTACAGCCCCACGAAGGCGTCGGTGAGCGCCTGTTCGGTCTTGTCCCAGAAGGCGGGGTTGGTGAACGGCTCCGGAAGGGCCTGGCGTACGGCCTCCTTGAGGGAGAGGACCATCACGCTGACGGGAGCGGTCTCCTGGAGACCCCAGCCCCGAATGATCTTCACGGTCGAGCTGTCGGGGATGGCGTTCGCCGCCCGGCTGATCTCGCCGAAGTCGAAGTCCACCGTCGCCGGGGCGATCGCGTGCTGGAACCGGGCCTCGATGCCCCGCGCCTGCTCCATGAAGGACGACCCCACCTCGAAGACCGGCCTGAAGGTCGTCTTCTCCGTGGCGATCCGGTCAACCATGGCTGCTCCTAGCATGTGGGAAGTGATCGCGCCCGGTCGGTCAGTATGCCGTTCCCGCGAACGTCCCTCGCACGGGTGTCCACAGCGCGGGCACCCCGCGGCCGTTCTCGGCCCAGGGGTCGTCGGGCGGTCTGCCCGCTTCGCGGTCGGCGCGGCCGTACGGCCTGCTGAAAGGTGTTGCCGTCGTCGTGGCCGTTGAGGCCGTGCGGCCTCGGTTCGCCCTTTCCCGGGCCGCCCCCGGGATCCCTTGACTTGTCATGAACCTTGCAAGCCGCAACTCCCGCCTGCTATTCATCGGTTAGGAAAGTTTCCTTCCAGTCTCGACTCCCGTCAACGCATCGGAGACCCCCACATGAGACCGGCACGGATCCGCCTCCGTCCCCTCGCCGGCGTCGGCACCCTCATCGCCGCGCTCCTCGTCGCCCTCGCCGCGATGACCACCCTCACCCTCCCCGCCGCCGCCACGACCGGAGCGGATCATGGAACGGTGAACCCCGCATCCGCCCCCACCGCCGCGACACCGGTCGCCGTCAACGGCAGGCTCAAGGTCTGCGGCACCAAGCTCTGCAACCAGGACGGCACCCCCGTCCAACTGCGCGGCATGTCCACGCACGGCCTGCAGTGGTACCGCCAGTGCGTCACCAACGCCTCGCTGAACGCCCTGGCCACCGACTGGCACGCGGACGTCCTGCGCATCTCGATGTACGTCCAGGAGGGCGGATACGAGACCGACCCGCGCGGCTACACCGACCTGGTCCACTCCATCATCGAACAGGCCACTTCACGAGGCATGTACGCCATCGTCGACTGGCACATGCTCAGCCCCGGCGACCCCCACCACAACCTGGGCCGCGCCAAGACGTTCTTCTCCGAGATCGCCCGCCGGCACGCGCACAAGAAGAACCTGCTGTACGAGATCGCCAACGAACCCAGCGGCGTCAGCTGGTCCCGCGTCAAGAGCTATGCCGAGGAACTGATCCCCGTCATCCGCGCCCATGACCCGCGTAGTCCCATTCTCGTCGGCACGCGCGCGTGGTCGTCGTTCGGCGTCTCGGAGGGATCCGACGAGAAGGAGGTCGTCGACAACCCGGTGCGCGCCTCCAACATCATGTACACGTTCCACTTCTACGCCGCCTCCCACCGCGACGCATACCTGAGCACCCTCTCCAGAGCGGCGGACCGACTGCCCGTCTTCGTCACCGAGTTCGGTACGCAGGACTACGCGGGCGAAGGCGCCGACGACTTCGCCATGGCGCAGCGGTATCTCGACCTGATGGCGAAGAAGAAGATCAGCTGGGTCAACTGGAACTTCTCCGACGACCACCGTTCCGGCGCCGTCTTCAGGACCGGCACGTGTGCGAACAACGGCCCCTGGACCGGAACCGGCTCGCTGAAGCCGGCCGGTGTCTGGATCCGTGACCGGATCAGGGCGGCGGACGGGACGTCCCCCCGCTGATCGTCCGGCGGCGCCCCGCCCGCACACCCCCATGGTGCGGGCGGGGCCCTGGGCGGGCGGCCCGAGGCCATGCCCGGTGAAAGGGGGCGGTGGGACACCCCGCCACGGCGGTGATCACGCCCGTATCCTGCCGCCATGACCGATCATCAGAACCACCAGCTCCAGCCGATGCCCGAGGACTGGCAGCGCGCCCTCGCCGTCGTCGCACACCCGGACGACCTCGAGTACGGGTGCTCCGCCGCCGTCGCCTCCTGGACCGACGGCGGCCGTGAGGTCGCCTATGTGCTCGCGACCCGCGGCGAGGCGGGCATCGACACCATCGATCCCGCCACGTGCGGGCCGTTGCGGGAGCGGGAGCAGCGGGCCAGTGCGGCGGTCGTCGGTGTGTCGGAGGTGGAATTCCTCGGCCACAAGGACGGCGTCATCGAATACGGTCTCGGCCTCCGTCGTGACATCGCCGCGGCGATCCGGCGCCACCGGCCCGAGCTCGTCATCACGCTCAACCACCGTGACACCTGGGGCGGGGTCGCCTGGAACACCCCCGACCACGTGGCCGTCGGCCGCGCCACCCTCGACGCGGCCGGCGACGCCGGGAACCGCTGGATCTTCCCGGAGCTGATCGAGCAGGGACTCGAACCGTGGGACGGCGTGCGCTGGGTGGCCGTCGCGGGTTCGTCCTCGCCGACGCACGCCGTCGACGCGACGCCCGGCCTGGAGCGGGCCGTACGGTCACTGCTGGAACACCGTGCCTACATCGAGGGTCTCACCGACCAGGATCCGGAGGAGTACTGCCGTGCGTTCCTCACCGGCAACGCCCAGGCCGCGGCGGCACGGTTCGGCGGGCGCCCGGCCGTGACCTTCGAGGTGTTCAGCCGCTGACCAGTCGGTCGACGGCGGCGGTACCGGAGGACGTATAACCCCTGGCCATGGCCATGGGGCCCACGACCGGTACCGCGGCGGGGGGTGCGGTGGGGGTCGCCGAGGCGGCCATCGGCGCGGGTGCGGGTGGCCCCAGAGGCATCGGCGTCCGCGCGGGCGCCAGGACCGGGGCCGACGCGGGGACGAGTTGCAGGCCGTGCGGAGCGCCCGCGACCGGCGCCCCCGCCACGGTCCCCGCCGGTGCGGCGAGCGGCGGCAGCGGGACCGGCCCCGGGGCCGGCTGCGCGGAGCCTCCGTACAGCACCTGCTCCAGCGCCGACACCAGCTGCCGCACCTCCTGCGGCGGGCGGACCACCAGCCGCAGGAAGCGGCTGGAGCTGCCCACCTTGTTGCCGCACTCCCGCACCAGCACGGCGTGTTCGGTCAGCAGCCGGTCGCGCAGTGCCGCCCCGTCCACGCCCACCGGCAGCCGTACGTACACGAAGTTGCCCTGCGAGGGGTAGACGGTCAGCCCGGACAGGGCCGAGAGCCGGGCGGTCATCTCCTGCCGGTCCTGCCGGGCCCGGCGCAGGCTCTCCTCGTACTCCTGGCGGTGCTCCTTGAGCATGAACACCACCGCCTCCGCGAAGGAGTTGAGGTTCCACTTCGGCAGCATGGAGCGGATCCGCCCGGCAAGCGACGGGTTGGCGACGAGGTAGCCGAAACGTACGCCGTGCAGACCGAAGTTCTTGCCGAGGCTGCGCAGCACGATCACATGCGGCCGCAGCACCGCCTCCTCGACGATGCTCGTCGCGGCGGCCGCGTCGGAGAATTCGAGGAACGACTCGTCGACCACCACCAGGTCCAGGTCCTGGAGGCTGTCGCACAGCGCCAGTACCTGGTCCTTGGCCAGCAGCCCGCCGTCCGGGTTGTTGGGGTTGCAGATGACGGCCGTACGGGACCCCCTGGTGCGGATGAACCGTACGAAGGCATCGGGATCGAGCCGGAAGCCGTGGGCCTCGGGCAGCAGCATCATGTCGACGCGCTTGCCGGTCTCCATGGGCTGGTCGGTCCACCGGCCGAAGGTCGGCACGGGCACCGCGAGGGACTCCCGGACGAGCAGGTGGTCGATCCAGGTGATCAGCTCGGTGGAGCCGTTGCCCATGGCGACGGTCTGCGGATTGAGCCCCAGGGTCTGGCACAGCTCGGCGGTGATGGTGTCCGCGCCGCTCGGGTAGTACGTGAGGATCTCTCTGAGGCGTCCGCCGAGCTGCTCGAACATCGCGGGAGTGGGGAAGTAGGGATTGCAGGGGATGCAGAAGTCGGTGATCCGGCCGGGGGCCCCGCCCGCGCCCCCGCCACCTGCCCGGTCGAGCATGGCGATCGAGGGGCTGTGTGCGGTGGACGCCCGGAAAAGCGTGGTGATGTCGCCGGCCATGGAACTGCCCTCCCTGCCCGAGGAAGGTCCGCACGGGGAGTGCGGACCGCCGATCCATACGGATACGGGAGGGGCGACGTTCAACGACCGAGGCGGGGCCGGCCGGGCTGTGCGCCTGTTCCGCCGTTGATGCCCCGGGGATGTTCCCCTCCCGGCAAGCGACCGCTTAGTATGCGGAGCAGTGTGACCCAGCGCGGTACTGCCCGACTCTTTGTGGAGGCCCTCGATGCAGGCATGGCGAGTACACCGGAACGGCGAGCCGGGCGAGGTGATGCGGCGCGAAGAGGTGGACCGGCCCACGCCCGGCGACGGGCAGCTCCTGCTCAAGGTCCGGGCCACGAACATCAACTTCCCCGACGCGCTGCTGTGCCGCGGCCACTACCAGGTACGGCCGCCGCTGCCCTTCACCCCCGGCGTGGAGATCTGCGGCGAGACCGAGGACGGCCGGCGGGTGATCGCCACGCCCGCCCTGCCCCACGGCGGGCTCGCCGAGTACGTCGTCGCCGACGAGGCCGCGGTCCTGCCCGCACCCGACGCGCTCGACGACGCCGAGGCCGCCGCCCTGCACATCGGCTACCAGACCGGCTGGTTCGGGCTGCACCGCCGCGCGGCCCTGAAGGAGGGTGAGACGCTCCTCGTCCACGCCGCGGCGGGCGGCGTCGGCAGCGCGGCCGTCCAGCTCGGCAAGGCGGCCGGCGCCACGGTCATCGGGGTCGTCGGCGGCGCCGCGAAGGCGGAGGCCGCGCGGCAGCTCGGCTGTGACGTCGTCATCGACCGGCACGCCGACGACATCGTCGCCGCGGTGAAGGAGGCCACCGGCGGCCGGGGCGCGGACGTGATCTACGACCCGGTCGGCGGCGACGCGTACACCAAGTCCGCCAAGTGCGTGGCCTTCGAGGGCCGGATCCTGATCGTCGGCTTCGCCAGTGGCGACATCCCGGCCCCCGCCCTCAACCACGCCCTCGTCAAGAACTACACGATCATGGGCCTGCACTGGGGCCTGTACAACCAGAAGGACCCCGGCGCGGTCCGCCACTGCCACGACACCCTGACCGAGTACGCGGCCAAGGGCCTGATCAAGCCGCTGATCAGCGACCGCGTCGCCTTCGAGGACGCGGCGGCCGCCGTCCAGCGCGTCGCCGACGGCACGACCACCGGCCGCCTGGTCGTCCTCCCGGAAGGAGCCGCCAAGTGACCGACGCCACCGAACTGCGCGCCCGCACACAGGAGTTGCTCACGGCGCACCCGCCCACCACCACGGACCGCACCGACTTCCTCAAGGCCCGCTTCGACGCCGGCCTCGCCTGGGTCCACTACCCCGTGGGCCTCGGAGGCCTTGACGCGCCTCGCTCCCTCCAGGCCGTCGTCGACGCCGAACTCGAGGCCGCCGGAGCCCCCGACAACGACCCGCGCCGCATCGGCATCGGCCTCGGTATGGCGGCCCCGACGATCCTCGCGTACGGCACCGAGGAGCAGAAGCGGCGCTTCCTCCGCCCCCTGTGGGTGGGGGAGGAGGTGTGGTGCCAGCTGTTCAGCGAACCCGGCGCCGGTTCCGACCTCGCCGCCCTCGGCACCCGCGCCGTCCGGGACGGCGACACCTGGGTGGTCAACGGCCAGAAGGTCTGGACGTCCAGCGCGCATGTGGCCCGCTGGGCCATCCTCATCGCCCGCACCGACCCCGACCTGCCCAAGCACCGGGGCATCACCTACTTCCTGTGCGACATGACCGACCCGGGCGTCGAGGTCCGGCCACTGCGCCAGATCACCGGCGAGGCGGAGTTCAACGAGGTCTTCCTCACCGACGTCCGCATCCCCGACGCGCACCGCCTCGGCGAGGTCGGCGACGGCTGGAAGGTCGCCCAGACCACGCTCAACAACGAGCGCGTCGCCATCGGCGGCGCCCGCATCCCGCGCGAGGGCGGCATGATCGGGACCGTCTCCCGGACCTGGCGCGACCGCCCCGAGCTGCGCACCCACGACCTCCATCAGCGGCTGCTCGACCTGTGGGTGGACGCAGAGGTCGCCCGGCTCACCGGTGAGCGGCTGCGGCAGCAGCTCGTCGCCGGACAGCCGGGCCCCGAGGGCAGCGGCATGAAACTCGCCTTCGCCCGTCTCAACCAGGAGATCAGCGGACTGGAGGTCGAGCTACTCGGCGAGGAGGGCCTGCTGTACGGGGACTGGACGATGCGCCGCCCCGAGCTGGTCGACTTCACCGGCCGCGACGCCGGCTACCGGTACCTGCGCTCCAAGGGCAATTCCATCGAGGGCGGTACGAGCGAAGTGCTGCTGAACATCGTCGCGGAACGCGTCCTCGGTCTGCCCTCCGAACCGCGCAACGACAAGGACGTCGCATGGAAGGACCTGGCGCGATGACCGACCTGCTGTACTCCGAGGCCGAGGGCGACCTTCGTGCCGCCGTACGCTCCCTGCTCGCCGGCCGCGCCGCCCCGGCCGACCTGACCGGCCGCGTCGAGGACGCCGGCGCCCATGACCCCGCCCTGTGGAAGGCGCTGGCCGCCGACATGGGCACGGCCGGGCTGCTCGTCCCCGAGAAGCTCGGCGGCCAGGGCGCGTCCCACCGCGAGGCCGCCGTCGTGCTGGAGGAACTCGGCCGCGCGGTGACGCCGGTCCCGTACCTCACCAGCTCCGTCGTCGCGACCGAGACACTGCTGGCGGTCCAGGCCGGTGACCTGCTCGGCGAGCTCGCCGCCGGGCGCAAGGTCGCGGTGCTCGCCGTCCCGCTCTCCGCCGGGCCCGGCCACGAGCCGGCGACCACCGGCACTGTCACCGGCGTGGCCGACGCCGCCCGGGCCGACGTCCTGCTCGTGGTGCGCCCCGACGGGCTGTACGCGGTCGACGCCGCCGACGCCAACGTCACGCCCCAGATCGCGCTCGACCTGACCCGCCCGCTCGCCACCGTGACCGCCGACGGCGGCGGGACCCGGCTCGCGGACTCCGGGGCCGCCCGCGACGCGGTGCGCCGGGGGCTTCTCGCCGGCGCCGGGCTGCTCGCCTCCGAGCAGCTCGGGGTGGCCGAGTGGTGCCTGGAGGAGACCGTCCGGCACACCCGCGAACGCCACCAGTTCAACCGGCCGGTCGGCTCCTTCCAGGCGCTCAAGCACCGGATGGCGCAGCTCTGGCTGGAGGTGGTGAACGCCCGCGCCGCCGCCCGCAACGCCGCCGACGCACTCGCCACGGGCAGCCCCGAGGCACCGCTCGCCGTGGCCGTCGCCCAGGTGTACTGCTCGCGCGTCGCGGTGCACGCCGCCGAGGAGTGCGTCCAACTGCACGGTGGCATCGGAATGACCTGGGAGCACCCGGCGCATCTCTACCTGAAGCGCGCCAAGTCCGGCCAGGTCGCCCTGGGATCGGCGGGACACCACAAGCGCACCCTCGCCGACCTGGTCGATCTCCCCGCCCCGGTGTGATCGAGTAAGGACCGCAAGAGCACCCACCCCTCTACATGCTGTTTAATTGCGAATCGTTCGCAACAGCAGCCGATCTTCATCAGCTTTACGAGGGGTGTGGAACCATGACCGCCCGATCCATACGCGGCATGGCCGCCGCCACGCTGGCCGGAGCCCTGGCCATCACCGCGGCGGCCTGCTCGAACCCCGGCGCGTCCGGAGCCGGCTCGGCCGCCGGGGACAGCGCGGTCGTCGGCATCGCGTACGAGCCCGAGTCGCTCAGCCCCCTGCTCGGCTACGGCAAGGACGGCAACTCCAAGATCTTCGACGGGCTGCTCGCCTTCGACGGCGACATGAGGCTGAAGCCCGCCCTCGCCGTCGCGCTGCCCGAGGTGAGCGCGGACGGACTGACGTACACGTACAAGCTCCGCAAGGGCGTGAAGTTCAGTGACGGAACGCCCTTCACGGCCAAGGACGTCGTCTTCACCTACCGCACCATCCTGGACAAGAGGACCAACAACGCCTCCAAGACCGAGCTGGACGCCCTGAAGGATGTGAAGGCGGCCGGTGACGACACCGTCGTCTTCACCCTCAAGTACCCCTACGCCGCCTTCGCCGAGCGCACCGTCCTCGGCATCGCGCCCGAGCACGTCGCGGCGAAGCAGGACGTCAACAGTGGCCCCTTCACCACCAAGCCCATCGGCACCGGCCCCTACGTCCTCACCGGCTGGTCCAAGGGCGAGAAGATCAGCTTCAAGGCGAATCCGGACTATTGGGGCGGCGCGCCGAAGGTGAAGAAGTTCACCATGGCGATCATCAAGGACGACGACGTCCGCGCCACCCGCCTCCGCTCCGGCGACCTCGACGGCGCCATCCTGCCCCCGAACCTCGCCAAGGGCTTCAAGGGCGACCGCGCGAAGAAGACCCACGAGGCCACGACCTACGACTACCGCCTGGTGACCCTGCCCACCCACAACAAGGTCACCGGCGACACCGCCATCCGCCGCGCCCTCGACGTCGCCGTCGACCGCCGTGCCATGGTCGACAAGATCCTCGAAGGCGCCGGAAAGCCCGCCTACGGTCCCGTCCCCACCGACAGCGAGTGGTTCACCAAGGGCACCGAGCGCCCCCACGACCTCGCCCGGGCCGGGAAGATCCTCGACGAAGCCCGCTGGAAGCCCGGCCCCGACGGCATCCGCGTCAAGAACGGCGTGCGCGCGGCCTTCCCCCTCTGGTACCTCTCCGGCGACAAGCTCCGCCAGGACCACGCCCTCGCCTACGCCTCCGACGCCAAGAAGGCGGGCATCGACATCACGACCCAGGCCGGTACCTGGGAGGTCATCGAGCCGCACATGAAGCACGACGCGGTCCTCGCCGGCGGCGGCTCGCCCGGCGACCCCGACTTCGACCAGTACCTGCTGCTCACGTCCTCCCTCGGCGGCGACGGCTTCAACAACATGGCCTGGTACGACAACCCCGCCGTCGACAAGGCCCTCGAAACCGGCCGCACCACCAACGACAAGGCCGCCCGTAAGGCCGCGTACGACACCGTCCAGCGCGAGCTGGTGAAGAACCCGGGCTACACCTTCCTCACCCACATCGACCACCTGTACGTCGTCGACGACGCGTGGAACGGCCTGTCCACCCAGGTCGAGCCGCACGACCACGGCCTCGCCGCCGGCCCGTGGTGGAACGTCGAGGACTGGACCCCGAAGAAGTGACCCTCAAGCACACCGGCCGCCGCCCGCCATGGGGCGCGATGGCAAGGATGGCGGGACGGCGGGCCCTGTTCGCCGTCCCCGTCCTCCTGATGGTGACGTTCGCCGTCTTCGCCGTCGCCGCGGCCTCCCCGTTCGACCCCGTCAAGGCCTACGCCGGAACCGCCGGGCTCACCGCCTCCCAGGAGAACCTCGACCAGCTGCGTGCCAACCTCGGCGTCGACCAGCCGCTCGTCCCGCGCTGGTGGAACTGGCTGACCTCCGCCCTCACCGGAGACCTCGGCGACTCCAGCGTCATGCGGCAGCCCGTCGCCGACGTCATCGCCGAGCGCATCGGCTGGTCGGCGCTGCTCGCCGCCACCGCGTTCGCCGTCGCCATCCTCCTCGGTACGGCCCTGGGCGTCCTGGCCGCGCGGCGGCAGGGCGGCCTGCTCGACCGGTGCGTCAGCTCCGCCGCGTACACCCTGGAGGCCGCCCCCGCCTTCTGGCTCGGGCTGCTCGCCATCTGGTTCTTCGCCCTGGAACTGGGCGTCCTGCCGGCCGGCGGGCTCACCGACACCGCCAGCGAGACCATCACCGTCGGCCAGGTCACCTCCCACCTGGTACTGCCCGCCCTCGTCCTCGGCGTCTCCCAACTGCCGTGGTTCTTCCTGTACGTGCGCCAGGGCGTCGCCGACGCGCTCGACGAGGACCCCGTCCGCGGGGCACGCGCGCGTGGCCTGAACGAACGCACCGTGCTCCTCGGGCACGCGCTCCGCTCCGGCATGCTGCCGATGCTCACCCTCGTCGGCTCCCGCGTACCCGAACTGATCACCGGCGCGCTGCTCGTGGAGACCGTCTTCAGCTGGCCGGGCATCGCCGCCGCGACCGTCCAGGCCGCCACCTCCGTCGACTTCCCGCTGCTCGCCGCACTGACCGTGCTCGCCACGACGGCCGTGCTGCTCGGCAACCTCCTCTCCGACCTGCTGTACGGACTCGCCGATCCCAGGGTGGGCTTCGATGGCTGACCTCGTATGGCGCTCCCACGGGCGCACCCGCCGCTCCACCCGCGCCGTCCGCGTCACGGTCTCCGCCGTCGTCGTGGCGGCCGTCGCCCTCGCCGTGCTCGTCGTACCACCGCTCGTGCAGCTCGACCAGCAGGCCGTCGACCTGTCGCTGAAGCTGCGGCCACCGTCGCCCGCGCACCCCTTCGGCACCGACGACGTCGGCCGCGACCTGCTGCTGCGCTGCGTCTACGGCCTGCGTGTCTCGCTCCTCGTCGGCCTGGTCGCGGCGCTCGTCGCCACCGTCATCGGTACGGCGGTGGGCGCGGCGGCCGCGGCCTTCGGCGGCTGGACCGACCGGCTCGTGATGCGGCTCGTCGACACCTTCTCCTCCGTACCGCACCTGCTCCTCGGCATCTTCATCGTGGCGATGTTCCGCCCCGGCGTATGGCCGGTCATCGTGTCCGTCGCGCTCACGCACTGGCTGTCCACCGCCCGGATCGTCCGCTCCGAGGTCCTGTCGCTGCGCTCCCGCCCGTACATCGACGCGGCCATCTCCGGTGGCGCCTCCCGGTGGCGGGTGACGGTCCGCCACCTGCTGCCCGCGGTGCTGCCGCAAGCCGGCCTGGCGGCCGTGCTCATGGTGCCGCACGCCATGTGGCACGAGTCCGCGCTGTCCTTCCTGGGCCTGGGCCTCCCCTCCCACCAGGCGAGCCTCGGCAACCTGGTGCAGACAGCGCGCGGGTCGCTGCTCGCCGGCGACTGGTGGCCGACGCTCTTCCCCGGCCTGTTCCTGATCATCCCGACGCTCGCCATCGCCGGTCTCGCCGGTGCCTGGCGGGAACGGCTCAACCCCCGCCGCCGATCGGAGCTGATGCTGTGAGCCCCGTGCTGTCCGTACGAGAGATGTCCGTGCGCTTCCGGATGCGCGGCGGCCGCCACATCGCCGCCGTCAGCAGCGCGAGCTTCGACCTCGCCGCGGGGGAGTGCCTCGCCCTCGTCGGCGAGAGCGGCTGCGGCAAGTCCGTCCTCGCCTCCGCCCTCCTCGGCCTGCTGCCCGGGAACGCCCAGACCGCCGGTACGGCGACGATCGACGGCATCGAGCTCCTCACGGCCGGCGAACGCACCCTCGCCCGTACGGTACGAGGACGGCGCATCGGACTCGTCCCCCAGTCCCCGGCCGCACACCTGACGCCCGTACGGACCGTGCGCGCACAGCTGGAGGAGACGCTGCGCGAGCTGACCGGCACGCCGCGCGCCGCCCTGCGCGCCGCGGCCGAGGCGGCCGCCGAGCGGGCCTCCTTCCCCGCCCGCCTCCTCGACCACCACCCCCACGAGCTGTCCGGCGGCCAGGCCCAACGCGCCGCCACCGCCCTCGCGCTCATCGGCGACGCCCCGCTGCTGCTCGCCGACGAGCCGACCACCGGCCTCGACCGCGACCTGGTCGACCGCACGGTCGACGAACTGCGCCGCCACGCCGACGACGGCCGCGCCCTGCTGCTGATCACCCACGACCTGGCGGCCGCCGAGCGCATCGCCGACCGGGTCGCCGTGATGTACGCGGGCCGGATCGTCGAACTGGCCGACGCCGACCGCTTCTTCGGCGCTCCCGGCCCCCGCCACCCCTACGCGCGCGGCCTGCTCGCCGCCCTCCCCGAACGCGACTTCACCCCCATCCCGGGCATGCCCCCGGAGCTCGGCGCCCTCCCGGACGGCTGCGCCTTCGCCGTGCGCTGCGACCGGGCGAGCGACGACTGCGGCACGGTGCCGGGCTTCGAGGACGGCGTCGCCTGCCACCACAGCCAGGCCGGCCACCACGGCGAGGAGACGGTCCGTGCTTGAACTCGACGCCATCACCGCCGGATACGAGCCCCGCAACCCCGTCTTCCGGGCCGCGTCCCTGACCGTCGAGCCCGGCGAGGCCGTCGGCCTGCTCGGTCCCAGCGGCTGCGGCAAGTCGACCCTCGCGCGGGTCGCCGCCCTGCTGCACCGGCCGGACGCGGGGCGCGTCGTCGTGGACGGCCAAGAGGTACGCGGCTGGCGCCACCGCGCCCCCCGCGGCCTGCGCACCGCGATCGGCGTCGTGTTCCAGCAGCCCCGTATGTCCGCCGACCCACGGCTGCGGCTGCGCGACCTGATCGCCGAGCCGCTGCGCGCGACCGGCCGCCGCGACGAGGCGGACGACCGGGTGACCGTACTCGCCCGGACGGTCGGCCTCACCGACGACCTCCTCGGCCGGCGCCCGCACGAGGTCAGCGACGGCCAGTTGCAGCGGGCCTGCCTCGCCCGTGCCCTGGCGCTGCGCCCCCGCTGGCTGATCTGCGACGAGATGACCGCGATGCTCGACGCCTCCACGACCGCCGCCCTGGTCGGCGCGGTCGAGACGTACCGCCGCGACCACGGCGCGGGCCTCCTCGCCGTCGGGCACGACCGTGTGCTTCTGGAACGCTGGTGCGACCGGACGACGGAGTGGGGTGACTGTGCCGGCGGAGGGGTGTGACCCGCACGTCAGGGGGCAGGCGCCCCGCCATGACCGAGACGTACAAGGCCGGCGCGTGGGAGCGGGACGACCCACAGGGTGAGCTGGCGCGGCTGCGTGACCAGGTCCGCCACCTGCAGGCCCAGGCGCGTAACCGGCCCCTGATCGCGGAGGCGCAGGGCATCCTCAAGGAGCGGTACCGGCTCGCCGACGCCGAAGCCGCCTTCGCGCTGCTCCAGCTCTCCTCCCAGCGCTTCAACGTGAGGCTGCGCACCCTTGCCGCCGCCGTCGTCCGGCTGGAGCGGCCCGACGACCGCGGCGAGGCGTGGTTCCCCGGCCGGGTGAGGCACCCGGCTCCCGCACTGGACCTGCTGGCCATCGACGACGCCTCGCACGCCCACCGGGGCGCCGTGCTGGGCGCGGTCCTGTCGCAGACCCTGGCGGTCACCGCCACCCACATGGGCAACGTCCAGATCGGGGACCACGCCACGGGTGGGCTGTGGCTGGAGAAGCACGCGGGGCTCAGCGAGGAGTTCGTGGACTTCTTCCACTTCGTCGGCGGGGACGGCACCGCCTGCGCACGGGCGGCGCAGGACCTGGCGCAGGTCACCGTGCGCGACGTCGCCACGGACCCGGTGTTCACGGACGACGCCCGCCGGACGATCCTGGAGGCCGGCAGCCGCGCCGCCCACAGCGTGCCGCTGGTCGGCGGAGGGCGCTGCGTGGGCATGGTCTCCGCCCATTTCGAGCGGCCCATCCAGGACCTCCACGCCGCCCAGCTCAAGGCCCTGGAGAGCACGGGCCGCCAAGTGGGCCGCTGGCTGGCCTGGTACGACCGTACGGTCGTGTTCGACGCGCTCGAGCACCTGCATGCCGCGGGCAGCCACCCCGAGCTGCGGCGGGCACGCCGGCGCTGAGCCCGCGCCGGGCGCCGGACGCACGGCCGCCGCCGGTGACGCGAACCCGGGGTGACGAGTCCATGACGTATCGGCCAACTCCCCGCGGACGCACCGTCGTTCGAGGGCAGGGGCCGCATACTCGGTGCCGTCCCTCCTGTCCTCGCCGCACCTCGTGCCCCGGAGGCATCCATGGCGCCGCTGTCCCGCCGCTCCGCCGTCGTCACCCTCGCCACCGCCGCCACCGCCCTCACCCTGCCTTCCCAGCGGGCGGCCGCGCACCCCGTGTCCACGTCGCACGTGCGGCCCCTCCGCCGGGCCCACGCGCACAACGACTACCTGCACCGACGGCCCCTGCACGACGCCTTGGCGCACGGCTTCACCAGCGTCGAGGCCGACGTCTTCCTCGTCGACGGCGAGCTCCTCGTAGCCCACGAGCCCGCACAGCTCGACCCCACACGCACCCTGCGCTCCCTCTACCTCGACCCGCTGGCGGCCCGCGTGAAGGCCAACCACGGGTCCGTGTACGCGGGCCACCGCCGGCCCGTGCAGCTCCTCGTCGACATCAAGGCCGACGGTGTCGCCGCGTACCGTGAACTCCACCGCCAACTCGCCGCCCACCGGCGCATGCTCAGCACCTGCGTCCATGGCAGGGTCCGGACCGGAGCCGTCACGGTCGTCGTCTCCGGGGACCGTGCGGCCCGCGCACCCATGGAGGCGCAAACCGTCCGCCCCGCCTTCTACGACGGGCGACTCGACGACCTGGGCACCGGCGCCCCCGCCTCCCTCATCCCGCTCGTCAGCTCCAACTGGACCCACACCTTCCGCTGGCAGGGCACCGGTCCCTTCCCCGCCGCCGAGCGGGCCACGCTCCACGCACTCGCCGCCTCCGCCCACCGCGAGGGCCGCCGCCTCCGCTTCTGGGCCACCCCCGACGCGCCCGGCCCCGCCCGCGACGCCGTATGGGCCGAACTGCTCGCCGCCCGCGTCGACCACGTCAACACCGACGACCTGGCGGGACTCGCGCGCTTCCTCCGCGCCCACCGCGAGTAACGGGTCACCGCCCGGTAATACCCGTTCGGCCGACATGCCGTACGTCCGGACGGCGCCTCCGCTCCGCCAGACTGGCCGCCGAATGCCACACACACCGTGCGGCGACTGGCCGAGGAGGGTGACGCATGGCCGTATCCATTTCCGTGGTGGTGCTTCTGCTGATCATGGCGGTGATCTTTCTGCGCAACGGCGGACTGAAGATCTCCCACGCGCTGGTGTGCGGCCTGCTCGGGTTCTTCCTCGCGAGCACCAGCCTGGCGCCGACCATCTACAACGGCGTCTCCGCCACGGCCGACGTGGTCAGCAACTTCAAGCCCTAGGGCGTGTCCTCACCGCGCACGAAGACCCCGATGCCGTTCGGCACGGCACGCTGGGCGCCGCCGCTGGGATGGTTGAGCACCTTGACCTTCGCCGCGCCGCCCTCCCGGGCCACCAGAGTGGAGGAGCCGCCGCCGTCCAGGTTGACGGCGTCCGTCGCGCCCAGGTCCCGCATCGCGTCCGCCACCTCGACGACGCTCAGCCCGCTGCGGAACCCCGGCGAACCGTCCAGGGCGAGCAGCAGCAGCCGCTGCCCGCCGTCCCGGACCCCCGCCGCCGTGCGCACCGCGGGCGTCACCTTGTCCATCCCGCTCAGCGGCTCCCCACCACGCAGCACCGGGAAGCCGCCCACCGCGAAGCGGTACGAGCCACCGGCCAGCGCGTACGTGACGTGCACCCGGTCACCGACCTCCATCCGCCGCAGCTCCCGCGCCCCCGCCTCACGCCCGACCAGCACCTCCGTGCCCGGGGCGATCGCACCGCGGCCGGGCGTCTCCGACACCGAGGCCACCTGACCACCGCGGACCGTCACCTCGTAGGTCTCGTCACTGCACGGCGCGTCCCGCTGGGTGTCCGTGCCGCACGTGGCGCGCACACGTGAGGCGGCGCCCCAGTCCTTGGTGAACACCCCCACCGAGTCCACCGGCAGCGCGTACTGGTTGAGCCCGCCCAGCGGCAGCTCACCCCACTCCGACGACACCGTCCCCTCCAGCGCCAGTTCGCCGATCCGTGCCAGACCGTCCTCCCCGACGCCCAGTACGTGGCGGGTGGTCGTGCCCGGCGGCAGGGCCGGACCGAAGCGCTGCCCGTTCGGCACGGCGGCCTTCAGTGGCCGCCCGTCCGCGACGGCGGGACCCACCGGGGCACCCGTCGCCTCCACGCCCGGGTGCTGCGTCTCCGACAGGTGGAAGAAGTCACCGTTGACGCCCCCGACCGCCCCCGCGCCGTCCGCCAGCGTGGACAGCGGGGAACGTGCCGCGACCACTCCCGGGTGGAGCAGCCCCGTCGACACTCGCGCGTTGCCCAGGTCCACCGACAGCAGATGGGCGCGTGCCGTGCCGCGCGAGGACGGAATGTCGAACCACCGGTATTCCACACCCGACGCGATCCGCTGCCACACGGGCGCCGGGGCGGCGGGCGGCGCGCCCGCCAGGGAGGCGCCCAGCAGGGACGCCAGAACGAACATCAGAAACGCACGGCCGCGCAGCACGGTCACAGTCCCCCCACGGTCCAGGGCAACTCCCACAGGTCTCGGAAGAGTTGCCCGGTCCGGGGCGCCCCCGAACCGGCCGTTCGCGAACGAATGAGGAAACGTACGCCATTCGGGGCCCTCCGGACCCGATCCGGTGCCCCCGTGGGGTCACTGATCGCCCGTCACCGTCCACCAGAGGAGCCGCACCGGTTGCGCGCGAACCACAGCCGCGCGAAGTCCACCGCCTCGGCGACCCCCACGAGCCGGCACCGTGCCGATCCGACCAACCCGCTCCGCACCGCACCGCCGCCGTACCGTTCCAGGTCCGCGCCCAGCGCCGCGAAATCACCGTCGTCGAGGGCGACGTCCTCGTACTCCCACCACCGCCGTACGCCACCGCCGTCCCGCACCACACAGCGGTACGTCCGGCGCGGCGGCCGCGCCACCCGGTACTCGCCGAGGTGGAAGGCCGTGCAGCTGCCGAACCCGGCCCCCAGCAGCAGGATCCGCGCCCGCAGGTCGTAGAGCCGGGCGAGCGGTGAGTCCTCACCGAGATGACAGTCCGGGCGGTGTCCGGAGACGACCTTCTCGGCGTGCGGCCCCAGCGCGGCGAACGACGTCTGCGGATGCGCGCTGCGCACCGCGCCGGGACTCGTCCGCACGATCTCGGGCAGGACCCCGAGCCCCGCGTCGCACGGCATGGTGTCCGCGTCGTACGGGGGCATGGCCGCGCGCAGGGCCGTGCGCCCGGCCTCGGCGAGCCCGCGCACCCGCTCCCGATAGGCGGGTGAGGTGTCCGAATTGCGGGCCGTGAAGGCCGGGACCACCACGGTGCCGTCCGGCCCGAGTGCCGCCCGCACCGCGCGCAGTACCGCCTCCGCGCCGCCCGCGACCGGGCCCACCGCCCGTAACGACGCGTGCACCAGCAGGAAACCGCCCGGCTCGACGCCCACCTCCGCGAGGTGCGCGGCAAGCTGACGCTCCGTGAGAAGCCCGGTCCCGGTCAAAACCACTCGTTCCCGTCCGCCGCTGGCCCGTGGGCGCCCATCGTAGAGCCTCCGGCAGGCCTCATGGGCCCTCAGAAGCGGCCAAACCCGCCCGCACCCGTCAGGACGGCGTCAAGGCTCGCTGCCGCCCCGTCAGCACGGCGTCAACGACGTTCAACCGGCCCCGCCCGACGGGCATACCGTCGACAGCACACCCCGGCGGCCTCCCCGCGCCGGGGTTCCCGCTCGTCCGAGGATCCTCCAGGAGGAACCCCATGGCACAGCTCCGGTGCGCCGACGATCCGGAACCGCCCGAACCCGTCCCGGCCGGACCGCTGTACGTACCCGTCCGGCCGGGACCCCTCGGGTGCGCCGTACGGCTGTTCCGCACCCCGCCCGGCGGCCGCACCGCGGTCGGCTTCACCACCGAACACCGGCTGGCGGCCGCACTCGGGCCGCGCCAGGCGTGGATCAGGCTGTCCCGCCCCGCCCTGCGCGCGCTCACCGCCCCCGTGGGCGCCACCACCCTCACCGTGGACCCCCGGTTCACCGCGCCCGCGGCGACCTCGGTGGCCGCCGTCACCTCCCCGCGGGCCGGGCTCCTGCGGACCGGCTGAAAGGACCGCCATGACCACCCTCCACACGCCCCCGGCCGCCACGGCGACGCCCGGCGACAGCGATCTCTCCCTGTGGCCCGCCTCCACCCGGCGGCTGCCCGACGGCGACCTGTCCGTGGGCGGCGTACCGCTCACCGATATCGCCGACCGGTTCGGCACACCCGCCTACGTCCTGGACGAGGACGAGGTCCGGGCGCGGTGCCGCGCCTACCGGCACGCCTTTCCCGCCGCCGAGGTGTTCTACGCGGCCAAGGCGTTCCTCTCCCGTGCCATGGTCCACTGGGTCGACGACGAGGGCCTCGGCCTCGACGTGTGCTCCGCCGGCGAACTCCAGCTCGCCGTCACCGCCGGATTCCCGCCCGAGAACATCGTGCTGCACGGCAACGCCAAGTCCCCGCACGACCTGGACACCGCGCTGCGGCTCGGCGTCGGACGCGTCGTCATCGACAGCCCCTCCGAAATCGCCCGCCTCGCCGCCGCCCTCGGGCCGGACGGGCGCCAGAAGGTGATGGTCCGGGTCGTGCCCGGCATCAGCGCCGGCGGTCACGACAAGATCCGGACCGGCACCGAGGACCAGAAGTTCGGCCTGGCCATCAGCGACGGTTCGGCGCAGCACACCATCGCCCGCGTCCTGGACCGGCCGGAGCTGGAACTGACCGGACTGCACTGCCACCTCGGCTCGCAGATCGCCTCGGTCAAGCCGTACGCCACGGCCGTGCGCCGCATGGTGGGGCTGATGGCGCGCGTCCGGGACTCGCACGGCGTCGTCCTGCCCGAGCTGGACCTCGGCGGCGGCCACGCCGTCGCCTACCGCCCCGGCGAACGGCACCTCGACACCGCCCGACTCGCCCGTACGGTCCGCACCGCCCTGGCGGACAGCTGCGCCGCCGCCCGGCTGCCCGTGCCGCGCCTGCTCATCGAACCCGGACGCGCCATCGTGGGACCCGCCGGCATCGCGCTCTACCGGGTCCTGGCCGTCAAACACACGGGCGAGCACGTCTTCGTCGCCGTGGACGGCGGCATGAGCGACAACCCCAGACCCGCCCTGTACGGCGCGCGTTACACACCCCGCCTCGTCGGACGGCACCCGTCCGCCGGCGCCCGCACGGTCACCGTCGTCGGACGGCACTGCGAGGCGGGTGACGTCCTGGCGGTGGACGCCGGCCTGCCCGGTGACGTCCACCCCGGCGACCTCCTCGCCGTACCGGTCGCCGGCGCCTACCAGCTGTCCATGGCCTCCGGCTACAACCTCGTCGGCCGCCCGCCGGTCGTCGCCGTCGCCGAGGGCGGTGCAAGGCTGCTCGTCCGCCGCGAGACACCGGCCGACCTCCGCACCAGGGACGTCGGCCTCTGAACGGTCCTCACCGGGCCCCGCGCCCGGCTCGTTCGTCCGTCCGGCGTCCCGGTCGGGCGAACGTCGGGCCGGCCGCGTGGCGGGCCGGGCCCGCGGTGGTACCCCGGTGGGCATGGAGCCCCAGGTGTCCCCGTTCCTCCGCAGGGCCGCGGCCCACGCGTGGCGTCTGCTGGTCGTCGGCGCGGCGGTGTACGCCGTCTTCGCCGTGCTGGGCCGCTTCCACGAGATCGGGGTGGGCCTCTTCCTGGCGCTGGTCGTCACCGCGATGCTCCGGCCGCTCACCGACCTCCTCGACCGCCGCGTGCCCCGGGGACTCGCCGTCGCCGTGACGCTGCTCGGCGGGATCGCCCTGCTGTTCGGGGTGCTGGCGCTGGTCGGCGAGGCGGTGGCGGGTGAGAGCACCACGCTGATGCGGGAGTTCAGGGTGGGACTGGACCGTATCGAGAAGTGGCTGGAGGAGCCGCCGTTCCGGCTCCACCCGGACGTGCTGTCCGACCTGCACAGCAAGCTCGGGCATTTCCTCTCCGGTCATCGCTCGAAGCTCCTCAGCGAGGCGCTCAGCGGCGCGAGAAGCCTGGTGCACGTGCTGACGGCCGTGGCCCTCGGGCTGTTCGCCTCGGTGTTCTTCCTCCACTCCGGCGACCGGCAATGGGCCTGGTTCTGCGGGCAGCTGCCGGAACGCGTCCGGTCGCGGTGGGGTCTGGCGGGGCGGGCGGCCTGGCGTACGTTCACCGGGTACACGCGCGGGATCGTGCTCGTCGCCGCGACCAACGCGGTCCTGGTCGGGGTGGCGCTGTACTTCCTCGGCGTGCCGCTGGCCGTCCCGCTGGCGCTCCTGGAGTTCTTCGCCGCGTTCGTGCCCCTGATCGGCTCCCCGGTCGCGCTGGCCGTGGCCGCGGTGGTCGCCCTGGCCGCGGAGGGGCCGCTGACGGCGGCCGTCGTGGTCGCGCTGATCGTGGTCATCGGGCAGATCGAGGGGCATCTGCTGCATCCACTGGTGATGAGCTGGGCGGTCCGGCTGCACCCGCTGGTGGTGGCGATTTCCGTGATCGGGGGAGCCGTCGCGGCCGGCGTCGTGGGCGCGGTGGTCGCGGTTCCCCTGGTGTCGGTGCTGTGGTCGGTGCACCTGGCGCTGCGCGAAGCCCGTGAGGCACCGGCGGTGGACACCGCCTGAGAGCGCGGGACCACCCACCGCCGGTGGGCTCAGACGGACGCCGTGGTCCGCGCCTTGTCGATGCACGTGTCGAGGAGGGCGAGCAGCGCGCCCCGGACGTCGGCGCGGGCGCGCGCGTCGAGCATGAGGATGGGCGTCCGGGGGTCGCGCAGGTGCAGGGCGGCCCTGATCTCCCGTTCCGTGTAGGCCTGTTCGCCGTGGAAGCAGTTGGCACCGACGACGAAGGGCAGCCCGCGGCTCTCGAAGAAGTCCACGGCCGGGAAACTGCGGTCCAGACGGCGGGTGTCGACCAGCACGATCGCCCCGAGCGCCCCGTTCAGCAGCTCGTCCCACATGAACCAGAAGCGTTCCTGCCCCGGAGTGCCGAACAGGTAGAGCACGACCCCGGCGTCGTCGAGGGTGATGCGGCCGAAGTCCATCGCCACGGTGGTCGCCGTCTTCGACTCGATGCCGTCGAGGTCGTCGACGCCGACACCCGCGGCCGTGAGCCGCTCCTCCGTACGCAGCGGTTCGATCTCGGAGACCGTCTCCACCAGGGTCGTCTTCCCGACGCCGAACCCGCCGGCGATCAGTATCTTGACGGGCGCCGCTTCCTGGGCAGGGGTGTCATATCCGGGCAAGGTTGTCCCTGATTCTCATGAGCAGGTGGACATTGGTGGTCTCGGCGCCCTCCAGGGGCGGCCGGTGGTGGATCAGCCCGCGGTCCGCGAGTTCACCGAGGAGGAGCGTCATCGGCGTCAGGCGCATCCCCATCCGCGCGGCGATCTCGGCGACCGCCCGCCCGCCCGGCGGCGGGCACATGGACAGGACGGCCCGCCACTCGGTCGGCAGGCCGTCGGGGGCGTCGGCGACGGCCGCGGTGATGGTGGTGTCCATCGTGAGGACGGTGTGCGGCGCGGCTGTACGACCGTCGGTCAAGGCGTACAGCCGCGTCCTGCGACGGCTTCCGCGCTGCGGCTCGTCGGACATTACGACGTGGCAGCCTGGGTGCGCTCAGGTGTGCCCAGCCACTCGCCCAGCGCCTGTGCGGTACGCACGGCCTCCCCGCCCAGTTCGCCGAGCCGCGCCTTGCGGGACGTCACGACGATGAGCGTGCTGCCCTCGCCGCAGCCGACGATGCACAGGTACCGGTCGTCCATCTCGACCAGCTGGCGGATCACCCGGCCGCCGTCGATCTCCCGGGAAATCGCCTTCATCGTCGACGCGATGCCGGAGGACGCCGCCGCGATGCGCTCCGCCTGGGGGCGGTCCAGCAGGTAGGCGCTCAGTTTGATCCCGTCGTTGGACAGGAGCACCGCTCCCTGGATGCCGGCGATCCGGCTCAGGTTGTTGTCCAGAACGCTGTAGATCATGTCGTTCGTTGTCGTCATGGCTGATCCTGTCGGAGTTCGATTTCCACTGTCCGGGTGCCTTGTTCGTAGTCGTCCCAGGCGTCGGCCACCTCCTGCGGCGTCGCCGCGTCCGGACGGGGGGCCGTGTCCGTCGTACGGGGCTCGCGGAGTTGCTCGGCCATGTGGGTCTGCGGGACGCGTTCGGGGAGGGCCGGGCGCGTGGCGCCGCCGCGGGTCGCGCCGCGGCCCACCGGCCGGTCCGGCGCCTCCAGCGCCGGTACCTGACGGGACGCCGCCTCGAGGGCAGGTGCGGCCTGCCGGGCCGGTGCCTGGCGGACCGGCAGCGGGTCGGCCTTGTGCAGGACCAGTTCGGGTCTGTCCTCGTCGGAGCGGCGGGGGGCGGGCGCGGCCGGCGGCACCACCGCGGCCGGGGCGGCCACGGGCTCGTGCTCGCGCTCGGTCGGCACGAGGAGCTCCCGGGGGATGATCACCACGGCGGAGGTGCCGCCGTACACCGAGCGGCGCAGGGTGACGGTGGCCCCGAGCTGGTCGGCGAGGTGGCCGACCACGAAGAGGCCCAGCCGGTGCGCGTTCTCCGCGAGGACGGAGTACGGGGGAGCCGAGTGGAGGCGCCCGTTCATCTCCTCGTACCGCGCGGGCGTCACGCGGGGACCACGGTCCTCGATCTCGACGGACAGGCCGTCGGCCACCAGCTCCGCCCGGATGACGACCTTCGAGCGCGGCGGGGAGAACCGGGTGGCGTTGTCCAGCAGTTCCGCCAGGAGGTGGCTGATCTGGCTGATCACCCGCGGTTCCACGCTGATCTCGTCCAGCGCCTGTCGTTCGATCCGCCGGAACTCCTCGACCTCCGCCGCGGCCTCGCGCAGCAGGTCGGCGACGCGCATGGGCTCGGTGTGCGGATCGGGGATCTCGCCACCGGCCAGGATGAGCAGGTTCTCGATCTGCCGCCGCATACCCACCGTCAACTGGTCGGACCGCATCAGCTGGGCCAGCAGCGCCTCGTCGCCGCCGAAGGTGTCCTGGAGCTCCTCGGTGAGGGTGAGCTGGCGGCTGACCAGGTTCCCGGTGCGGGAGGCGATACCGGCCGCGAACATGCCGAAGCCATGGCGCTCCGCCGCGAGCTGCCGGTGACCGTCGACGGACACGGCCACCACCCGGGCGAACGCGTCGCCGACCCGGCCCACCTCGTCCTGCTCGCCCCGGACCGCGGGCAGCGCCCCGTCGTCGACGGGACGGCCCTGCTGGAGCCGGGCCACGACGTCCGGCAGTGTCTCCTCCGCGACGGTCACCGTACGTTCGTGCAGCACCCGCAGACGGCGCAGTACCGAGCGGGTGGTGAGCACGACGACGACCGTGACGAACAGCAGCGCGCCGCTGCTGCCCGCGATCAGCCAGGTGACCTCCGCCTCCAGCTCCGACGCCCTGGCGTCGCCGTGGTCGAGCAGCGCCCGCGTACGGTCGGTGTTGAGCGCGTCCAGCTCGGCCGACCACTTCCGGTGCGCGGCCGCCCAGTCGTTGATGCCGCGGGGCAGTTTCACGCCGGAGTCGGTGTCCTGGTGGTCGGACAGGACCTGGTTCTCGACACGGGTCTTGGTCTGCCACGCCTCCGTCCCGGTGAGCGCCGTGAAGCGGTCGGCGTCCTCGGCGGGCAGGAACGGCACGATCCACCGGTCGTACAGATGGCGGTGAGCCCCCACCGCGTTGACGAAGTCGGCGAACCGGCGCGTGCTCAGTTCCCTGGACGGCCCGGCCAGCGCCAGGAACGTGTCCTCCTGGGCCATCATCTCCGCGGCCGAGAACATGGTGATGACGACGCGGCTCTCCTGGGTGAGGCCGGCGTCGTCCGTGTGGCTGAAGCCGTCCTGGAAGTAGCGGATCATCTGGCTGATCAGGTCGCTGTAGAAGACGATCACGCTGTCGGCGCTGCCGATGCGGGCGTCCGCGCGCTCCCGGTAGGCGTCCAGGTCGTCGAGGCCCTTCATGACCTCCAGCAGGCGGCGGTCCGATTCCTCGGTCCCCGGACCCGCCGCGGCCGCCTCGCGGCGGAAGGCGTCGGCGGCCAGGTCCGTGGCGGCGCGCCGGGTGCGTACCGTCTCCTCGGCGACGGCGGTGCCCGCCCACCGCGTGGCGGTCATCGTCCGCTCGGTCTGCATCGCGACCATGAGCGCGTGCAGCGGATGACCGATCCGTTCACCCGCCGCCACATCGGCGCGGAGGTGCCCGGACTGCGCCAGCAGCCGTTCCGCGGTCACGGCGACCTGGGTGCCCATCGCCACGGTGGGGACGAGCGCCAGCAGGATGAGCAGCGTACGGAGGCGCACGGAGCGCCGCCGACGACGGGTCGGCGGAACGCGTGGACCTTCGGGTTGTATGGAAGACATCAGCCCTCGTGAGCGGGGTGCGGGGACAGGCCGGCAACCGGGACCGGCGCAGCCCTGGGGAAGGGCGTGGGGGACGGCCGGTCCGGCTGTGGTGACGCGTGCGGGTGCCGATCATAACCAGCCAAGGGGGGTAACGGAGAGCTTGCTTCCGAATGCTCAACGTGGTATTTGCTCCAGCCGCGTTGCAGGCAAGAGGGTGTGCTTCGGCCGGTGGCTCACACGGAACCACCGGCCGAAAACGGGCATGTGAGGAGAAAGGTCTCAGCCGTTCAGCGCGGCCGACACGACCGACCGGGCCTCCTCCTGCACGCGTGTCAGGTGATCGGCGCCGAGGAACGACTCGGCGTACACCTTGTAGACGTCCTCGGTGCCCGAAGGACGGGCCGCGAACCAGGCGTTCTCGGTGGTCACCTTGATGCCGCCGACGGCCGCGCCGTTGCCGGGGGCCTCGGTGAGCACGGACGTGATCGGCTCCCCGGCGAGGCTGTCGGCCGTCACCTGGGAGGGGGAGAGGCGGCCGAGGACCGCCTTCTCCTCCCGGGTCGCGGGTGCGTCGATCCGCGCGTACGCCGGCTCACCGAACCGCGCGGTGAGCGAGGCGTAGTGCTCGCTGGGCGTTCGCCCCGTCACGGCCAGCATCTCGGACGCCAGCAACGCCAGGATGATGCCGTCCTTGTCCGTGGTCCACACCGAGCCGTCCCGGCGCAGGAAGGAGGCGCCGGCGGACTCCTCGCCACCGAAGCCCAGCGTGCCGTCGGCCAGCCCGTCCACGAACCACTTGAAACCGACCGGCACTTCGACCAGCCGCCGCCCGAGATCGGCGGCCACCCGGTCGATCATGCCGGACGACACCAGCGTCTTGCCGACCCCCGCGCCGTCCGGCCACTGCTCACGGTGGCGGTACAGGTAGGCGATGGCGGCGGCCAGGTAGTGGTTGGGGTTCATCAGACCGCCGTCCGGGGTGACGATGCCGTGCCGGTCGGCGTCCGCGTCGTTGCCCGTGGCGATCTGGAACCGGTCGCGCCCCTCGATCAGCGACGCCATCGCGTACGGGGAGGAACAGTCCATCCGGATCTTTCCGTCCCAGTCCAGCGTCATGAACCGCCACGTGGGATCGGTGACCGGGTTCACCACCGTCAGGTCCAGCCGGTGCTCCTCTGCGATCCGGCCCCAGTACGCGACCGACGCGCCGCCCAGCGGGTCCGCCCCGATCCGTACGCCCGCGGCCCGCACGGCGTCCAGGTCGAGCACGGACGGCAGGTCCCGCACGTAGGAGCCGAGGAAGTCGTACCGCCCGGTCGTCGGCGCCGCCAGCGCCCGGGCGTAGGTGAGCCGCCGTACGTCCTTCAGGCCGCCCGCCATGATCTCGTTGGCCCGCTCCTGGATCCACCCGGTCGCCTCCGAGCCGGCCGGCCCGCCGTTCGGCGGGTTGTACTTGAACCCGCCGTCGGCCGGCGGGTTGTGCGAGGGGGTGACCACCACGCCGTCGGCCGGGCCGGAGGTACGCCCCCGGTTGTGGGTGAGGATCGCGTGCGACACGGCCGGGGTGGGCGTGAAACCGTCGGCGGAGTCCACGAGGACGGTCACCCCGTTGCCCGCGAAGACCTCGACGGCGGTCACCCGCGCGGGCTCCGACAGCGCGTGGGTGTCCGCACCGAGGAACAGCGGCCCGTCGATGCCCCGACCGGCCCGGTACTCGCAGATCGCCTGGCTCGTCGCGGCGATGTGGTCCTCGTTGAACGCCCCGGTGAGCGAGGACCCGCGATGCCCGGACGTGCCGAAGGCGACGCGCTGGGCCGGCTCGGCCGGGTCGGGGTGCAGGGCGTAGTACGCGGTCACCAGCCGGGCCACATCGATGAGGTCCTCCGGCCGCGCCGGCCGCCCCGCGCGCTCGTTCGGCATCCGTCCACTCCTCCATGTCCGTAAGAAACCGTCTGGTGCGATCAGTACAAGAGCGATGATCACCCCTCGATCGCGTTTCACACGACCGCCCCTCCGCAAGTCCCCGGCGAGGGCGTTCCCGAGGGGCATGCCCAGCGCGGTGCCGGGCACCCGCGTCGCATGGCGATTTTCCGAAAGTTGGCCCGTCCGCTGCTGGCCTCCACCTTCGTCACCGGAGGACTGCGCACCTGGCGCGACCCCAAGGCCGTGGCCCCGGTGGCCGAACCGGTGGCCCGGCCCCTCGCCGCACGGATCCCGGCGCTGCCCGACGACCCCGAGAAACTGGTACGCGTCAACAGCGCCGTCCAGGTCGGCGCGGGAGTGCTGTTCGCCGCGGGCCGCTTCCCGCGCCTCTCCGCGCTCGCCCTGGCCGCCACCCTCGTCCCGACGACCCTCGCCGGGCACGCGTACTGGACGGTGGAGGACCCGGAGGAACGCGCGCGCCGGCGGACGCACTTCTTCAAGAACCTCTCCGTGCTGGGAGGCCTGCTGATCGCCGTCGCCGACACGCACGGCAAGCCGTCCCTGGCGTACCGCGTGAAGAACGCCCGCTAGGCGCCGGCCGCGCCGTTGGCCGTCGGCGGGGGAGGCCGCATGGCCCACCGGATCGTCCTGGTCAGCGCGTGCCCGGACGCCCGGACGACGGTTTCCTCGACACCCGGGAGGCGGGGGAGCCCCAGTGGCCGCCGCGCCCACACCGGAAGCGTGGACACCGCGTTCGCGGCGAGGACGGCGTACGGCGGCCGGGCGATCCACGGCAGGGGCGGCTGGAGCAGGATGAACCGGGCGGCCTCGCGCGCCTCCTGCGTGGCGCGCAGCTCCGGGCGGTACGCGGCCAGCCGGTCGGCCAGCCCGGCCCGGTCGCGCGGCGGGTCGACGACCCCGAGAGCGGCCGCCACGCGGGCGGTGTCGGCGATGTACGCGTCGCAGCCCGCGGCGTCCAGCGGATGCCTGCCGAAGAGCTGATGGGCGGTCAGGAAGCTGTCGACCTCCGCGACGTGCACCCAGCCCAGCAGGTGCGGATCGGCGGCGTGGTACGGCTCCCCGGCGGCGGTCGTCCCGCGCACCCGTTCGTGCACGGCCCGCACCTGCTCCACCGCCCGCCGCGCGTCGTCCGCGGTGCCGTACGTGGTCACCGCCAGGAACGTGCTGGTCCGCTGGAGGCGCCCCCACGGGTCGCCCCGGTAACCGGAGTGGGCCGCCACCGCGGCCATCGCCAGCGGGTGGAGCGACTGCATCAGCAACGCCCTCAGCCCGCCGATGAACATCGACGCGTCACCGTGGACCCGGCGGATCGGCCGGTCCGGGCCGAACCAGCGGGGCCCCGGCGTGCCGTGGATCCGGGCACGGTTGACCGGGCCGGAGGGACCCGCGACACGGGTGAACAGACCACGGCCCACACGCTCCCTGAGGGTGTCCATGCGGCAAGTATCCGCCCGGCACCGGTGCGCCGGGAGAGCAACGGCGAAGTCACTGCAGGGCGTGGACCGCCGCGGCGAACACCGGCGGCATCCGGGCGGCCGCCGGAACGACCAGCCGCGCCGTGTCCCGCCGGGAGCCGACCCGCACCAGCGCCTCGGTGAGCAGCCGGTGCCGGCGCGACAGCCGCCGCCACTCCCTCTCGTACGCCTCCGGCCGCCCCGCCCGCAGGCACCGCACCGCCGCCTCCGCCGCCGCCAGGGCCAGGGAGATGCCCTCGCCGGTGAGCGCGTCCACGTACCCGGCGGCGTCGCCGACGAGCAGCACCCGGCCGGCCACCCTGCCCCGGACCCGCTGGCGCAGCGGCCCGGCACCCCGTACGGCGTTCGTCGCCGCCCCCGACCCCAGGCGGGCCGCCAGCTCCGGAAAGTGGCCCAGGTGCGTGTCGTACGAGCGTTTCGCCGTGCTCAGGAAGGCCACCCCCACCAGGTCACCGCCGACCGGTGTCACATACGCCTCTCCGGTCCCGCTCGCCGACCAGTGCACCTCGACGAAGTCCGACCACGGCGCCATCCGGTAGTGCCGCCGCAGGCCGAACCGCCGCGGCCGCCGGTCGGGCAGCTCCAGGCCGAGGACC
This sequence comes from Streptomyces sp. NPDC041796, assembly GCF_055590785.1. Taxonomy (NCBI): domain Bacteria; kingdom Bacillati; phylum Actinomycetota; class Actinomycetes; order Kitasatosporales; family Streptomycetaceae; genus Streptomyces; species Streptomyces sp. NPDC041796. Next base: position 94,307 of record NZ_JBVJAH010000009.1, read on the forward strand.
CGGCGGACGGGGGAGTGCAGGCCGTCCGCCGCGACGAGCCACCGCGCCCGCAGCCCCGCCGCGCTCACCGCGTCCGCACCCTGCCGGACGCCGTCCACCCTGCCCGGCAGGACCCGCACGCCCAGGTCGGCGGCCCGCCGGGCCAGCGCGGCGCTCAGCACGGTCCGCCGCACGCCCAGCCCGGTGCCGGCACGGAAACCGGCCTCGGCGCGGTGCGCGGCGGCCACGTACCGGATGCCGCGCAGCGCGTGACCGGCCGGTTCCACACCGAGGGCGGCCAGGGACCGCACACCGCTCGGCATCACCCCCTCACCGCACGCCTTGTCCACCGGCCCCGGACGCGGCTCGATCACGACGGCCTCCATCCCGTGCAGCGCGGCGTGGATCGCCGTGGCCAGGCCCGCGGGCCCACCGCCCGCGACGAGCACGTCGATCACCGCGGTACGCCCCGGGCGCCGGCGGACACCGGCACGCCACCGGCACCGGCGGCCCCGCCGAGAGCCGCCTCCTCACAGCGGACGCGGACGCCGAGCAGCGCCGCGTTGAACGCCGTGAAGAGCGCGGCCGTCAGCCACGCGCCGTGCACCAGCGGCAGAGCGAGGCCCTCGGCCACCACCGCCACGTAGTTCGGGTGCCGCAGCCACCGGTACGGGCCGCCGGTCACCAGGGGCAGGCCGGGCACCACCAGGACCCGGGTGTTCCAGCGCGGCCCCAGGGTCCGTACGCACCACCAGCGCAGCCCCTGGGCCGCGACGGCCACGGCCAGCATGGTCCAGCCGAGCCACGGGCGGAACGGCCGCTCCGCCACCCAGACCTCGGCCACACAGCCGACGAGCAGACCCGTGTGGAGGGCCACCATCGCGGGGTAGTGCCCGCGCCCCGACTCGACCCCGCCACGGGCCAGACTCCAGCGAGCGTTGCGGCGGGCGACGCGGAGCTCGGCGACGCGCTCCGCACCGACGACCAGAACGAGCAGGGTGTACCAGACCATCCGTCTCTCCCGTTCTCACCAGCGCAGCAGGACCAGCTCGGTGCAGAAACCCGGCCCCATGGCCAGCAGCAGCCCCGGGGTGCCGGGCGGCGGGGCCTCGGCCAGGGTGTCGCGCAGGACGTGCAGTACGGACGCCGACGACAGGTTGCCGACCGCCGAGAGCGACCGCCGGCTCACGTCGAGGGCACTGTCCGGCAGGTCGAGCGCCTCCGCCACGGCGTCGAGGACCTTCGGGCCGCCGGCGTGGCTCACCCACGCGGTCACGTCGCCACGGCCCAGCCCGTGGTCGGCCAGGAAGCCGTCGACGTCGCCGGCGAGATTCTTGCGGACCACGTCCGGCACGGCCGGATCGAGGACGACGCGGAAGCCGGAACCGGTGATGTCCCAGCCCAGCAGCCGCTCGGTGTCCGGGTACAGACGGCTGCGGCCGGCCACCACGGTCGGCCCGCCGCCCGCACCCGACGCGCCGTGCCGCCGGGCACCCAGGGCCACGACGGCCGCGGCACCGTCGCCGAACAACGCGGTCGCGATCAGCTGGGACGGCGAGGGGTCGGCCCGCTGCAGGGTCAGCGAGCACAGCTCGACCGAGAGCAGCACGGCGACGTCGTCCGGCCGGCCCAGCAGATAGTCGTGCAGCCGGGAGATCCCGGCCGCGCCGGCCACACAGCCCAGGCCGAAGACCGGCAGCCGTCTGACGTCCGGCCGCAGCCCGAGTCGCCCCACGAGCAGGGCGTCCACCGACGGCGCCGCGATGCCGGTCACCGAGGTGAACATCAGCAGGTCCACGTCCCGCGGCGACAGACCCGCCGCGCGCAGTGCCCCGGTGACCGCCTCCGCACCCAGCTCCACGGCACCGGCGATGAACGCGTCGTTGGCGGCACCGAAGCCGTCCAGCTCGCCGTACCGGTCCAGCGGGAGCGCCGTATGGCGCGAGCGCACCCCCGTGCCGCGGTGCAGCCGGTCGAGAGCGCGCCGGTCGGCCCCGGACGGCAGGCAGTGCCGGGCCGCCATGTCGGCGAGGTCCCGCTGGGAGTGCCGGTATTGCGGCAGGGCTCCGTGAACGGCTGCGATCCGGGTCATCGGCGCTCCAGGTCGGGGACGTCGGCCTCCCATGTGTGCCCCCGCGCCGTGCCGGCGTACCGCAGGTTCGCCCGTTGAGCGCCGTGTCGCCGTGTCGCCGTACCCCGGGTCCGTTCTCCCGGCGCCATGTGCGCCTACGCTCGCGCCGTGGACGTCACCGACCGGACCGCATCGGCACGCACCGGCGCCGTGGGCGGGCTGCTGATGGCCTGTCACCCCGGCCCCACCGTGGCCGTCACCGTGCTGGTGACGGTTCTGGCGGCGGCAGCCGGGCACGACGGACGCGGCTGCCTGCTGGTCGCCGCCGCGGTACTGGCGGGCCAGCTCTCGGTCGGCTGGTGCAACGACGCCGTCGACGCCACCCGCGACCGGGCAACCGGGCGGTACGGCAAACCGGTGGTGTCGGGGACCGTCGGTGCCTCGGCCGTCCGGGGCGCGGCCGGGGTGGCGCTGGGTCTCGCCGTGCCGCTGTCGCTCGCCTGCGGTCCGCTCGCGGGCGGGATCCACCTCGCCGGGGTGGGCGCCGCGTGGGCGTACAACCTCGGGGTCAAGGCCACCGCGCTGTCCTGGCTGCCGTACGTGGCCGGCTTCGCCGCCCTGCCCGCGTTCGTGGCGCTGAGCCTGCCGGGGAGCCCCTGGCCGCACTGGTGGGTCGTCGTCTCCGGGGCGCTGCTCGGTGTGGGGGCGCACCTGGGCAACGTCCTTCCGGACATCGGCTCCGACCTGGCCGTCGGGGTACGCGGCTGGCCGCACCGCCTCGGCCCGGACCGGGTACGGCTGCTGCTGCCCGTGCCGCTGGTGGCGGCCTCCGCAGTCCTCGTCTTCGGCGGGCCCGCCGGGGACGGGGTCCTGGGCCCGCTCGCCGTGGCGGTGGCCGTGGCCCTGGCCGTGGGCGGCGCCGTCGTCGGCCGCCGCCGGGAGAGGGTGCCGTTCATCGCCTCGATCGCGGTGGCGGGCGTCGATGTGGTGGTGCTGGTGGCGCAGGGCGCCGCGATCACCTGACGGTCCTGGCGCCCGGACCTCCGGCCGGCCGGACGGTCCCGGCGAGGCGCCTACGGTCCGCCGGCCGTCCCGCTCCGCCCGAGCCGGACGAGGAAGTACCTGATCAGGCGGGCGGCGGTCACGGTGCCCAGGAGCTGCACCCGGCCGCCGCCGTCGCGTTCGACCACCGCGACCAGCGGGCTGTGCGTTCGGGCCATCAGTGCCGCCACCTCCATCGGTGTGGCGTCCGGCCCCACGTACGGGGGCGGGAAGAGCCGCCGCGGCACCCACTCGGCGACCGTGAGCCCGGCGAGCCGCTCGGTGATCTCCACGTCAACCCGCTCCCCGGCCGAGGCGGCGAGGAGCGGGTCGTCGACCGCGTAGGCGGGGACCAGCTGCCGCAGCAGCTGCGAGCCGGGCACGATGGCGTGGGGCAGGCCGTCCGCGTCCAGCACCAGGAGGGCCGGCAGGGAGTTCTCCGCCAGCAGCCGGGCCGCCTCCAGCGCGTCGTCGTCGGTCGTGACGTACGGATAGGGCTCAGCCAGATCGTAGGCACGCATGTTTGGCCCACCTCGCCGCCGGGACGGGACACCCCCATGGGTCCAACCTAGGCCCGGCGCCCGTGCCACGCCTGTCGGGGCCGTCCCCGAAGGCGTGGGCGGGGAGCCTCGCGTCAGGCGCGCTCCGCCTTCTTCTCCTTGATCCGCACCGCTTCCTTCCGGACCTCGGCCTGGACCGCGCGTTCCCGTACCAGCCACTCGGGGCTCTCGGTCTTCAGCGCCTCGATCTGCTCCGTGGTCAGCGGCTCGGTGACGCCGCCCCGCGCGAGACCGGAGATGGAGACGCCCAGCTTCGCCGCGACCACCGGCCGGGGGTGGGGGCCGTTGCGGCGCAGTTCCCGCAGCCACTCGGGCGGATCGGCCTGGAGCGCGTCGAGTTCGGCGCGGGAGACGACACCCTCCTGGAACTCGGCGGGGGTGGCCTCGAGGTACACACCCAGCTTCTTCGCCGCCGTGGCGGGCTTCATCGTCTGGGTGGTCTGGTGCGACTTCATGTGTCAAGGGTATCGAGCGTGTGCACGACCTCCGACCACGACCGGTAACCTGGCGGGGTGACAGGCTCGGATGTATCCCCTTCGTTCCGGCTCGCCTACGTCCCGGGTGTGACGCCGACCAAGTGGGTGCGGATCTGGAACGAGCGGCTGCCCGACGTACCACTGGCCCTTGTGCAGGTGCCCGCCGCCGAAGCGGCCGGCCTGCTGCGGGCCGGTGACGCCGACGCCGGTCTGGTGCGGTTGCCCATCGACCGGACGGACCTCAGCGCCATCCCCCTGTACACCGAGACGACGGTGGTCGTGATCCCGAAGGACCACCTGGTGGCGGCGGTCGACGAGGTGTCCGCCGAGGACCTCGCCGACGAGGTCGTGCTGCACCCCCTCGACGACACCCTCGGATGGGAGCGCCCGCCGGGAGTCCCGGCGAAGGAGCGCCCCGACACGACGGCGGACGCCGTCGAACTGGTCGCGGCGGGTATCGGCCTGCTCGTCGTCCCGCAGTCGCTCGCCCGGCTGCACCACCGCAAGGACCTCACGTACCGGCCGGTGACGGACGCGCCCCAGTCGCGCGTCGCGCTGTCGTGGCCGGAGGAGGAGACGACGGACCTGGTGGAGCACTTCATCGGGATCGTCCGTGGCAGGACCGTGAACAGCACCCGGGGCCCGCAGGCCCCGGCTCAGTCCAGGGCCGCGCGCCCCGAGAAGGGCGGAGCCGCCGCCCGGCGCAAGCCCACGGCGGGCAAGCCGGCCGGCAAGGGCTCCCGGAGCGGCTCCGGCGGCGCCAAGGCCGGCAAGCGCGGCAAACCCCGCCGCCGGTCGTAACCCCCGCGGTCCCGTACGCCCCGCCTGCCCGCCCCGACGGGGGCGACGGGGGGCTCGTGCGCTGTCATGCGCATGATGTACGAGGGGGTCGTCGCGCCGCTGGGCTGCTAATTCGCTGTCTTCCACGGCCTCCCGGAGGCGAGAATGCGGCATCTCGAACGGGAGGAACACATGAGCCAGGCATACCTGACTCTCCATCAGCTGCTGCCGCCGCAGGAACTGGCGGCAGCGCTCGACGCAGGGCACGTCACCCGCAAGGCGCACCCCGAGCTGCCGCTGTCCATCTACACGTACACCAGGACGTGCCAGTACGAGCGGATCTGGAACCGCGTCACCATGCGCTGCCGAGGCCTCGTCGCCGACGACACCACCGGTGAGGTGGTCGCGCTGCCGCTGCCGAAGTTCTTCAACGTCGGCGAGCACGAGTCCGGTCAGCCGTACGCCCCCGCGCTGCCGGACGAACCGTTCGAGGTGTACGACAAGGTCGACGGCAGCCTCGCCGTCGTCTTCCACTACGCGGGCCGGTGGCGGGTCGCGTCCAAGGGGTCGTTCATCAGCACGCAGGCCACCTGGGCGCAGCGCCGGCTCGACGGCAAGGACACCTCGGCCCTCACCCCGGGGGTGACCTACCTGGCGGAGATCCTCTACCCGGAGAACCGCATCGTCGTCGACTACGGCGACCGCCGGGACCTGGTGCTGCTCGCCGCCTTCGCCAAGGACGGCACGGAGATACCCCTGGCCGACGCCGCCCCCGCCTGGCGGGCCATCGGCTCCGTCGTCACGGTCCGCCCGCCCGTGCCGCTCGCCGAGCTGGTGGCCCTGACCGCGTCGAACACCCTGCCCGGGGGCGGGACCGCGACCGGGACGGACGCGGAGGGCTTCGTCCTGCGCTTCGCGTCCGGGGTGCGGGCGAAGGCCAAACTGTCGGAGTACGTACGCCTCCACAAGGTGCTGACGGGCGTCACCGAGCGGGACATCTGGCGCGGCCACGGCATCCAGCGCTTCGCGCACCTGCCCGCCGGGCAGGTGGCCCAGGCGCTGGGCTGCTCGGCGGCCGACATCGCCGCGTCGGGCGGCCGTCCCCTCGACGCCCTGCTGGAGCAGGTGCCGGACGAGTTCGACGCCTGGGTGCGCGAGGTGATCGCACGGATCGAGAAGGACGTGGCGGACCGGGAGCGCGCCATCGACGACGCGTACCGGACCCTCACCCCGCTGGGCGGCGACCGCGCCGCCTTCGCCCGCGCCGTGAAGGCCCTGCCCGACCCGGCCGTCCGCCCGGCCATGTTCCTGCGCCTGGACGGACGTCCGACGGAACTCGCCACGTACCGTTCCGTACGGCCGGCGGCGTCCGACCCCTTCAAGAACGACGAGGAGAACTGAGCGGTGCCCGTAGTACATGTGATGACGGGCCTGCCCGCATCGGGGAAGACGACCGAGGCGCGCAGACTGCAGGCGGAGTCCGACGGCCGGATGCGCCGGGTCAATCTCGACGACCTGCGCACCATGATGGACGTCCCCCGGGGCGAGCGGAATTCCTACGCCCACGAGCAGACCGTGCTCGCCGTCCAGGACGCGGCGGTCCGGGCCGCCGTCGACGACGGTTTCGACGTCGTCGTGGACAACACCCACCTGACGCCGCACATCCCCAAGCGGCTCAAGGCCGCCGTGCACGGGCTCGCCGCCTTCGTCGTGCACGACTTCACCGGTGTCCCACTGGAGGAGTGCATACGGCGTGACGGCGAGCGGGAACGTCCGGTCGGTGAGGAGATCATCCGGATCCTGGCCGACAAGCACCTGAAGGCCAGGAAGGGCGGCTGGCAGCTCACCGACGCCTGGCTCAACGACCAGCCGCCGGTGGAGCCGTACGTCGCCGACCCGGCGCTGCCGTCGGCGGTCCTGTGCGACATCGACGGCACCCTGGCGCTGAGGGGGGACCGCGGGCCGTACGACTTCACGCGCTGCGGCGAGGACCTGCTCAACGTCTCGGTGCGGCAGGCCCTGCACTCCTTCCGGCGCGCCGACGACGACGTCGTCGTGCTGCTCTCCGGGCGGGGCGAGGAGCACCGCGGGACGACGGAGGAGTGGCTCCGGCGCCACGAGGTGCCGTACGACGAGCTGTGGATGCGCGCCGCCGGTGACCACCGGCGCGACGACGTCGTGAAGGCCGAACTCTTCGACCGGCACGTCCGTCACCGATTCGCGGTACGGGTCTCCCTGGACGACCGTGACCGCGTCGTCGCCGTCTGGCGCCGGATGGGCCTGCCCACGTGGCAGGTCAACTACGGCAACTTCTGAGCGGTACGCCGAGGCGGGCGTCCGGCGCTCCTCAGCGCCGGGCGCACGCCCAGGCACCCATGCCCTGCATGGCAGCGAGCCTCCGGGCCGTGGCGATCTGCTCGCGTTTGGTGGCCAGATCCGCCCGCGGCGCGTACTTCAGGCCGCCCGCGGCGACCCAGCTGGACTGCTTGAACTGGAGGCCGCCGTAATGCCCGTTGCCCGTGTTGGCGTCCCAGTCGCCGTTGGACTCGCACTTGGCGATGGCGTTCCAGTCCACACGTCCGCCCGGACGGGGCGCGGCGGCATCGGCGGCGGGGGCGGCGAGCATCAGAACGGCCGACGCGCACAGCGCCGCCGTGACGAGCCCGCCGATGGTGTTCCCGCTGCCGCTGTTCCGGTGACCATGCATCAGGTTCCCTCTGATCCGTCGGCTGAGTGACTACGACGGTAAGGTCGTGCGCCGCCCGTGGCACGTGGTGTTGGGCCCATCGGGTTCGCGGCCAGGGATGACGGCCGGTCAGGGCCGGGGGCGGGAAAGGTACTCCGCGATGCGTTCTCCCCAGGTGCGGACGTCCGCCCGGGTCCGGGACACATGAAACTCCGCGTGCAGCAGCCGGGCCGCCGTCTCCGCCGTGGACAGGGGATGACCGGGGTCGTCCGTCCAGGCCAGGACGAGGCTCGGCAGGCGCAGCCGGGTGAGCGCTTCCGGGGGAGGAAGGTCCGACAGCGCCAGGCCCCGCAGAATGGACGGCAGGACCCGCTCGTCGGGTGTCGGCGGCACCTCGGGGACGTCGGCCACCACCGGGGGGCGCGGCCGTCCCGCCCGGGCGGCGCGCCAGGCGTCGGACCCGTCCCGTTCGATCGTGCCGGCCGACTCCCGGTTGTGCCGCGCGTACGCCTCCCGTGTCGTCCAGGCGGTCGGCGGGATGAGGAGGACCAGCCGGGAGAAGCGTTCCGGTGCCCGGACGGCGGCGTGCAGCACCGTCCCGCACCCCATGGACGCGCCCATGGCGTCGACCGGCCCGCCGGCACCCAGATGGTCCAGCAGGGCGAGCAGGTCGGCCGCGAGGGAGGGGTAGGTGTAGTCGCCGTCCACCGGTTCGCCCGTGGACCGGCCGTGGGCGCGGGCGTCGTAGCGGACCAGCCGGCGCCCCGCGCGCACGACCGGGGCCCAGTCGAACAGGCCCATCCGGTCCTCCGCGGCCCGGCCGGCGAAGCCGCCGTGCGCGTACACCGCGAGCGGGCCCCGGCCGGCGTCCTCGTAGAACAGTTCCGCCCCCCGGTGCCGGAAGGAGCCCTCTTTGACCGTGTGCTCTCCCACTGCCCGTCCTCCGAGCCCCTTGTGGCGTTTCGTGCGTGACGATTTGCGAGAATGATCAGCTTTCTTCCCTAGTGTGATCGTCATGTCCCGCACTTCTTCCGACTCCCGGCGCAGCCGTCCCCGCCGTGAGGGGCGCCCCGGCTATCTGGCCGCGGGCGTGGTCTTCGCCATCGGTATGGCCGGTACGACGCTCCCCACCCCGCTGTACGGGCTGTACCGCGAGGAGCTGGGGTTCTCCGAGCTGATGGTGACGGTCGTCTTCGCCAGCTACGCCGTGGGAGTGATCCTCACCCTCCTGCTGGCGGGCAACCACTCCGACCGGGCGGGCCGGCGCCCCGTCCTGCTGGGCGCGCTGGGCTTCGCCGCGGCGAGCGCGCTGTGCTTCCTGTTCGAGGGAGGCCTGCCCGCCCTCTTCGCCGGCCGGGTGCTGTCGGGCTTCTCGGCCGGACTGCTGAGCGGGGCGGGCACGGTCACCGTGCTGGAGCTGGCGGCGCCGGAGCGGAAGTCCCGCGCGGGCTTCGTCGCGACAGCGGCGAACATGGGCGGCCTGGGCTGCGGACCCCTGCTGTCGGGGCTGCTCGCGGAGTACGCCCCGATGCCGCTGTCCCTGCCGTTCCTGGTCCACCTCGGCCTGGTGGCCGTCGCCTGCGTCATCGTCCTGCTGCTGCCCGAGACCGTCCCGCACCCACGGCCGAGGGCCCGGCCGAGGCCCCAGGGGCTGTACGTACCCCCGGAGGTCCGTGGCGTCTTCGCCCCCTCATCCCTCGCCGCCTTCGCCGGGTTCTCGCTCCTCGGACTGTTCACCGCCGTGGCGCCCAGCTTCGTCTCCCACACCCTCGGAATCGACAATCTGGCCGTCTCGGGCCTCGTGGTCTTCTCGGTCTTCCTCGCCTCGACCGTGGGCCAGTCGCTGACGGGCCGGCTGGCCGTGGGGACCGCTCTGCCGCTCGGCTGCCTGGTGCTGGTGGCCGGGCTCCTCCTCGTGGGCGCGTCCCTGTGGGCCGAGACGCTGCCGCTGCTGGTGGCGGGCGCGGTCTGCGGCGGGCTCGGCCAGGGTCTCGCCTTCCGCGCCGCCCTGACCGCCGTCGGTGCGGCGGCGCCTCCCGCGCACCGGGCGGCCACCGTCTCCTCGTTCTTCGTCGTCGCCTACACCGGCATCTCGCTGCCGGTCGTCGGCGTGGGCGCGCTGACGATGTGGCTGGGCCTGGAACGCGCGGGGCTGACGTTCACCGCCTGCGTGACCGTCCTCGTCGCCGTCACCACGCTCCACCTGGTACGGCACCCCGCCACGACGCGCGGTGAGTAATGCCTCGGATAAGATGATTTTTCAGTGTTTGAGCCCATGAACCGGCGTCACGCCCCGGTGGTGAGGTCATCGCGTTGGACACGCACGAGTCGACCAGTGGTGCACCGGATCAGCCCCTGACCGCGGTGGGATACGCCGGAGTGCTCCGCGACCTGCTCCCGATCGCGCTGTGGCGGACCGACGCCGACGGGAACGTGGCCGAGTGGTCACTGGCCGCCCAGGACGTGCTGGGCTACGCGCTCGAAGAGGTCATCGGCCGCCACGCGAAACCGCTGCTCGTCCCCGAGCCCAACTGGGAACTGGCCGAACAACTCGCCCGGAGGGTCCTCGCGGGCGAAGCCGTGGTCGCCACCCTCCCGGTACGGCACCGCGACGGGCACCTCGTCGAGATGGAGATGTGGATCTGTCCGGCCGCCGACCGCCAGGGCCGCACGGGCATCCTGGCCATCGCCGTGCAGACCTCCGCCGTACGGCACATGCGTGATTCGCTCGCCGCCCTGGAAGGGCTGTTCAGCCAGTCCCCCATCGGCCTCGCCCTGCTCGGCCCCGACCTGCGCTTCCTCCGGGTCAACGAGGCACTCGCCCGGATGAACGGTGTCTCCGCCCACGACCACCTCGGCAAACGCCTCCCCGAGGTGGCCCCGGGGATCAACGCGGCCGCGCTGGAGACGGTGATGCGGCAGGTCCTGGAACAGGGCGAGGCCGTGGTCGACGTCCGCCGCACCGGCCGCACCCCGGCCGACCCCGAGCACGAACGGACCTGGTCCTGCTCGTACGCGCCGCTGCTCGACAACGCCGGCAACCGTCTGGGCCTGGTCGCCTCACTCATCGACATCACCGAGGGGCAGCGGGCGCAGGTCGAGGCCGAACGGGCCCGTCGGCGCTTCGCCCTGCTGGCCGAGGCCGGCACACGGATCGGCACCACCCTGGACCTGCGGCAGACCGCCGAAGAGGTCGTGCACCTGCTCGTGCCCCGGCTGGCCGACTCCGCCGACGTACACCTGCGCGAAGAGGTCCTGGACCCCGAGGAGGCCACCGCGTCGACGCAGGGTGTGACGCGCAGGGTGGCGATGTCCTTCACCGATCCCTCGGCCCCGTCCGAGGCGCTCGCGGTCGGCCTGACCTACCAGGTCCCGATCGGATCGGTGTACGAGCGGGTCATCGCCGAGGGGCAACCCATGAACCTGTACCAGACCGACATCCCGGCCCTGGTCAGCGATCCGCGCTCCGACCGGCTGCGGACCTTCCTCGCAACCCGTATCGGCTCCGCGCGACTGGTCCCGCTGGTCGCCCGCGGCAAAGTGCTCGGTGCCGTGGTGGTCACCCGCACCCGCGACCGGGAACCGTTCGACCAGCAGGACTGCGTCCTCATCGACGACCTGGTCGCCCGGGCCGCGCTCAACATCGACAACGCGCTCATGTACACAGGCCAGCGGGAGGCCGCCCTCACCCTCCAGCGCAGCCTCACCAACAGCGCCCTGCCGGACGTGACCGGCCTGGAACTCACCGGACGCTACCTCCCCACCAGCGACCACCAGGTCGGCGGTGACTGGTTCGACGCCATCGCCCTGCCGCGCGGCAGGACCGGGCTCGTCATCGGGGACGTCATGGGGCACGGCATCCACGCGGCGGCCGTCATGGGGCAACTCCGCACCGCGGTGCGCACACTCGCACGCCAGGACGTCCCACCGGCCCGGATGCTCGTCTCCCTGGACGCCGCCGTGGCCGACCTCGGCGAGAACGAGATGGCGACCTGCGTCTACGCCATCCACGACCCCGCCGCCGGCGAGTGCCTCATCGCCCGGGCCGGCCACCCGCCCCCGGCCGTGGCCGACGCCCGGGGCACCATCGCCTTCCTCGACGGTCCCCCCGGGACGCCCCTGGGAACGGGCGTACGGGACTTCAGGACCGAGCACGTGCCGCTGGGCCCCGGCGGACTCCTCGTGCTCTACACCGACGGCCTCATCGAGGCCCGTGACCGGGACCTCGACCAGGGCATGGAGCAGCTCGCCCGGTCACTGCTCCACCTCGACCGCCCGCTGGACGAGATCTGCGACCGGATCCTCGGCAGGCTGCTGCCCTCCGCGCCGCAGGACGACGTGGCGGTGCTCCTCGCCAGGGCCCTGCTCCCCACGGATTGGCCGATGAACCGCGCCGACCACCATCAACTGCACATTCCGCAACGTAAGGTGCAAGAGTGGTAGCGATGGACACACCGGTCACGACGTTCAGCGAGGGGCCCGAAGACCCGTTCGCCGTCCGGCGCTCGGCCTCGGCGGTACTGGACGACCGCGGCACGGTCGTCGGCTGGAGCGACCCGGCCGAGGCGCTGCTCGGATACCCGAGCGAAGAGGTACTGGGGCGCCCGGCGGCCGGGTTCCTGGTCGACCCGGCGGACCGGGGCGTCGTCCTGGACGCCGTCGCCGCGTGCGTGGACGGCCAGGGCTGGTTCGGGGTCGTACCCGTCCGGCACCGCGACGGCCGGCGGGTCGAGATCGGGTGCCGCGCCCGCTCCATCACCAAGGACGGAGCCCACCGCGAGTGGTTCCTCGTCGGCGCCCCGGCCGAGGAGGTCATCCAGTGGGAGACGGACCGGTCGGTGCTGGACGGACTGTTCGGCCGCTCACCGATCGGCCTGTCCGTCCACGCCCCCGACCTGACCATCCTCCGGGTGAACCGGGCGATCGCGAAGTTCAGCGGGATCCCGGTCGAGCAGCACCGCGGGCTGCGCACCAGCGACTTCCTGATCCAGCGCGACACCGACACGGTGGAGCGGCAGCTGCGGGAGGTCCTCGAGACCGGCCGTTCCGCCATCTTCGCCGAGCAGCCGGCCGTACTGCGCCGGGACCCCGGCGGGGAGCTGTTCGTCTCCGTGTCGGCGTTCCGGCTGCAGGATCCCTCCGGCCGGATCCTCGGCGTGACACAGACCGTCGAGGACGTGACCGACCGCTATCGCGCCCGCCGCCGGCTCGCCCTGCTCAACGAGGCCAGCGCCCTCATCGGCACCACACTGGACGTCACGGAGACGGCGCGGGAGCTGGCCCAGGTGGCTGCCCCCGACCTCGCCGACCGGGTGTCCGTGGACCTGCTGGAACCGGTGACCCGGGGCGAGGAGCCCCTCCAGGACACCGTCGGGCCACTGTGCCGGGCGGCGGTCCGCACCGTCCCGCCGGACGGTGCGGACCTGATGCACCCGGTGGGCCACACGATGGACGTTCCACCAGGGACGGTCCAGGCCCGCTGCCTCGCCGAACGCAAACCCGTCCTCGACACCGGCCCGGAGGACCCCGGCGCGTGGCTGTCCATGGAACCGGAGCCCGCGCGGCACGCCCTCGGCCAGGGCGTCCACTCCCTGCTGGTGGTGCCCCTGGTCGCCCGCGGCCTCGTGCTCGGATTGCTCAGCCTGTGGCGGTCGGAGCGACTGGATCCGTTCGAGGAGGACGACGTCACCCTCGCCGAGGAATTCGCCTCCCGGGCCGCCGTCTGCATCGACAACGCACGCCGCTACACCCAGCAGCACCAAGCGGCGCTCACCCTCCAGCACAGCCTCCTCCCGCACCTGGTGCCCCGGCACCCGGCGGTCGACGTCGCCCACCTCTACCTGCCCGCCGACGCCGCGGCCGGTGTCGGCGGCGACTGGTTCGACGTCATCCCGCTCTCCGGGCTGCGGGTAGCCCTCGTCGTCGGTGACGTGGTCGGCCACGGCATCCACGCCGCGGCCACCATGGGCCGCCTGCGTACCGCCGTCCACACCCTCGCCAACCTCGACCTCGCCCCCGACGAGGTGCTCTCCCACCTCGACGACCTCGTGGACCGCCTGGCCGCCGAGCAGGAGCCGACCGACGACCTCTCCCGCCAGGTCGTCGGCGCCACCTGCCTCTACGCCGTGTACGACCCGGTGTCCCGCCACTGCGCCTTCGCCCGCGCCGGTCACCCGCCCCCGGCGATCCTCACCCCCGACGGACGGGCGAGCCTCCTCGACCTCCCCGCCGGCCCGCCCCTCGGCCTGGGCGGCCTGCCGTACGAGTCCGCCGAACTGGACCTCGCCGAAGGCAGCCTCCTCGCCCTCTACACCGACGGCCTCGTCCAGGCCGGCGACCGGGGCGTCGACGAGCGGGACGTCGACGAGCGCGTGGCCGATCTGTGCGTCGCGCTCACCGAACCGGCCCGCACGCTCGAGGAGACGTGCGGAGTGGTGCGTGACGCGCTGCTCTACGACCACCCCACCGACGACGTCGCCCTGCTCGTGGCGCGTACCCGCGTCCTCGCGGAGGAGAAGGTGGCCACCTGGGAGCTGCCCGTGGAGGCGACCGCGGCCGCCCGCGCCCGGACCCTGACGGCGTCCCGGCTGGCCGAGTGGGGGCTGGAGGACATGCTCTTCACCACCGAACTGATCGTCAGCGAACTGGTCACCAACGCCTTCCGGTACGGCGGCGGGCCGATCACCCTTCGGCTCATCCGTGACCGCCACCTCATCTGCGAGGTGTCCGACACCGGCAACACCTCCCCGCACCTCCGCCGCGCCCGCAGCACCGACGAGGGCGGCCGCGGGCTCTTCCTGGTGGCCCAGCTCACCGAGCGGTGGGGAACCCGCTACACGCGCGAGGGCAAGACCATCTGGACCGAACAGGCGCTGCCCGCCGTCACGCCAGCGCCGTAGCCGCCCCTCGCAGCACCAGTCCGCACCCCAGCGCCAGGACGACCGCGGCCGTGCCGAGCGGTGCCATCCGCTGGGCCAGCCCCACGACCCGGCCCCGCGGCCGTAGCACCAGCCGCTGCTTCGTGGTCTCCCGCAGCCGCACCACGGCGAACCCGGCCGCCGCGAGGGTGAGCGCCACCCCCGCCCCGTACGCCAGGACCAGCAGGAACCCGAACCACGCCTGCCCGAGGGCGGCCGCCCCGATCAGCACGACGACGGCGGACGGACTGGGCACCAGTCCGCCGGCCAGGCCCATGAGGACCACCCCGCGCAGGCCGGGAGCGGGGGGCAGGTGGGAGTGGGAGTGGCCGTGATGGTGGTGCCCGGGGGAGTGGCTGTGCGTGTGGCCGTGTTCGTGCCCGTGGCCGTGCTCGTGCTCGTGCCCGTGGTCATGGTCGTGCCCATGCGCGTGTCCGTGCTCATGGCCGTGCGAGTGCCCGTGGCCGTGGCCGTGCCCGTGTGCGCGATGGCGTCGGCGCCAGGCCCTGCGCAGCAGCAGCGCGCCGGCCACCGCCACCAGGGTGCCGCTCGCGATGCCCAGCCAGGACACCACCGAGGGCGCCGCCGCCGACCCGGCGGTGATCAGCGCCCCGAGGGCGAAGACGCCCAGGGTGTGGGTGAGGGTCACCGAGGCACCGAGCGTCAGCATGTCGCGCAGGGAACTGCGGCCTCCCGCCGCCGCGGCGGCGGCCATCATGGTCTTGCCGTGCCCCGGGGCCAGCGCGTGCATCGAGCCCAGCAGCACGGACGCGCCGAGCGCCAGGACAGCGAAGCCCACGGTGAGTTCGTGCCGGGCCACCAGGCCGGTCAGTGCCTCCGCCCAGCGGTCGGCGCCCCTCGGCAGGACTCCCGACGCGGGCGAGTCCTCCGTGGCCTTCTCCGGCCCGGCCAGTGCCGGTCCGCCGGGCCGCACGGTGAAGGCGGCCTTCCGGGAGTCGGGCGGCGAGGAGAGCAGATCGTCGGGGTAGGCGGTCAGCCGCCGGGACACCGAGTCGCCGGGAACGTCCGCGTCGCCGAGTGTCGTCCGGTCGCCCCGCGCGGTGATCTCCCGCCACCCCGGTCCGGCCGCCACGGCCGCCGGTGCGTAGTCGAGACGGATGCGCTCCTCACGCGGGAGCGGGGCGGTCAGCGCGCAGGTCACCCGGAGCGTCTGCAACCCCGCCTGTCCCGGGCGCACCTCGGCTTTCGCGCTCTTGGCCACCGGCGGACGCGCGGTCCCGCCGCCGACCACGAGCCGCGCACCCCGCGCCGCCGCGTCGCATCGCGCCCGGGCCCAGGCCGACAACTCCGCCGGCGCCAGGCGGTCGTCCCCGTCGGTGTCGATGCGCCCGCGTTCCTGCGAGGCCGGGATCTCCGCCAGGTCCTCCACGTGGTCCACCGTCAGCGTGCCCGGAGCGACGACGAGGCCGTCGTACTGGCTGACGGTGAAGTTGCCCAGGGGATGCGCTTGCGCCGCCTGGGCGGGGAGCAGCGCGAGGGCCACCCCCGTCACCAGCGCGGCGAGGGCACCCCCGGCCGTGCGGCGGCTCATGACGCCTCCTCACGCGCGGACAGGGCCGCCCTGGCCTCACGGGCGCCGGTCGCCGAGAAGCCGGGGTTCAGTGCGAGCGCGGCACGCAGATCGCGCCGAGCCCCGGCGTCGTCGCCGAGGGCGTGCTCGATCATGCCCCGGTGGAAGAGGAACGAGGCGTTGCGATAACCGGGGGACAGGGCCGCGGCCTTCTTCGCGTACGTCAGCGCCTCCGCGTCCTTGCCGTTGGCGTGCAGTGCCCAGGCGAGCGCGTCCGCGGTGTGGACGCTGTGGCGGCGGGTCCACTCGGCTCGCGCCGCCGTCAACGCCCCGGCCGCGTCGCCGTGGTCGGCGTCGATCAGGGCGGACTCGAGATCGGTGGCGACGCCGTTCGCGCGGGCCAGCCGGGTCATGGTCCGGAGGAGCGCGTACTGCTCCTCCGCCCGGTCGCGCCGGCCGGTCGCCTCGTACAGTTCGCCGAGCGTGGCGAGCCGGCCCGGCGTCGGGTGACGCCGTACCACCTCTTCGAGATCACTCACCGCGCGTTTCATGTCGCCCAGTGCGGCGTGGCTGCGTCCTCGCCCCTCCAGCGCCGGCACATCGCCGGGATCGGCCCGCAGGGCGGTCGCGAAGTGCTTCAGGGATTCCTTGAACCTGCCCTGGTTCCACTCCAGTTGACCCAGCGAGGTGGCGACGTAGGCCACATCGGCGGGGGTGAACGCCGAGTCCTGGGCCCGCAGCAGCACCCGGCGCGCCCCGCTCACGTCGCCGCGCAGCTCCAGGACGTAGGCGTACCGCGTGAAGACCGGGATGCCGGGGCGCCGCCGGTCGGCGAGCCGCACCGCGCTCAGCGCCTCGTCGTAGCGGCCGAGCTCGACGAGGGCGTCGACCCGGGTGGACAGGGCGCGTTCGCTGTACGGGTTCACCCGCAGCGCCCGGTCGGACCGGCTGAGCGCCGTGTCGAAGTCGTGCCGGGCCGCCGCCAGCGCGGCCTGTCCGGCGAGCGCCGCGTCGTTGCGGTCGGCGGGGCGCAGTTCCAGCGAACGCCCGAACGCCTTCTCCGCCTGCGGGTACCGGGTCGGGTCACCACTGGTGCGTGCCTGCTCGACGTACGCCGTCCCCAGCGTCGCCCACCCGGTGGCGTCGCGGGGCTGGTCCTTGAGGTGCTGCTGCAGGCGGGCGATGCCCCGCCCCAGGTCACCGGCCGCCAGACGCTCCACGGGCACGACCGCCGCGAGTGCGGGCGCCGCCTGCTGGGGGCCGGTCTCGCCGTCGGCCCCGGACGCCACCGAGCCGGCCGTGAGCCCGAGGGCCACCGCCACGACCGCCGCGATCCGCCACCGCCCCTGCCGCCCCTGCCACGGGGCGGACTGCGGCTTCCGTACGAGCATCCGTTGTGCCTTCCTGGTTCTTCTGGATGGGGGCCCGGCAGCGCCGTGGGGGGAAGGAACGCTGCCGGGCGTCATGGGGGCGTCGGTGTCAGCCGAGCCAGGACCGGCGTTCGGGCTGACGGCGGGAGCGTGACCACATCGCCCTGCCGAAGCCGACGAGCAGGACGCACACGGCTCCGGCCGCGGCCGAGACGAGCATCACCGTGTTGTCGTCCCACGACGAGGTGAGCGAGGAGACCCCGCCGGTGAGCCCGGTGGTGTCCGCCTTCGTGGCCGCCTCCGCCGCCTTGGCGTCGGAACCGGCGGTGGGCAGCGCTACGTACGGGAAGGTGCGGCCGAACTCCTTGTCGTTGGCGTCGACGGCGTCGCCCAGGTCGTTCTTCGCGCCGACGAGTTCGCCCTCGACGACCTGGAGGGCGATGTCCAGCACGTCGTCCGACAGCCGACGCCCGTTGGGGAAGCCCGCGTTGTCACCGTCGAGCACCCCGAGCCGCTTGGGCTCGGCCACCGGCTTGATGGAGGTGTTGAGGCGCAGCATCTCCGACGGCTTGCCGTTCGGCTGCTGGTTGAGGTCCTTGACCCCGGTCAGGAACACCGAGACGAGGTCGTTGCGCGGCTCCGCCGGCGCCTTGATCTTGTAGATCCCCTCGATGAGCTTCGGCAGCTCGGGCTCGGTGACGTTCTTCAGGAAGTCACCGTCGTTCTCGGGCGAGGAGGCGTTGAACTTGTCCTTGTCCTTGACCGGGTTGACGACCTCGTTGACCAGCGGCATGCCGAGCCGTGACACCTGCGTCCAGTGGCCTTCGGCGTTCTTGCGCTCGGTCGTGGCGTAGACGCCGACGACCGGCTGCTTCTCGGACTCCCGGAGGTACGAACTCGGCACCTGGAGGGCGATCGTGTTGACGTTGTAGCCCCTGAGCGTGTCGTTCCCGACCTCCGACAGGTCACCGCCGTACAGCAGGTCGAAGACCCGCAGATCGAGGAAGAACGGGTCGTCGGCCTGGCCGGCGAACGCCTTGAGCCCGCCGGGGACCTTCCGTACGGCCTGGTCGCGCAGCTTCTGGTAGTCGGGCATCGACGCCTTGCCGACGTTCGACGGTGCGACCGGCAGGTCCTTCGCCAGCTCGTGGCGCGAGGCGACCTTCCCGTGCTTCATGCGCAGCAGTTCGATGTCATAGGTCTGGGTGAAGTTGAGGTCCGGGTCGTCCAGGCTCTCCACCGCACCGGTGTTGTAGAGGAAGGTGTTCTCGTTCTTGCGGTGGTCGGCGAAGGTGAACCGGTACACCAGGTCGTCCTGGGCGTCGCCGTCGCTGTCGACGTGGATGTCGTACCGCGCGTCCTCGGCGAACGTGTAGAAGTTGGGGCCACCCGCCGGCTCCTGGAACGGCAGCCAGTTCGCCACCAGGGTCGTCGTGTCCGGATGGTCGGGGCTGACGAAGGCGTACACATCAGTGGTGTCGAACTGCGGCTGCCCCGATATCAGGGGGGCCTCCCGGTGGCTGGAGGCATGTGCCGTCTCCGGCTGGAGCACACTCGCGCCGGCGGCTGCCAGCCCGCCGGCGGCCAGTGCGCCACAGGCGAGCAGGGCGATGCTCCTGCCCCGCCACGTCCTTCCGCTTCCGGTGGTTGAGGTCACGGTCATCTCGTCCGTCCTTCATCAGTCATCGCGTCCGTTCCGGCTTGTTGTTGGACCAGTACGTGCGCAGCGGCCGTTGTGTTCGGCGTGGGGGTCATCAAGGCCGGGGCGGCGGATCCTGGAACCGGGCCGCGACGGCCCGGACCTCGATGTCGTAGTGTCCGCGGGACCCGTCGCCCGGGTGGAGCTGCGGTATCCGGTAGGTGCGCCTCGGCGTCTCGCGCCCCTCCTGGCCGGCGTCGTCACGCGAGCCGTGCACGTCCTGGTGCGGCGGCCGGACCGGCTGCCCCGAGGGCACCGAACCACTGGAGGTCAGCGCGCCGTTGGCCAGCATCGAGGACACCACGAGCAGACCGCCGACCGCGCCGACCCCGCACACTCCCGCCAGGCGTCCGCGCCTGACGACGAGGCGTGGCCGCCTGACGCTCCGGGGATCCCGCCACGAGGGGGCGGTGGGTGGTGGTGCCGTGTGAGAGGCCTGCTGGTCCGGCCACGGTGTGACGTCCCGCCACGGGGCGGTACGGGGAGGCTCGGCCGCGGGGGCGTCCTCCGGGTGCGTGGCGCGCGCCCACAACGGCTCCACCGTCACGGTCGGTGGAGGGCCCGTCAGCCCACCGGTGCCGCGGAGTTCGGCGCGTGCGGCGTCCAGGTCGTCCAGCACCCGCTGGAACGAGTCCATGATCGACTGAGCGGAGCCGGGCTCCGCACCCGGAGTTCGCAGGGGTTCGTTGTCATCAACGTCATCAACGTGCACGGCGGTGCTCCTCGGCGGGGTACATGCCTTCCGTGGCGACCCGGGGTGACCGGGACCGCGGTGTTGCGTTCGTCGTCAGGCAATACGCAGCGCGAGCGAGCTTGTCTCATCCCACCGTTCAGGACGGGTCGGCCGTGCGCTCCAGACCCAGGTGCGGGAGGTGGTGGCCGAGGCGCTCCCTCTTGGTCCACTGGTAGAAGAGGTTCTCCTCACGCGGCGGTATCAGCAGCGGCACCTGCTCGCTGATCGTGATGCCGTGTCGCCGCAACGCGTCATGTTTGCGCGGGTTGTTGGACAACAGCCGTACGGAACGCACCCC
Source organism: Streptomyces sp. NPDC041796 (assembly GCF_055590785.1). Classification (NCBI taxonomy): domain Bacteria; kingdom Bacillati; phylum Actinomycetota; class Actinomycetes; order Kitasatosporales; family Streptomycetaceae; genus Streptomyces; species Streptomyces sp. NPDC041796. The sequence continues at coordinate 114,448 of NZ_JBVJAH010000009.1, forward strand.
GAGGTCGCGCAGGATCCCCGCCGCCGCCCCGTAGTCGCGGGCGTCGTCGGGGAAACCCAGTGCCAGGTTCGCCTCCACCGTGTCCAGGCCCTCCGACTGGAGTTGCATCGCGCGCAGCTTCGCCAGCAGACCGATGCCGCGGCCCTCGTGCCCCAGGAGGTAGACGAGCACGCCCCGCCCCTCGCTCGCGATGGCGTGCAGCGCCGCGGAGAGCTGCTCCCCGCACTCGCAGTGCCGGGACCGGAAGGCGTCCCCGGTGAGGCACTCGGAATGGAGGCGGGTGAGGACGTCGTCGCCCTCGATATCGCCGTACACCAACGCTATTTGTTCCTGGCCCCGGTCGTGGTCCAGATAGCCGGCGGCGCGGAAATCGCCGAACCCGGTGGACAACTGCACATTCACCACATGCTCGACGCCCGTTCGGCGAGTGGTGTCACGGAGCACGTCATTGGTATCTATCATGGCCCGATCGTATCGGGTAACCTCCCGGAGTGGGCGGGAAACTGACGACAGAAAAGGGGCGGGGACGATGAGCGTTCCGCGACCGCGGATGCCGGCATTGGGTATGCTGCCGCTGGAGACGACAACGGGGGACGTGGGAGACGGCCGTGCCGATGTCGCAGTCCTCCCCATAGGGAGTTTCGAGCAGCATGGCCCGTTTCTCCCCTTGATGACCGACACCGTCATAGCCTGTGCGATCGCCCGCGAGATCGCCCATGTGCATCCTGTGCACCTGCTCCCACCAGTGACGATCTCCTGCTCGCACGAGCACGCCGACTGGCCGGGGACCGTCAGTATCTCCGCCGTCACGCTGTACGCCGTCGTGCGGGACATCGCCGAGTCACTCCGCCGGTCCGGTATCGAAAACCTCGTCCTGGTCAATGGGCACGGTGGAAACTATGTGCTGCGCAATGTGGTTCAGGAGTCGGCCGGTACCGGCACGCGAATGGCGCTCTTCCCCGGTCCGGCCGACTGGGACGCGGCCCGGGAAAGAGCCGGTGTGCTGACGCCGTCACACAGCGATATGCATGCGGGAGAGGTGGAGGTGTCCATTCTTCTGCATGACCATCCGGAACTGGTCCGGCCCGGTTATGAAACGTCCGACTGGACTGCCGACGAACGTAAGCATTTGCTCTCGCTCGGTATGCGGGCGTATACGGAATCCGGAGTCATCGGCCGCCCTTCCCGGGCCTCCGCCGAGAAGGGAAGGAAATTGCTGGCCGCCCTGGTCGATTCCTTCGGCGAGTACCTCTCACTTCTGGTTCCCGCCTCCGGGCAGGGCGTACGGTGACCGGCGTTCACTGCGTCGACGCGGCCGGCGCCTGGGAGCGGCTGCGCCGCATCCGGTCACTGGCGGACGCCGAAGCCGCCGGCCTGGTACGCGGTACCGACGGCCGGATGCGGTGGCGGGACGGTTCCCCCGAGGCCGACGACCTGGCCGACCGCTACCTGCCGCTGTGCCTGGCCGGCCCGCACGTCACCTTCGCGCAACTGGGCCAGAGCCTGGACGGGTTCATCGCCAGCCGCACCGGGGACGCCGACTACGTCACCGGGGAGGAGGACCGCGAGCACCTGCACCGGCTGCGCGCCCTCGCCGACGCGGTGGTCGTCGGGGCCGGTACCGCCGTCGCGGACAACCCCCGGCTGACCGTACGCGCCTGCCCCGGCGACCACCCGGTGCGCGTCGTCCTCGATCCGCACGCCCGCGTACCACCGCGGCACCGGGTGTTCAGCGACGGAGAGGCGCCCACGCTGTGGGTCGTGGCCGCCGGCGACGAGCACCGGGCACCGGCCCGCCACCCGGACGGCGTCGACGTCCTGACCCTGCCCGATCGCGCCGCGTTCGCCCCGCGCAACCTGGTGCGGGAGCTCGCACACCGGGGCCTTCGCCGCGTACTCGTCGAAGGAGGCGGCGTCACCGTGTCGCGCTTCCTCCAGGAGGGCGCCCTGCACCGGCTGTACCTCACCGTCGCGCCGGTCCTGCTCGGCGACGGCGTCCCGGGACTCGCCTTCCCCGGCCCGGACCTGATGCGCGACGCGCTCCGCCCACCGGTGCGGCGCACCCTGCTCGGCGAGGACACCCTCTTCGAACTCGACCTGCGCACGCCGCCGCATCCCGGCCAGCCACTGGACCAGCAGCACACCGGCACCGGGCAGGCTCGCGACGAGGCACAGTAGCCCGTACACCACGGCCACACTCAGCCCCTGGGCAGCGCCCAGGCCCGCCGCGCCGAAGGCCCAGGCGGTGACACCTTCCCGAGGCCCCCAGCCGCCGACGTTCAGCGGCAGCGCCATCGCGAGCAGAGCCAGCACCATCAGCGGCAGCAACTCGCCCGCCGGCGCCGTCGAACCGGCGGCGCGGGCGGCGAGGAGGAACATCGCGAGATACCCCGCCAGCACCGCCACCGACGACACCAGCACACCCGCCACGCTCCCCGGGAGCAACACCACCGAACGCCCCGCGGCGGGCGCGGCGCCGACCACCGCGGCGGGCTTCCGCCGGCGGAACCGTACGGCAGCCGCCGCGGTCAGCGCGCACACGACGACGGCCGCGACCACGAGCAGTCCCGTGGCCGCCCTCCCGGCCTCGGCCAGGACCGGCGAATGGTGCGTGAACAACAGCACCAGGCCGACCGCGACCAGGACCACCTGCCCCGCCACCCGTTCGACGACCACCGCCCGCACGCCCAGACCGACGTCACCGGAACTCCGCCCGTGCCGCACCGCACGGTGCACGTCACCCACGACGCCGCCGGGCAGCGCCGCGTTCAGGAACAAGGACCGGTAGTAGTCGGCGACGGCCCGGTCCAGCGGCAGCCGCACCCCCAGAGCCCGCGCCACCAGACACCAACGCCATGCGCTGAGCACCGTGGTGAACAGACCGAGGCCCACGGCCCCCACCAGGGTGGAGCCCCGAACGCCCCGCAGCGCGTCCGGGACGGCACCCGCGCCGTGCCACCACACCACCCCGGCGAGGATGGCCGCCCCCGCCACCATGCCGAGGCGGCCCCGCACCGCGCGAGCCATCACGCGGCGCCGCCCGCGTCCCCCGGCAGGGCCAGGACGTCACTGTGGTGCACCACCACCCGCAACTCACCCGCCTCACAGGCCTCCAGCCGGCGCCGCAGGTACGCGGTGGCACGCGGCGCCAGATCCGGCCGCTGCTCGCGGGCCGCGCCGACCCAGCCCCGCAGCCACTCGGCCGTCAGCGCGGACTCGGCGGCACCCAGCCGCCACGGACTGGAGGACACCAGCACCCGCATGCCATGGCGGCCGAAGACCTCCTGGGCCGCCCCGACGGCGTCGGGCCCCAGGAGCCGGCGGCCCTCGTCGAGGCGGCGCTGGTGGTCGTTGAACGCACCGCCGATCGCACCGTCCAGCGGGTCCGCCGGGGTCAGTTCGACCCGCCCCACCACCGACAGCGCCAGCAACGCCGGGCAACCGGCCCCCGCGCACGCCGCGGCCAGCCGGTCCACCTCCTCGCGCGTGAGCACGTCCAGCAGCGCCGACGCCGTCACCAGACCGGTGCCGGAGAGCTCGGCCGCGGTGAGCCGGCCGATGTCGCCCTGCCGCGTCGCGACCGTGATCCGGCCGCCGTCACCACCCGTACGCGGCAGCCGCTCGGCGGCCAGGCGCAGCAGAGCGGCGTCGTGGTCGTGCAGCACCCAGTGCTGCGGGCCGCCCAGCAGCGGGGCCAGCCAGCGCCCCATGGAACCCGTGCCACAACCCAGGTCACGGATCACCGGCACGGCCTCCTGCCGCGACCGGTTCGCCTCCAGGTGCCGCCGCAGCGGGTCGAGGAGCTCACGCGCGCGGGCGGCGGCGTCGGCGGCCTCCCGCAGCGCCAGCCACTCCGGGGCGTAACGAGGTCTTTCGGTCACACTCACGCGGCCTCCCGCGGTTCCTGACGGAGCTGCTCCAGTGCCCTGGCCAGACTCCGGGTGGTCGTCTCCCAGCCGGCCAGCGCGGTACGCCGCCGGCGCGCGGCGACCTTCGCGCGATGGCGCTCCCCGGGCTCGCTCAGCCAGCGCCGCAGCGCCCCGGCGAGCGCGGCCGGGTCGCCCGGCGGCACCAGGGCACCCGGCACACTGCCGTCCGGCGCGCGCCCCACCGCCTCGGGCAGCCCGCCGACGGCCGTCGCCAGCACGGGAACCCCCCGCGCCAGCGCCTCCGTCACGGCCATGCCGTACGTCTCCGCGTGCGAGGCGAGCACCAGCAGGTCGGCGCCCGCGTAACTGGCGTTGAGCTCCGGTCCGCTGCGCGGACCCGCGAGGTGCACGCGGTCGTCGAGACCGCATTGCGCGATCAGCTTCCGGAGCCGGTCGACGTAGTCGGGGTCCTGGCCGAGCCCGCCCACGAAGACACAGCTCCACGCCAGGTCGGTGACCGTCGCCAGGGCCTGGACCAGCTCGTACTGCCCCTTGCGTGGGGTCACCGAGGCCACGCACAGCAGGCGCGGGTCGCCGCCCGTACCCCGCGAGGCGTCGCGCGAGGTGCCGGAAGCGGTCGCGCTGCCGGGCGCCAGCGGCCCGATGTCCACCCCGGGCGCGGCGACATGGACCCGGTCGGGGGCGAGCCCGTGGTGGGCCGCGAGCCTCCGCGCCGCCCAGGTGCTGGTGGCGACGACCGCCGTCACCGCGCGCAGCGTCCGGCGCTCGGCCGCGTCCAGCACCGCGGCCGACTCCGGGGCGAGTCCCGTCTCGTCACCGAGCGGCAGGTGCACCAGCACCGCCAGACGCAGCCGGCCGGCCTCCGGGACCACGACCTCGGGGACGGCGCAGGCGACCAGCCCGTCGAGGAGGACCAGGCTGCCGTCCGCCGCCTCCCCGAGGAGCCTGCCCAGCCCGGCGCGCGCGGCCGCCGAGGGCCGGGGCCAGTCACCCTCCACGAGGTGCTCGTGAACCTGCCAGCCGACGGCGGGCAGGTCCCGGCACACCCTGCGGTCGTAGACGTTGCCGCCGCTCGGCGCGGCCGGGTCGTCGACGCCACCGGGCATCACCACCCGTACCGAGCGCTCGGGCACAGCGGCCGGGCCGGCCGCGCGGTCGCTCACAGAGCCCGCTCGTAACTCGCCCAGGCGATGTGCGACTCGTGCAGGGTGACCGTGATGCCGGTCAGCCCCCGCGCGCCCTCGCCCATCGCCCCGGCGTGCACCCGGTCGGCCAGGCGGTCGGCCACCACCTTCGCCAGGAACTCCGTCGAGGTGTTGACGCCCTTGAACTCGGCCACCTCGTCGAGATTGCGGTAGTTGAACTCGGCCACCACACCGCCGAGCTCCTTCGTGGCGAGACCGATGTCGACGACGATGTTGTCGGCATCCAGCTCGGCACGGCGGAAGGTGGCGTCCACGAGGAACGTCGCGCCGTGCAGACGCTGCGCGGGCCCGAACACCTCCCCGCGGAAGCTGTGAGCGATCATGAGGTGCTCGCGGACTGTGACACTGAACAACGGCTGTGACCTCCGGGTCCTTCGATGCGGCCGCTCTACGGCCCCTGTCGTTACTACGGTCCGCACACGCCGTGCGTTCAGCCGGACTCCGTGGCGCCGTCCGCCGTGCCGTACCGCACCCGGTGGCACAGTCCGGGCAGGTCACCCGCCGCGATCCCGCGCAGCACCGACGGCAGCTCCTCGAAGGCGCACTCGCCGGTCACCAGGGCGTCGAAGACCGGGTCGGCGAGCAGGTCGAGCGAGAGGGCCAGCCGGTCGGCGAAGGTCCGGCGGGAGCGCCGCGCCTCGGACACCCGGCCCACCTGGCTGCCGCGTACGACCAGACGGCCCGAGTGGAACGCCTCACCCAGCGGGAGGCTCACGCGCCGGTCCCCGTACCAGCTGAGCTCCAGCACCGTCCCCTCCGGAGCGAGGAGTTCCAGCGAGCGGACGAGCCCCGCCTCGGTGGCGCTCGCGTGGACGGCGAGGTCACAGCCGCCCAGGGCGTCCGGCGGGAGGGCGAAGTCCACGCCCAGAGCGGCGGCGACGGCCGCCCGGGCGGGGTCGGCGTCGACCAGCTGGACGCGCACCCCGGGGAAGCGGGCGAGCAGGGCGGCGACCGAACAGCCGATCATCCCGGCTCCGACGACCGCGATCCGGTCACCGACCAGCGGCGCGGCGTCCCACAGGGCGTTCACCGCGGTCTCCACCGTCCCGGCCAGCACCGCCCGCGCCGCGGGCACCGCGTCCGGCACGGGGGTCACCGCGCCGGCCGGGACGACGTACCGGGTCTGGTGCGGGTAGAGGCAGAAGACCGTCCGGCCGACCAGGTGCGGTGGGCCCTCCTCGACCAGACCCACGTTGAGGTACCCGTATTTGACGGGTCCGGGGAACTCGCCGTCCTGGAACGGCGCCCGCATCGCCGTGTGCTGGCTCTCCGGTACGCCGCCCCGGAAGACCAGGCCCTCGGTGCCCCGGCTCACGCCGGAGAACAGGGTGCGGACGACGACGTCGTCGTCCGCCGGCCGGGGCAGGTCCACCTCGCGTATCTCGCCGTGGCCGGGGGAGCGGAGCCAGAAGGCGCGCGCGGTGCGCTTCATTGCGGTTCTCCTGTTGAACGCTGGGCTGTTGCTGCACGTTGTGAGGGTGACGAGGCCGCGCAGGGTATGCGACGGCCATTGACTTTGTCACAGGTCCGGAGGACGACCCGTGTCCGTGAGCGACATTTCCGAAGCACGTCCGTTGCGCCATGAGCCGGTCCTGGGAGCGGCCGCACAGATCGGTCTGCTGCACCTGCTGGGTACCGGGGCGGGGCTGGGGCCCGTGGGATGGCTGGCGGGCCTGGTGTTCACGGCCGCCACCTGGGCGGTGCTCGCCTGGGCCCTGTACCGGTCGTGGCCCGGCTGCAAGCCCTTCGGCCCGGCCAACGTCGTGACGCTGACCCGGCTGACGCTCGCGGGGGGCGTCACGGCGCTGGTCGCGGAACTCTTCGTGAGCCGGCCGCCGGTGGTGGTCCTGGTCGCGCTCACCGCGGTGGCGCTGGTACTGGACGCGGTCGACGGCCAGGTGGCCCGCCGCACCGGGTCGGCGTCCGCGTTCGGGGCGCGGTTCGACATGGAGGTCGACGCCTTCCTGATCCTGGTGCTGAGCATCGGGGTGGCCCTGTCCATGGGCCCGTGGGTCCTGGCGATCGGCGCCATGCGGTACGTCTTCGTCGCCGCGGCCCGGGTCCTGCCGTGGCTGAACGGGCCGCTGCCGCCGAGCATGGCCCGCAAGACGGTGGCCGCGGTCCAGGGCGTCGTCCTCCTCGTGGCCGCCGCCGGGGTCCTTCCGGACGGGGTGGCGTACGCGGCGGTCATGACGGCGCTGGCGCTGCTCGTCTGGTCCTTCGCCCGTGACATCCGCTGGCTGTGGCACGTCCGGGTGCCGGGTGCCGCCGCCGTGGCCCGGGAACCGGCGCGCGGAGGCGTCTGAGGCCCGCCCGGGTGGCGACCCCTCGGCGTTCCCCGCCCGCGGCCCGCTCATCGCGGGCCGTAGGCGGTCAGGAAGCGGTCCCGGAAGGCGTCCATCCGCCAGACCGGGGCGTCGGGGCCGGGCTTCAGGCCCTTCTGCCAGCCCCAGCCCGAGATCCGGTCCATCACCGCCGGGTCGCGGGCCACGATCGTCACCGGTACGTCCCGGCCCAGCCGGTTCTGTGTGACGGTCGGGACCGGCTGGTGGTCACCGAGGAAGACGACCACCGTGTCGTCGTCGCCGTACTTCTCCACGTACGAGAACAGGCTGTTCAGGGAGTACTCGATGGCCCGCCGGTATTCGGTGCGCACGCGCGCGGGGTCCTTCCACACCTCCTTGGGGTCCTCGCCCGCCCTCTTGACCGACTCGTAGACCGAGCCGTCACCGAGCTCGTCCCAGCCGAGCATGGTCGGTACGGGTGCCCAGGGGTTGTGGCTGGAGGTGAGGATGATCTCCGCCATCAGGGGGTCGTGGCCCGCCCTGCCGTGCTCCAGGCGTTCGAAGGCGGCCAGGCTGAACTGGTCGGGGACGGGCGTCCAGCTGAACTTGGGCCCCTTGTAACCGAGGTTCCTCGAGTCGTAGACGTGGTCCAGCCCGTAGAACCGCCCCTCCGGCCAGGCCCGGGTGACGCCCGGCATGATGCCGACGGTCCGCCAGCCGCCCGCCCGCCGGAAGGCGCTGGTGAGGGTCAGGCGGTCGCCGGACGTGAGGTCGCGGTAGCGCTGCTGGTTGTCGATCCACAGGCCCGACGCGAAGGTGGAGTGGGCCAGCCAGCTGCCGCCGCCCGTCGTGGGGGAGGTGAGGAAGGCGCTCCGGGAGGAGTAGCCCGCGGCGCCCAGCCGGCGGGACCCGTCCGCGAGCACCGCGCCCACCTGTGACGCCATCTCCGGGTCCTGGACCGCGCTGCGGCCGTAGCTCTCGATGAAGACGAACAGCACGTCCTTGCCCCGCAGACCGGTCAGCAGCCGGTCGCCCGGCATGCCGCGGAAGGCGTCGACCGAGGCCTCCTCGGCGAACGCCTCCCTGTCCGCCATCCCGGCACGCACCTGCTGCACCCGGCCGTGCACGGCCTCGGCCGTCGTGCGGGAGGCGACCGCCGTACCCGAGACCTGCACGCCGAGCGCCGCGCAGACGACCCAGACCGTGCCGGTGACCAGGGCCGCGGGGGTCGCCACGGCACTGTGCCGGACCACCACGTGGCTCAGCCGGACGACCGACAGGGCCATGAGGGCGAGCAGCACGACGACCAGGACGCCGGCTCCGATCACCGCACCGGTCGCACCGGCCGGGCCTATGGAGTCCCGGAGGAACGCCTCGGCGTCGTCGAACAGGATCCAGTCGAGCACGGGGTCGAAGGGCCTGGCGAGCACGGAGTGGAAGCCCATGTCGAGGACGTTCAGGAGCGTCACCAGTCCCAGGGCCACCCCGGCGAGCGCGGCGACGACCCGCCTGGCCTTCGGCCGCAGCACCAGCAGCAGCGCGGCGCCGGCTATCGCCTCCACCGGTATGCGCGCGAACGCGCCGGGCGTGAGGCGCTCCAGCCGGTCCGGCAGCAGCAGCGCCACCGTCACCAGCACGGCGGCGAGCCCCGTACCCACCCGGGACACCACGACCCGTGCTCCCGGGGCCCGTGCCGCCGCTCCGGCCGGCCGGTCGCCCTGTTGCGGGATTGCGGAGCCGGCGCGCGGCACCTGACGAGACAACTCGATCGACACCCGGAGGTCCTTCCGTACGAAACCCGGTGGTACGGCGGCCCCGGCCCAGGAGCGGGGGCCGCCGTGGAAGGTACGGTTCGCCGGCCGAAGTCGTTCAAGGCGGGGGCCGGGAGGCCAGGCGGGGATGGCCGGGTCGCGGGCGCCGGGTGAGCCGCGTCTCACCGGGGCGGTCGCGCTTGTCTATGCAACGAGTTGCATAAGAGGATCGGGGGCATGGCGCTCGAACACGCGATCCTCGTGTCCCTGCTGGAGCGGCCGGGCTCGGGCTATGAGCTCGCCCGGCGGTTCGAGCGGTCCATCGGCTACTTCTGGACCGCCACCCACCAGCAGATCTACCGCGTGCTCAAGCGCATGGAGAGCGACGGCTGGATCGACGTCCGTGAAGTGCCGCAGCAGGGCCGCCCGGACAAGAAGGAGTACTCCGTCGCCGCCCTCGGGCGGACCGCGCTCTCCGCCTGGCTGCACGAACCGATCGAACCGGAGAGCGTCCGCCACGACCTCGCCGTGAAGATCCGTGGCGCGGCGTTCGACGACCCCGCCGCACTGATCCGCGAGGTCGAGCGGTACCACCGGACGCACTCCGACCGGCTCGCGCGCTATCTCGCGGGGGAGCGGCGCGACTTCACGGGCCCCGAGGCCCCACACGCCTCCGGGCCGCCCGACGCCGGGCGGGAGCTCCAGCACGTCGTGCTCCGCGGCGGCATCGCGTACGAGCGGATGCAGCTCGCCTGGCTCGAGGACGTCCTCGCCACCCTCCGCCGGCTCGTTCCCGATCGCTGAACCGCGGTCACCCTCACCACCCTCACCACACACCTCCCGGAAGGCGGACACCCATGGCCGACCCGCTGCTGTTCAACCCGCGCACCTACGACCCCGCGCACTTCGACCAGGAGACCCGCAGGCTGCTGCGCGCCACCGTCGACTGGTTCGAGGAGCGCGGCAAGCGCAAGCTGATCGAGGACTACCGCTCCCGCGCCTGGCTGGCGGACTTCCTCGACTTCTCCGCCAAGGAAGGGCTCTTCGCCACCTTCCTCACCCCCGCCTCCGCCGCCGGGGACCAGTCCGCCGATCAAGGCGACAAGCGGTGGGACACCGCCCGGATCGCCGCCCTCAACGAGATCTTCGGCTTCTACGGGCTGGACTACTGGTACGCCTGGCAGGTCACCATCCTCGGCCTCGGCCCGGTCTGGCAGAGCGACAACGCCGCCGCGCGTGCCCGCGCCGCCGAACTGCTCGCCGAGGGCGAGGTGTTCGCCTTCGGCCTGTCCGAGAAGGCCCACGGCGCCGACATCTACTCCACCGACATGCTGCTGGAGCCCGACGGCCAGGGCGGTTTCCGTGCGACCGGTTCCAAGTACTACATCGGCAACGGCAACGCCGCCGGACTCGTCTCCGTCTTCGGCCGCCGCACCGACGTCGAGGGCCCCGACGGGTACGTCTTCTTCGCCGCCGACAGCCGACACCCGGCGTACCACCTGGTCAAGAACGTCGTCGACTCCTCCAAGTACGTCAGCGAGTTCCGGCTTGAGGACTACCCCGTAGGCCCCGAGGACGTCCTGCACACCGGCCGTGCCGCCTTCGACGCCGCCCTGAACACGGTCAACGTCGGCAAGTTCAACCTGTGCACCGCCTCCATCGGCATCTGCGAGCACGCGATGTACGAGGCGGTCACCCACGCCCACAACCGCATCCTCTACGGCCGGCCCGTCACCGCGTTCCCGCACGTGCGCCGCGAGCTGACCGACGCGTACGTCCGTCTCGTCGGGATGAAGCTCTTCAGCGACCGGGCCGTCGACTACTTCCGCTCCGCCGGCCCCGACGACCGCCGCTACCTCCTCTTCAACCCGATGACGAAGATGAAGGTGACCACGGAGGGCGAGAAGGTCATCGACCTGATGTGGGACGTCATCGCGGCCAAGGGCTTCGAGAAGGACAACTACTTCGCCCAGGCGGCGATCGAGATCCGCGGCCTGCCCAAGCTGGAGGGGACGGTCCACGTCAACCTCGCGCTGATCCTCAAGTTCATGCGCAACCACCTGCTCAACCCCGCCGGTTACGAGCCCGTCCCCACCCGCCTCGACGCGGCCGACGACACGTTCCTGTTCCAGCAGGGACCGGCCCGGGGTCTCGGCTCCGTGCGTTTCCACGACTGGCGTCCGGCCTTCGACGCGTACGCCCACGTGGCCAACGTCGCCCGGTTCCGGGAGCAGGCCGACGCCCTGTGCGAGTTCGTCACCACCGCCGCGCCCGACGAGGAGCAGAGCCGCGACCTCGACCTGCTCCTCGCCGTCGGCCAGCTGTTCGCGCTGGTCGTGCACGGCCAGCTCATCCTGGAGCAGGCGCGCCTGACCGGCCTCGACCAGGACGTCCTGGACGAGCTGTTCGCCGTCCTCGTGCGCGACTTCTCCGCCCACGCCGTCGAACTGCACGGCAAGGACTCCGCCACCGAGCAGCAGCAGCTCTGGTCGCTGGGCGCGGTCCGCCGGCCGGTCGTCGACGAGGCCCGCTCGGCCCGCGTCTGGGAGCGGGTCGAAGCGCTCTCCGGCACGTACGAGATGGCGCCGTAACCGCGGCCCGGCCTCTCCTCGGCCCCTCGTCTCCGCCCCGGTTCCCCCGTCGGACGCCCCCGTCCGGTGCGCGGGGCCGGGCGGAGGCGGGGGGCCATTGTGCTTGCCCGGGTACCGTCCTCTGGCGGGGGCATAACGGGACAAAACTGGTCAACTCCACCGTCTTTCGGTGTGGTCGCGTCACAACCCGGTACCCATTGAATGATCAAAGTGGTGGGGGGTTAGCATATGAGCGCCGCCTAGCTCGAAAGATAAACCTGTGACTGTCAACGACGACTCGTTCACCAACTGGAAGAACCGCGAGGAGATCGCGGAGTCGATGATCCCGATCATCGGGAAGCTGCACCGCGAGCGGGACGTCACCGTCCTGCTGCACAGCCGCTCCCTGGTGAACAAGTCGGTGGTCAGCATCCTCAAGACCCACCGGTTCGCCCGGCAGATAGCCGGCGAGGAGCTCTCGGTCACCGAGACCCTGCCGTTCCTGCAGGCCCTCACCGGGCTGGATCTCGGTCCTTCCCAGATCGACATCGGCATGCTCGCCGCGACCTACAAGACCGACGACCGCGGTCTGTCGGTGGACGAGTTCACCGCGGAGGCCGTCGCCGGCGCCACGGGTGCCAACAAGATCGAGCGCCGCGAGGGACGCGACGTCGTCCTCTACGGCTTCGGCCGCATCGGCCGCCTCGTCGCCCGCCTCCTCATCGAGAAGGCCGGTTCCGGCAACGGCCTGCGCCTGCGCGCCATCGTCGTGCGCGGCGGAGGCGAGCAGGACCTGGTCAAGCGCGCCTCGCTGCTGCGCCGCGACTCGATCCACGGCCAGTTCCAGGGCACCATCACCGTCGACGAGGCGACCAGCACGATCGTCGCCAACGGCAACGCGATCAAGGTGATCTACGCGAACGACCCGTCCGAGGTCGACTACACCGCGTACGGCATCAAGGACGCCATCCTCATCGACAACACCGGCAAGTGGCGCGACCGCGAGGGCCTGTCCAAGCACCTGCGCCCCGGTGTCGACAAGGTCGTCCTGACCGCCCCGGGCAAGGGCGACGTGCCCAACATCGTCCACGGCGTCAACCACGACACCATCAAGCCGGACGAGCGGGTCCTGTCCTGCGCCTCCTGCACCACCAACGCCATCGTCCCGCCGCTGAAGGCGATGGACGACGAGTACGGCGTCCTGCGCGGCCACGTGGAGACCGTCCACTCGTTCACCAACGACCAGAACCTGCTGGACAACTACCACAAGGCCGACCGCCGCGGCCGCTCGGCGCCGCTCAACATGGTCATCACCGAGACCGGTGCCGCCTCCGCCGTCGCCAAGGCGCTGCCCGACCTCAAGGCGCCGATCACCGGCAGCTCGATCCGCGTCCCCGTCCCGGACGTCTCGATCGCCATCCTGAGCCTGCGCCTGGGCCGCGAGACCACCCGCGACGAGGTCCTGGAGTACCTCCGCGACGTCTCGCTGCACTCGCCGCTCAAGCGCCAGATCGACTTCACCACCGCCCCCGACGCGGTCTCCATGGACTTCGTCGGTTCGCGCCACGCCTCGATCATCGACGCCGGCGCCACCAAGGTCGACGGTGACAACGCGATCCTCTACCTCTGGTACGACAACGAGTTCGGCTACTCCTGCCAGGTCATCCGCGTCGTCCAGCACGTCTCCGGGGTGGAGTACCCGACCTACCCGGCCCCCGCGGTCTGATCCGGGCGTGACACCGGTGGGCCCCCGGCCCGCCGCCACCCCGCCGCGTGCGCACCGCGAGGCCCCGGTCCGGATCACGGACCGGGGCCTTCGGCCGCCGGGGGCGGTGGTGAGAGCCCGTCAGGTGGCCACGGGCGTGTAGTGGGCGGCGTCGTCGCCCTCCTCCGTGCGGCTGTGGGCGCCGTCGACGCCGACGGGTACGTCTCCGGCGACCGTGACGCGATGCAGCAGCCGCGGCAGGTCACCGTAGTCGTCGGGGGCGTAGTGCTGGGTGACCCTGTTGTCGAACAGCACCACGTCACCGGGGCTCCAGACGATCCGTACGACGTTCTCCGGCCGTACGACGTACGACTGGAGGACCCGCAGCAGATCCCGCGACTCGGCCGGGCCGAAACCCACGAGGCTCTGCGCGAACCCGCCGATGAACAAGCCCCTCTCCCCGCTCTCCGGATGGACGCGCACCACCGGGTGGGCGGTGCGGTACCGGCGTGAGACGAACCGCCTGCGGTGCTCCGCGGCCTTGTCGTTCCTCGGCTCGGCGTAGTCGTACGCGTTGGTGTGCACCGCCCACAGCCGGTCGGCGAGCTCACGCAGAGGCCCGGGCAGATCCCGGTAGGCGGCGGCCGTGTTGGCGATCAGTGTGTTGCCGCCGTACGGCGGGACGACGAGGGCGCGCAGCGTGGACGCCTTCGGAGGCGTACGGACGAAGGTGACGTCCGTGTGCCAGTGGTTCGCGCGGATGCCCTCGTCACCGTCGACCGGCAGGATGTGCGGCTGCCCGTCGACCGACGGCACCGTGGGGTGAGCGGTCGTCAGCTCCCCGAACAGGGAGGCGAAGCGCAGCTGGCCGGCGTCGTCGAGGTGCTGGTCGCGGAAGACGAGTGCCTTGTGCTCCAGCAGCGCGCGGCCGATCCCGGCGACGGTCTCGGGCGTGAGGTCGTCCGCCAGGTCCACGCCGTGGATCTCGGCGCCGATGCGCCCGCCGATCCGGCGGATCTCCGGACCGGCCGGTGTGCCCGGCCCGGGGGACGCGGTGGGGGCGGTGGGGGTCGTGGTCGTCATGAGCGGTGGTCCTTTCGTGGGACGGCTTCTTCACACGGGGATGCCGGCACGGGCGGCGGGCCTGGCCAGGCCGTAGTGGTCGCGGAGGGTGCGGCCGGTGTACTCGGTGCGGAACAGGCCGCGCGCCTGGAGGATCGGTACGACCTGGTCGACGAAGTGGTCGAGACCGCCGGGGAAGTAGGGCGGCATGATGTTGAATCCGTCGGCCGCGCCCCGGGTGAACCACTCCTGCAGCTCGTCGGCGATCTGCTCCGGAGTGCCCACGACCACCCGGTGCCCGCGCCCGCCCCCGAGCCGGGCGATCAACTCGCGGAGGGTGAGTCCGTCCCGCCGGGCCAGTTCGGCCACGAGCGTGAAGCGGCTCTTGTTGCCGTTGATGTCCCGCTCGTCCGGCAACTCGGGCAGTGGGCCGTCCAGCGGCAGGCCGGTCAGGTCGGTGCCGAGCATCCCCGAGAGCTGCGCCAGACCGTACTCGGGCACCTGGAGGCCGGTCAGCTCCCGGTCCAGGGCGCGGGCCTCCGCCTCGGTGGAGCCGATCACGGGGCAGATGCCGGGCAGGATCCGCACCTCGTCCTCCGCCCGCCCGTACCGGGACAGCCGGCTCCGGAGGTCCTTGGCGAACGCCTGGGCGTCGGACAGCGTCTGCTGCGCCGTGAACACCGCCTCCGCGTGCCGGGCCGCGAACTCCTTGCCGTCCTCCGACGACCCCGCCTGAACCAGCAGTGGGTGCCCCTGCGGCGACCGGGGCACGTTCAGGGGGCCGCGTACCCGGAAGTGCGCCCCCCGGTGGTCGATGGGCCGGACCTTCCCGGTGTCCGCGTACACGCCACCCGCCCGGTCGAGGACGACCGCGTCGTCCTCCCAGCTGTCCCACAGCTTCACCGCGACCTCGACGAACTCCCGGGCCCGCTCGTAGCGCAGCCCGTGTTCGAGGTGTTCGTCGCGTCCGAAGTTCCTCGCCTCGTCGAGGGAGCCGGAGGTGACGATGTTCCACCCCGCCCGGCCACCGCTGAGGTGGTCGAGGGAGGCGAACGCCCGGGCCGTGGTGAACGGTTCGTTGAACGTGGTCGAGACGGTGGCGATGAGCCCGATGTGCTCGGTGGCCGTCGCCAGCGCCGACAGGAGCGTCAGCGGTTCGAAGCCGCCGAGCGCGTTGTGCCGGACGTTGCCCCACAGGGCGAGCCCGTCGGCGAGGAACACCGAGTCGAGCAGGCCGCGTTCGGCGGTTCTCGCCAGTTCCTGGAAGTACGCCGGATCGGTGACGCGCTCCGGTGTGGTCAGGGGGTGCCGCCAGGCGGCGTCGTGGTGACCGGCGTTCATGAGGAAGGCGTTGAGGTGCAACTGGCGGGGTGGTGATGCGGGCACGGTGATGTCCTTCGGGTGGTGGGAGGAGACGTGGAGGGGGTGATCGGCGGTGTCAGCCGTTCGCCGGGACCCGCCAGGAACTGAGCCGCCGCTCCAGGGCGACGAGGAACTGGTTGAACGCCACGCCGATCGCGGAGACGGTGATGATCCCGGCGTACATCTGCGGGATGGCGAAGTTGTACTGCGAGGCGTTGATCAAGTAGCCGAGCCCCGCCTTCGCACCGATCATCTCGGCCGCGACCAGGACCAGGATGGACACGGCTCCGGCCAGCCGGATGCCCGTGAACACCGAGGGCACGGACGCCGGGAGGATCACCTTCTGGAAGAGCCGCACCGCCGGCAGGTCCAGCGACCGGGCCAGCCGCAGCAGCGTGGGATCCACCGACCGGACGGCGCTGATGGTGCTCAGCAGCACCGGCCAGGTGCAGGCGTACACGATGATCGAGACCTTGGACGTCTCGCCGATGCCCAGCAGCAGGACGAACACCGGCAGCAGCGCGAGGGCGGCGGTGTTGCGGAAGACCTCCAGCAGCGGTCCGAGGAGATCGGCCACGCGCCGGTACCAGCCGATCAGCAGGCCCAGGGGCACGGCGACGGCCACCGCGATCCCGAACCCGGTCAGGGAACGGGTCAGGCTGGCCAGGGTGTGGTCGGCGAGCTGCCCGTCGGCGGCGAGCCGCCACCACGCCACGGCAACCTCGCTGAACGGCGGAAGGAACGTACGGTCGACCAGCTCCAGCCGTGGCGCGGTCTCCCACAGCACCAGCAGGGCCACGATCGCCGCGGACCGGGCGCCCGCCGTGACGAGCCCGTACAGCGTCCTGCGGGCCGCGGACCGCGGCCTCCCGCCGCGCGGTGCGGCCGGGGCGGCGGGCGGCGGTGGGGCCGCGTCCTTCAGGCCTGCCCCGGCGGGGCGGGCGAGGCCGCCGGCGCGATCCGCACCGGTGACGGCGTCGGTGCCGGTGGCGATGTCGGTCACGGAACTCATGGGGCGACTCCCTGCCTCTCCTCCTGCTGGGCCTTGGACACCTCGTCGCGCAGCAGGGACCAGATCCGGTGCCGGTACCGCGCGAACCCGGGGCTCGAGCGCGGATCGTCGCCGCTCGTCGACGAGGGCAGGTCGATCGGGACGACCTCCTTGATCCGGCCGGGCCGGGAGGTCATCACCGCCACACGCTGCCCCAGGTGGACGGCTTCGTCGATGCCGTGGGTGATGAAGACGATCGTCTTGCCGGTGCGCTGCCAGATGCGCAGCAGCTCGTCCTGCAGGGACTCCCGCGTCTGGGCGTCCAGCGCCGCGAACGGCTCGTCCATCAGCAGGACACCGGGGTCGTAGGCCAGACTGCGGGCGATGGCGACCCGCTGCCGCATGCCGCCCGACAGCTCGTGCGGATGGCGCCCCTCGAAGCCGCTCAGACCCACGAGGTCCAGGAACTCGGCGGCCCGGGCCGCACGTTCGCGCCGCGGGACACCGACGGCCTCCAGACCGAACTCGACGTTGCCCTGGGCGGTGCGCCAGGGCAGCAGGGCGTACTGCTGGAAGACGATGCCCCGGTCGAGGCCGGGACCGGTGACCGGTGATCCGTCGAGCAGGATCGTGCCGGAGGAGGGCCGGGACAGACCGGCGAGCAGGTCGAGCAGGGTCGATTTGCCGCAACCGCTCGGACCCACGACGACGAGGAACTCGCCGGCTCCCACGGTCAGGTCGATCCCGTCGAGTGCGGTGACCGCCGACCGGGCACCGCCCTCGCCCTTGACGGGGAACTCCTTACGTACGCCTTGGAACACGATCCTTGCGGTGTGCGCGGTCGTGTGATCAGCCATGGCCCTTACCTCCCGCTCGCTGTCGCTGTCGCTGTCGCCTTCACGGCTGAGGAGGCGTTGAACTCGTTGGTGTAGAGGGCGTCGAGCCGGATCCTGTCCCGCTCGATGTCTCCGCGCTCGGCCAGCCAGTCGACCCAGAGCTCGAGTTCCTTGCCCGTGATGCGTCCGCCGGGCTCGGCGATGCCGTACGACTTCCAGTACCGCAGGGTGTCGGCGTCCTCGTTCCGCCGCCGCTTGCGCACGATCTCCGTCATCCGGGCGATCACCTCCTGGCGCGGTGTGCTGCGCGACCAGTCGAGGGCCCGGCCCACGCCGGTGACGAACGTCCGGACCGTTTCCGGGTTCTGCTCGATGAAGCGCTCCGTCATGACGTACGTCCCGGCGCTGAACGAGCCCAGGAGCTGGTGGTCGGTGAACAGCGGCCGCAGGCCCCCGCCCGCCAGGGCCTTGTCCCGCAGTACGCCGCTCAGCACGGCGACGTCGATCTGCCTCTGGCGCAGGGACTGCTCGGTGTTCACCGGCGGGACGACCAGCGCCTCGACCTTGTCGGCGTCGGCGGCGGACAGGCCGCCGCGCTGGAGGTAGATGTCCAGCATGGCCTCGGAGTGCGCACCGAGGGTGTTCATGCCGACCTTCCTGCCGATCAGGTCGCGGGCGGACCGGATCGGGCTGTCGGCGCGTACGTAGTAGCCGCTGTAGGCGTCTTCGTCGGAGCCGTAATAGCTGATGACCGCCTTGATCGGCGCGCCGTTGGCGGCCAGCTTCACCACCGCGCCGTTGAAGGCCCCGCCGAAGTCGGTCTGGCCGGTGGCCGCCGACTGGATGTCCTGCGGGCCGCTGATGGTGTTGCCCACCCACTCCAGCTCGACGTCCTGCAGATGACCCAGGTCCTCCGCCAGCTCGGCAGGGGTGACCTGACCGCTCCAGCCCTGGTAGCGGAGCTTCCTGGTCCCGCCGTCGGCGGACCGGCCACCGCCCACGGCCGTGCCGCAGCCGACCGTGACCGCCGAGAGGCCGAGCAGAGCGAGGACATGGCGTCGGTTCACCGGGGACAACGTGCTCATGGGAATGTCCTGTTCAGAGGTTCGGGGAAGCCAAGGGTCGGATGAGGTCGGGGGAGAGGTCAGGGAGCGGCGCCGACGACGAGCGACTCCCGCGCGGCGAGCGCCCGGGCGAATCCGTCCACGGCCTGCAACAGCCGCAGTTCGGCCTCCGGCTCGACACGGCACGCGTCCGTCCCGGCGCGCTGGACGGCGGAATCGAGCAGGAACGCCCCGGGGAGCACGTGGCGCGCGCCGAGCGCGGACAGCACCGGGCGCAACGCGTAGTCCATGGCGAGCATGTGGGCGAGACTGCCGCCGGTCACCAGGGGGAGCACGGCCTTCCCCGCCAGCCCGGACTGCGGCAGCAGATCGAGGAACACCTTCACCAGGCCGCTGTACGACGCCTTGTACACGGGTGTGGCGACGACGACACCCTCGGCGCCGGCCACCCCTTCCAGGGCGAGCCGCAGTGCCGGGTGCGCGGCCGAACCGGTGACGAGCTCGGCCGCGGGCAGGTCCCGCACCACGATGTGGTCGACGACGTGCCCGTCGACGGCGAGCCGGCGCAGCACCTGCTCCACCAGGCGGGCGGTCCGTGACTCGGCGGACGGACTTCCGGAAATGGCGACGACGGACGGCATGGCGACCTCCTGAAGGGAATGCGGCAGCACGGAACGGCGAAAGGCCGCGGGGGAATTGCCGTGGAAACCGGAAAGGCGGAAAGGCGGAGAACGCGGAGAACGCGGAGAACGCGGAGAACGCGGAGCAGGAAACGCGGAAGGCGAGAAGAGGGGGGACGGACGGTCACCCGTGTCACCGGGGCGCGCGGTGGGGTCACGCGCCGGGGGAGAAGGGCGGGACCGGTCCGGGCAGGTCAGGGCCGTCGGCCCCGGAGGCGCCTAACAGCCGCAGAGGTCGACCGCACAGAGGGCGCCTGCGTGCCGTCGGAGGTCGACGTGGCGCCGCGCGGAGAAGTTCGCTGACTGGCTCACGTCCATGAGGCTGGCAGCGGAAACCGGACACGTCAATGCGGAAAACGGCCCCGTCTCATATGCTGAATCGACCGCCACATGCCCGAAGCGCGCCGTTCACAAAAGGCGGTGCCGACCCCTCCGGACGCCCGCCCCGGCCGCCCCGCCTCAGGACCGGCAGAACGGACGGTCCCGCCCGGCCGTCCGGGCGCGCGGGCCCGCGGAGCGCAGGACGACGTCCAGGGCACGGTCGGGGTCGGCGGCGTAACAGTTGCTGAACCACGCCATGTTCGCCTCGACGACCGCCCAGCCCTCCGCGTCCCCCGGCCGGGCTGCCGTCACCAGCCCCACGTCCACGACCACCGCGCTGGGCAGCGTGTCGCCGCACGCCCCGAGGAGATCCGCCGCGAAGTCCAGCACGGCGGAGCGGTGACGGTGCCCGTCGAGGGGCGCCGCGTCGAGCCGGCCGAAGGTCGCGTACTGCGAACCCGAGCGCACCTCACCGTCCAGGACGAACAGGCGGAACTCCGCCTCCCAGGTGACCACGTCGCTGACCAGGACCGGAGTCGCCGGCGACAGCCCGGGGCCGTCGTGGGGGAGCCGGCCACCGTCGGCGTGGACGGCCGCCGGGAAGCTCTTGTCACTCGGCGGCTTGACGAACACGGGGCGGGTCAGCCGACGCGCCTCGCCCAGCGTGGTCTCGACGACCCGGCGGAGCGTGTACGTCTGCGGCAGCGCCGCCAACCAGCCGTCGTCCGGCTCCAGCAGCGCCACGCCGAGGCCGTCCACGACCCGGGACGCGAACAGCGGCCCTCCGTAGTAGTGGACGTCACCGGAACGCCACGGCTCGAGGACGCCCGCGCCGCCGTGGGGCGGAAGGACCTCGACCCGCATGCCCCTCCGCGCGGCGGCGGCCGACAGCAGCTCACCTGTCGTGGTGTGCTGCGGCGACAGGGCGAGGACGGCGTGCTGGTTCATGGTCGGCGACCCTGCCACCACCCCGGCGGGGTGGTCCACCCGTTTTCCCGGCGGGCCCGGCGGGCCCCGATGTGGCAGATCTTCCGTCATTGCCCGTGAAGCCGCAGGTCACAACGGTGCGTTGGATTCCGGAAGTGGCGCAATACTGCCGCAACACCATAGTGCGCGGAGCATCGGTATGGTCCAGCGCATGCCAGCCGAACGCACCCGTGAACACGCCGCACCCGTCGCCGCCGCCCGTCGGCGCCGGCTGCGCGCGGACCGGGCCCGGCAGCTCGCCGACCTGCTGCGGCACCAGGCACGCACCACCGGGTTCCCCGGGCGCGTCCTGCCGCTGGAGGGCCGGATCGGCGCGGACTACGGCGTGTCCCGCAACACCGTCCGGCAGGCGCTCGACCTGCTCCGCACCGAAGGGCTGGTGGAACGGCAACCGGGTGTGGGGACCGTCCTGGTGTCCGAGAAGTACCCGCACGGCCTCGACCGGCTCCAGGGCCTCGCCGAGACCCTGCACGAACACGGCGTGGTGACCAACGAGGTACGCACCGCGGGACCGGTCCCGGCGCCGGCGCCGGTGGCACGGCGGCTGGACCTGCCCGAACGGTCCGACGTCCTGTGCGTCGAGCGGCTGCGCAGACTGAACGGGCTGCCGCTGTCGCTCGACGTGACGTACATCCCCATGGACATCGGCTCCGGTCTGCTCGACTGCGACCTGGAACACAACGACGTGTTCCGGCTCATTGAACGGCTCACCGGGCAGGCCCTCGGCTCGGCCGACATCACCCTCGAGGCCGTCAACGCGGACGCCCACTCCGCCGCCGTGCTGGAAGCCCCGCGCGGCGCGGCCGTCCTGATGCTGGAACGCCTCACCCGCCTGTGCGACGGGCGGCCCGTGGACCTGGAGTTCATCCGCTTCCGCGGTGACCGCATCACCATGAGCGGGCTGCTGCACCGCTCCCGCTGAACCCCCCTCATCCCCCGCCCCGCCCCTTCCTGGAGACAGCCATGCCTCTGGCGCCCCAGCGTGCCGACGTGCCCGTGACCATCGACGAGTCGAAGTGCATCGACGGCTGCACCCTCTGCGTCGACATGTGCCCGCTCGACTCGCTCGCGATCAACCCCGACAGCGGCAAGGCCTACATGCACGTCGACGAGTGCTGGTACTGCGGCCCGTGCGCGGCCCGGTGCCCCACCGGCGCCGTCGAGGTCAACATGCCCTACCTGCTCCGCTGAAAGGCACAACGCCCATGAAACGCACAGGACCCGCCTCCGCCGTCCTGGCCGTCGCCCTGGCAGCCACCCTCCTGACCGGCTGCGGCGGTGACGCGAACGCCGGCGACTCCCGTACGGTCACCGTCACCGTCGGCTACCAGTCCAAGACCATCAACACCGTCACCGCCGGCACCCTCCTCCGCGAACTCGGCTACTTCGAACAGGAGCTGAAGGCGCGCGGCACCAAGGACGGCATCACGTACAAGGTGCGGTGGCAGGACTACGCCACCGGAGCACCGATCACGGCCCAGATGACCGCCGGGAAGATCGACATCGGCTCGATGGGCGACTTCCCCCTGCTGATCAACGCGGCCCGAGGCAAGCAGCTGAACCGGCCGACCCGGCTGGTCTCCGTCACCGGCTACAACCCGCGCGGCGGCCTCAACACCATCGTGACCGCACCCGGCTCACCGCTGCGCGGCCTTCAGGACCTGCGCGGCAAGAAGGTGTCGACCTCCGTGGGCTCGGCCGCCGACGGCACGCTCGTCCGCGCCCTGCGACAGGCCGGCATCGATCCGGAGAAAGACGTCCGCAAGCTCAACCAGCAGCCGTCCGTCGGTGCTTCCGCCCTCCAGTCCGGCAGCGCCGACGCCCTCTCGCAGTTCGTCGCCTGGCCCGGGCTGCTCACCTTCCAGGGCCGTGCCAAGGCCCTCTACGACGGCGCGGAACTGAACCTGCCCACCTTCCACGGCGTCACCGTCCGCGAGGCGTTCGCCAAGGAACGGCCCGCCGTGCTGGAGGCCTTCCTGCGCGCGCAGGTCCGGGCCACCGACCACCTCCGTGCCAAGCCGGTCGCGGCCGCCGAGTCGGTCGCCCGCGCCACCGGCCTGCCGCCCGAGGTCGTCTACCTCTACAACGGCGCCCACGGCATCGCCACCTTCGACCCGACCGTCAAGCCCGCACTCGTCGACGCGCTCAAGAAGGACGTGCCGGTGCTGAAGTCGGCGAAGCTGGTCGGGGACGTGGACGTGGACGCCTTCGTCGACGACCGGTACCTCAAGCGGGTGTACGGAGGAACGTACGCCAAGGCCGTCGGCGCCCACGCCCCCGCGGCCCGCGGCGAGGTGTGGTTCAAGGACGGCACCACCCGGTCGTTCGACTCCCCGGCGGCGCTGCTGAGCGCCGTGGCCGCCGCCGAAGGCACCGTGCGCGCCGCGTACGTCCCCGACACCACGACCGGCACCCCGTGGTTCGCCGACAAGGCGGTGTGGGTGGTGGACGGGAGGAAGCCGCTGCCGTTCGTGACCCCGTCCGCCGCCGCCGCGTACACCGCCGGACACCCGGGTGCGCGGACCGTCCCGTACGACCAGGTGCTGCGAGGCGTGTCATGACGGGGCGGCGTGTGCTGCGGGTCGCGTCCGTGGCCGCCGCGCTCGGCGTGTGGCAGCTACTGACCTCGTACGACGTCAACCTGTGGCTGCGGTTCGAACAGTTCCCGACCGTGACGGACGTGGCGCGGACCTTCGGCCGGCGGATCGGCGACGGCGTGTACTGGCAGGACCTCACCGACAGCCTCACCCGCATCGTGACCGGCTTCCTCCTCGCGGCCGTCGCGGGCGTGGCCGTCGGCACGGCGATCGCCCGCTCGCGGCTCGTCGCCGACCTCGTGGGCCCGGTGCTCGAAGTACTGCGCCCCATCCCCGCGATCGCGCTGGTGCCGGTGGCGATCCTGTTGTTCCCGAGCAACGAGCAGGGCATCGTCTTCATCACCTTCACGGCGGCGTTCTTCCCCGTCCTGGTGTCCACCCGGCACGCGGTGCGCGCGCTCACCCCCGTCTGGGAGGAAGCCGTCCGCACGATGGGCGGCGGGCGGTGGCGCGTCCTGTACTCGGTGGTGCTCCCCGGATCGCTGCCCGGCGTCCTCGGCGGACTGTCGGTCGGTATCGGGGTCTCCTGGATCTGCGTCATCTCCGCGGAGATGATCTCCGGCGAGTACGGGGTGGGGTACCGCACCTGGCAGGACTACACCGTCGTCGACTACCCCGGGGTCTTCGTCGGCATGGTGACCATCGGCCTGCTCGGCTGGCTGACCTCGACGGCCGTGGAGGTCCTGGGCCGCCGCCTGACCCGGTGGCTGCCACGGTCCGCGGTGCGCGAGCCGCGCGCCCCGGGCTCCACGCCACCCACCAGGCGCACGCGGAAGGGGGGCACGCCCGCGCCGACCGAGCCGGCCCCCGCCCGATCCGCGCCCGCCCAACCTGCCCCCGTCGAACCCGCACCGCTCCGAGCGGCACACGGCGAACCCGTAAGGGGCGGACGGCGCGGACGGGGTGGGCGGGGTGGCCCGGGCGCGGCCACCACCCCCGGGACCGTCTCCGTCCCCGTACCGGAAGGGCCCACGCCATGACCGGAACGCCCACGAAGACCACGACCGCCTCCCCCGTACGCCCCCCGGTCCACGGCGCCCGTCTCACGTTGCGCCGGGCGGTGCTCGGCCACGCCGGAGCCGCCGTCGTCGACGGGCTCGACCTGGACGTCGAACCCGGGGAGATCCTCACCGTCGTCGGCCCGTCCGGATGCGGCAAGTCGACGCTGCTGCGGACCCTCGCCGGACTGCTGCCCGCCCTGGGCGGTGACGTCACCCTCGACGGGGACGCCATCACCGGCCCCGGTGGCGACCGGGCGCTCGTGTTCCAGGAGGACGCCCTGCTCCCGTGGCGGACCGTACGCGGCAACGTCGAACTGCCCCTGGCCATCCGGGGCGTACCGCGCGCCGAGCGGCGGGCCGCCGCCGAGACCTGGCTGGAGCGCGTGGGGCTGTCCGCCCACGCCGCCACCCACCCCCACCGGATCTCCGGCGGGCAGCGTCAGCGCGTACAACTGGCCCGCGCGCTGGCGGGCGGGCCGCGCGCCGTGCTGATGGACGAACCGTTCGGCGCCCTGGACGCCCGTACCCGCGGCGAGATGCAGCAGCTCCTCATCGACGTCCTGAAGGGCACCGGCGCGACCGTCGTCTTCGTCACCCACGACGTGGACGAGGCGCTCTTCCTCGGCGACCGGGTCGCACTCCTCGGCACCGGCGGCCGTGTGCTGCCCGTGCCCCGCCCCCGCGACCGCGACAGCCGTACCGATCCCGCCACCGAGGCCCTGCGCCGCGCCGTCCTCGAATCGCTCAGCACCTGAGAGGCAAGCACCATGGACATCCCCTCCCTCACCGACGCCGAGGAGCTCTCCTGCGACGTCCTCGTCATCGGAGGCGGTACGGCCGGGACGATGGCGGCGCTGACCGCCGCCGAGCACGGCGCGAACGTCCTGCTCCTGGAGAAGGCGCACGTCCGGCACTCCGGTGCGCTCGCCATGGGCATGGACGGCGTCAACAACGCGGTCGTCCCCGGCCGGGCGGAACCCGACGACTACGTCGCCGAGATCACCCGCGCCAACGACGGCATCGTCGACCAGGCCACGGTCCGGCAGACCGCCACCCGCGGCTTCGCCATGGTGCGGCGACTGGAGTCGTACGGCGTGAAGTTCGAGAAGGACGAACACGGCGACTACGCCGTGCGCCAGGTGCACCGCTCCGGCTCGTACGTCCTGCCCATGCCCGAGGGCAAGGACGTCAAGAAGGTGCTCTACCGGCAGCTGCGCCGCCGTGAGATGCGCGAGCGCATCCGCATCGAGAACCGGGTGATGCCGGTGCGTGTCCTGACCGGTGACGACGGCCGGGCGATCGGAGCCGCCGGGTTCCACACCCGCACCGGCGCCTTCGTGACGGTACGGGCGGGCGCGGTCATCCTCGCCACCGGTGCGGCCGGCCGGCTCGGGCTGCCCGCGTCCGGCTACCTGTACGGCACGTACGAGAACCCCACCAACGCCGGAGACGGCTACGCCATGGCGTACCACGCGGGCGCCGAGCTCACCGGCATCGAGTGCTTCCAGATCAACCCGCTCATCAAGGACTACAACGGCCCCGCCTGCGCCTACGTCGCCAACCCGTTCGGCGGCTACCAGGTCAACCGGCACGGCGAGCGGTTCGTGGACTCGGACTACTGGTCGGGCGCGATGATGGCCGAGTTCGCCGAGGAGCTCGCCTCCGACCGCGGCCCGGTCTACCTCAAGCTCAGCCACCTCCCCGAGGAGTCGGTGGCCGCCCTCGAAGGCATCCTGCACACCACCGAACGCCCCACCCGCGGCACCTTCCACACCGGCCGCGGCCACGACTACCGCACCCACGACATCGAGATGCACATCTCCGAAATCGGCCTGTGCGGCGGCCACTCGGCCTCCGGCGTCCGCGTCGACGACCATGCCCGCACCACCGTGCCCCGGCTGTACGCCGCCGGCGACCTGGCCTGCGTCCCGCACAACTACATGATCGGCGCCTTCGTCTTCGGAGACCTGGCCGGCGAGGACGCCTCGCGGTACCGGGCGTACGAGGGCGAACTCCCGGGCGCCCAACTGCGCGAGGCCCACGAGCTGATCTACCGGCCGCTGCGCAACCCCGACGGCCCGCCGCAGCCGCAGGTGG
This sequence comes from Streptomyces sp. NPDC041796, assembly GCF_055590785.1. NCBI lineage: Bacteria > Bacillati > Actinomycetota > Actinomycetes > Kitasatosporales > Streptomycetaceae > Streptomyces > Streptomyces sp. NPDC041796. The sequence goes on from NZ_JBVJAH010000009.1 coordinate 140,852, forward strand.
AGTACAAGCTGCGCCGGTTCGTGAACGACTACGTCGCCCCGCCCAAGTCCGGGGCCAGGCTGTCGCTCGCCGTCGAGCACTTCGAGCGGATGCGCGGCGAGATCGCCGGCATGGGCGCCACCACCCCGCACGAACTGATGCGCTGCGCCGAGGTGACCTTCATCCGGGACTGCGCCGAGATGGCGGCCCGCGCGTCGCTCGCCAGGACCGAGTCGCGGTGGGGCCTGTACCACGAGCGCACCGACCATCCGGGGCGGGACGACGAAGCGTGGCTGCACCACCTGGACCTCCGCAAGTCGGCTTCCGGAGCGATGGAGTTCACCGCCCGGCCGGTCGCGCCCTACCTGGTGCCCATCGACGAGTACGCCCCCGTCGGCGGCCCGTCCCGGTACCTCGGCGAAGTGGCGCTGGAGCAGGTCGCGACCGCCGGGCCCCGCGAGGCCGCGCCGACGGGCTCCCCTGTCGCGGCGTCACCCGTACGCGCCGAGGACAGGGCCACGGCCGCGTCGCCGCGCATCCTGGAGCTGCTGGCCCTCGCCGAGGACGAGCCCGGCCTCGCGACGCTCGGGCCGTACTTGGCGGACCCGGACCCGGCGGTGCGCCGCGCCGCCGTCGCCACGCTCACGGAAACCACACCGGACGGTACGGGCCCCGCGCTGGCCCGGGCACTCGCGGACGAGGACGCGGACGTCCGCGGCGCCGCCGCGGACTCGCTGCGCGAGCTGGTCGAGACCCTGCCCCCGGAGCGGGAGCTGCGCGAGGGGCTGGTGGCAGCGCTGTCCTCGGGCGACCCGGTGGTGCGCACGGCCGCGTACGCCGTCCTGCGCGCCCTGCGCCTGGGCGACGCCGCCCTGTTCGCGCCCGGCCTGGCCGACCCGGACGTGCCGGTACGCGTCGAGACGGTCCGTGCGCTCGTGTCGGTCGACGCGGTCGAGGCCCTGGCGACGGCCGCCCGCGACGCCGACCGCGAGGTACGCGTCGCCACGGCGAAGGGCCTCGCGGCGGTGACGGTGCCTCCGACGGACGGTGCCCTCGGCACACTGGCGCGCCTGGTGCGGGACGACGACCCCCTGGTGCGGGGCGCCGCGTTCGAGGCGCTGGGCTCGACGGGCTGCCCGCCCGCCCTCACGGCCACCGCGATCGCCGCCCTCGCCGACGGGGCCTGGCGGCCGCGTGCGGGCGCGGCGACCGCCCTCGGAGCGGCAGACCCGGACGTGGCCGTGCCCGCCCTCGCCCGGGCGCTCGACGACGTCAACGCCGACGTGCGCAAAGCCGTGGTCCTCGCCCTGCTGCGGCACCGTGCCCATGACCACGCCCGCGCCGCGCTGGCGGCCGCCACGGCCGACCGGGACGCCGACGTCCGCGCGTACGCGGCGCGGGGCACCGTTCCTGCTCACACAGCGTGACCGGCAGACGGTGGAGACGGGGGCGGCGCCCCACCGGACGGATTCCCGGAAACAGCACTTCTCGTTTCGTTCCCAATTCAGAATTCCGCTTCCGGGTGAGGGGGGAGGGAAATGATCCACGAGTAATCGAGGCTGCGGTGACGAGCGAAGCGGGCATGAGTTACGCCGTTGTCCCGGACACGCCATCGGAGCGATAAACGGTCTACGGAGGGCGCTCATATGCCTCATGAATATCACTCAGATGACGCACACCTGGATCAAGATCCGTGGCGTTAGGGGGAATATGACCACAGCGCAGGTGAGTATCTCGTTCCCCAGGGACGTGGCCGGAGACAGTCGGTACGACCGCACCGGGGCCGCCCGTGCGGGCAAGTGGACATTCACGCCGGGCTTCGCCGCATCGACCACCGGCAGGGGGGCCACGCTGCGTAACGGGGCGGAGTGCGTCGATCTGCACTACTCGTCCTCGGTCCTGGCGGACTTCCTGGTGACCATGAGCAGGCTTCAGTCCGAGTTCCACGCCGCTGAACCCTCCACCGTCCGCCGTGGCGAGGACACGGGGCGGGTCCGGGATGTATGAGACGCCCAGCCGATACGCCCGCTCCCCTGTCCATGATCAGCAGCGGCACTCCACCATGGGGCCGGACGGCGACTACGAGCACCGTGTGGTGGGCGGGCAGTCGTACCCCGCGTTCGACGACGCCTCGGACCCCTCCTGGGACCAGGAACTGGCCAGGCTCCTGCTGGAATCCGACCCGTCCCTGCAGCGGGCCGTCCCGCCCACCGCCACCTCCGTCGACGCCCCGGCGATCCCCGGTGACGACCGCCGGCCGGCGGACGAGCAGCAGATCACCGCGGAACTCCCGCCGGTACGTCACCCGATGGCCGGCCACCGCCGTGTGCCGAGGAAGAAGCGCGTCGTCAGCCTGCTGCGCAGCGGGAGCATACTCATCGCGGCCCTCACCGCCGTCATCGTCTGCATGGTCAGCGTCTACGGCGGCGTGGTCGCCTACGAGCCCCTGCTGCGCAACGCCACCCGGCCGCGTACCTCCGACGCCGTGACCCGGTGGTGGCCCCTGCTGGTCTACGGCCCGTGGCTGGTCGCCTCCCTGTCCATCCTCAGAGCGGCGTTCCACCGGAGGCGTGCCACCCACTCATGGATCGCGGTCCTCCTCTTCTCGACGATCGCCGTGCTGCTCTGTGTCGCTCAGGCCCCGAGGACCGTACGGGACGCGACGGCAGCCGCCCTGCCCGCCGTGGCCGCCCTGGCCTGCTTCCAGCAGCTCGTACGGCAGGTCACCCTGACCCGGCCACCCCGCCGGACGGCACCCCGCCACCGCAATGCGGCCACGCCACCCCCGTCCGACCCACCCTGCTGACCACCTCGTCCGAGAGGGCGCCGAGCCTCCTGGCCCGGCGCGGACGGTCGTGCTCAGCGTCCCCGCCGAGGCCGGCCGCTCACGCGCGGAGCCCGCGCAGCAGTACGGCGAAGCCGCCGAGGAACTCCTGGTCCGCGCTCACGAGGATCCCGGAGCCGGCCGCACGGTCGCCCGGGCCTGCCCGCGGACGTCCTCCTCGCCCCAGACGGCACCGTCCTGGCCGTGACGTACGGCGAGCGCGCGTACGACCAGTGAATGGTGGACGAGTTGCTGGAGCTTGTGTCCGGCGCGACGCAGCCGCCTCCGGCGACCCTTGCGTGAACCTATCGAATCTCGATAGATTTCCATCGTGACTCGATCGAGGGAGAGGCGATGGGAAAGCTGACCGTGCTCGCGCTGCGAGCGGTGCTCGTGGTGCTGCTCGCCGGTTCGGTGTTCGTGCAGGCGGTGATGGTGCCGCTGCTGGCCGTCGACCTGGAAGGGCTCACCCCGGACTACGCGTACCTGCGCACCCCGCTCCTCGTGATCATGGTCCTGGGTGTCCTCACGGTCCAGGTGGTCATGGTCTCTGTGTGGCGCCTGGTCACGATGGTGCGCAGGGGAACGGTGTTCTCCCACGCCGCCTTCCGGTACGTCGACGTGGTGACCGGCGCGTTCACGGCGGCGTCCCTCCTGGTGTTCGCGCTCGCGGTCGTCCTGGCGCCCGGCGAGGCCGTCGCCCCGGGCATCGTGCTCCTGGTGTGCGGGGCCTCCCTGGCGGTTCTGGGCGTCGCGCTCATCGTCCTGGTACTGCGCATGCTGCTCGCCCAGGCCGTCGCCCGCGACGTCGAGGCGACACGGATGCGGGCCGAGCTGGACGAGGTGATCTGATGCCGATCGCCGTCGACATCGACGTGATGCTGGCCAAGAGGAAGATGTCCGTGGGCGAACTCGCGGAACGCGTCGGGATCACCCCCGCCAACCTGGCCGTGCTCAAGAACGGCCGCGCCAAGGCGGTGCGCTTCACCACGCTGGCCGCGCTCTGCGAGGTGCTCGAGTGCCAGCCGGGAGACCTGCTGCGCTGGGTGGCCGATGAGGCCGATGAGGCCGGGAACGGCTGACGGCCGGCCGGTGCCCCCGCGCCTTCCGCCGCACTTCCGGCCGGGGCAGTGGGAACCCTTCCCACTGCCCCGGCCGACCGGTGACCGAGCGGACCGACGCCGCTTTCGCCGTCAGCCGTGGCGGCGCTTCAGCACATAGCCGCCGGCCAGCGCGGCACCCACGGTGAATGTGAGGCCCACGCCGAGCTGCCAGTCGGTGGGACCGGAGGCGGACGAGCCGCCCAGGCCACCACGTACACCACGGGTGGGGGTCGCAGTGGCGGTGGGAGGCCGGGGGCTCACCGGTTGGGGAGCGACAGCGGCGTTGCGTCGGGGCAGCACCTCACAGGCGATGCCGTCATCGGGTCCCTGGTCCTCATCGAGACGGTGCGGGTCACGCGGGTCGCTGTTGAACACCGCCTGTGCGTCCTCCTGGTAGACGAAGTCACGGCAGTCCAGGTCCTGAGCGTGGGCGACGCCGGACAGCGGCACGATCGACGCGAGGCCGATCAGTACCCCGGCAACTGCGGAACGGCTCTTCATCATCCCGCCTCCCTTCCGGCCGAGACCTCGGCCGCCCTTCGACGCTACGGGCGGGGGAGCCGATCGGCGCAGGACGATGGGCCGAACGAGTGACTCTGACGGCTGTGACCTGCACTTTTGCGAGGAGCGCTGAGGAATGGCGGTGCGCGCGGCCGCGCGGCGGGGCGACGCGGCGGGTCACCGGCCCCCGCCGCCGCCTCCGGCGGTGGTGGAGCGCCGCCGAGCCCCGGTCACCGCGAGGACGCTTCCGGCGACGGCGATCACCGCGATGGCCAGGGCGATGCTGACACCGCCCTCGGTGTCCCAGTACACATCTTCCAGACTGATCAACAACGCCGCCTCGTCCACGACCAGGGCCAGCCCGACTCCGTAGCCGAGCCCCATCCAGGCGCGCGCTCGCGCGGAGCGTTCGGCCAGGCCTGCCGCGCCCACCACCACGAGCAGCAGGATGCCCCACACGTAATGGTGGAGGTGGACCCCGCCCGCCTGGACGTCACCCACCCCGGCCACGTCGATGTGGATGAGCCACGTGAGCAGACGCATCCCGCCGAAGGTGAGGGCGAACCCCCACCAAGCCAGGACGAAACCGCGGCGCTCGGAAGAGATTCCCGGCAGGACGCGCAGCCACGGGGACGGGCGCTCGGTGTGCCCGGCCTGCGAACGGTCGGACGTCCTCATCGACACTCCTCGATCAGCGCGGCCACGGAGGCGATCGTGTCACCCGCCCCCTCACGACGGGCCCCGCCGCGTCGGCCCGTGCCGGATGCCCCTCGAATGACTCAGCCACCGGCTTCACAGGTCGCGGTGGTAGGGGCGGTGACCGGGCCGGTCGCGGCACCGGTGGCCGCCGAGCATGCCGAGCATGCCGAGCATGCCGAGCACGCCCAGCAGCCGAAGAGCGGCGGGCAGCCGGGGCCGTCCAGGCCCGCGGGTACCGGATCACCGACCTGCGGGAGCTCGTCTCTCCCCGTGAGCGCGCCCGCGAGGAGCGGGAAGGGGCCCGGACCCTCTCGTAAGGTGGAGGGCGAAGCGACACACACCGGAGCAGGTATGCCCACCCCCCAGCCGTCCGGCCCCGCGGACGAACCCCCCGACGGACTGTTCGGTCTCGAGGAGCTACGAACGGGGACACCGGCCCCGCCGCCCGGACAGCGGAGTTTCCGGGACTCGCCGGAGGCGCGCCGCATGCTGGCGGTGCGGGAGATCCACGCGGAGCCGGGAGCCGCGGCCTCCCCGCGCGGCAGACAGATCCTCGCGGCGTTCCCCGACGCCGAGGTCATCCCCGTCGACTCCCACTGGCGCATCCCGGACCTGCACGGGAACAAGGGGAACGCCGAGCGCTGGGTCCGCATCAAGAGCACCGTTCTCGTTCTCGGAGAGAAGAAGACGCTCACCGTGAGACCCAACGGCCGGTCCGCCGACTGGATCGCTCCCGGAGCGGCGAACGGATGCGCCATGGCCTGTGCGTACTGCTACGTCCCCCGTCGCAAGGGCTACGCCAACCCGATCACCGTCTTCACCAACATCGACCGCATCGTCGCGCGACTGCGGCGCCACGTCACCGAGCAGGGACCCAAGCGCGAGCCGAACCAGTGCGACCCGGACGCCTGGGTCTACGACGTCGGGGAGAACAACGACTGCTCGGTCGACGCTCTGATCAGCGAAAACACCGCCGACCTGGTGCATGCCTTCACCCGCTGGCCGACCGCCAAGGCGTCGTTCGCGACCAAGTTCGTCAACCCCGACCTGCTGCGGCTCGATCCTCGCGGAAGGACGCGGATCCGGTTCTCCGTGATGCCTCCGGACGATTCCCGGCTCCTGGACATCCGCACCAGTCCGGTCGAGCAACGGATCGCCGCCGCCGGTGACTTCCTGGAGGCCGGCTACGAGGTGCACTTCAACCTGTCCCCCGTCGTCATCAGGCCCGGCTGGGAGCAGGCCTGGGCGGAACTGCTCCAGCACATGGACGACGTACTGCCGCGTGAGGTGAAGGAGCAGGCGGCGGCCGAGGTGATCATGCTGACGCACAACAGGGACCTGCACGACGTCAACACGCAATGGCATCCGCGCGCCGAGGACGCCATCTGGCGACCCGGCATCCAGCAGGCCAAGCGCTCCGAGAACGGCGGCTGGAACGTGCGCTACCGCAACACCACCAAGGCCGCTGCGGTGGAGACCGTGCGCCGCCTGGTGGCGGCTCACGCCCCGTGGCTGACCATCCGCTACGCCTTCTGAACTCGCGCGCCCGCCCTTCCCGCTCACCCCTCGGGCCGGTGGAACCTCACCTCCGGGTTCTCCGCCGTGGGACCGTCGAGGACCGGCCGGGGCCGGTCGCTCAGGTGGAGGTCGAAGAAGGCCACGGTGTAGGTGCGTACCACCGTGATCGCGCGTTCGGCACGGATCGTCGGCGGTGTGCCGGGGTAGGGAAGGCGTAGCTGGTCGAAGAGGACGGGCAGGTCCGAGAAGGTGAAGTGGTGTGTCCCCGCCACGGCGAGCCAGCGTTTCCAGCCGTCCAGGTTCCGCCATGCGGCGTCCCAGCTCGCGTCCTCGCCGCCGGGCCGGTGGACGGCGTCGTCCGTGCCGAGCATCAGGAAGGGCCGCCCTCCGAGCCCGCTCTCCGGGACGGGCTCGCCGAAGCGGCCGTCCATGTTGATGCCCGCGCGGAAACGGCCGTCGTGCGCCATCGCGGAGGCCGCGGCGGCGCCGCCCAGCGAATGACCGGCCGCGCCGACCCGCTCGCGGTCGATGAGGGAGGCGTGACGCCAGGCGGGGTGCGACCCGGTCAGCCGGTCGAGGACGAACGACAGGTCCTGTGCGCGGTTGACGGTTGCCCTCCGCATGTCCTCCGGCGTCTCCGCCTTCTCGCAGGCCACACAGGTCAGCACCCGGCCGCCCGGGAACACCGTCCCCGCCGACTCGTAGGCGTGGTCCACCGTGGCGACCACATGGCCGCGGCTCGCCAGCTCCTCGGCGAGGGTGGTCAGGGTGAACCGGGGCGCTCCGAAACCGGGGGAGAGGAGCACCAGCGGATACCGGCCGCGCTCCGGCAGGGCACGGACGACGCTGTGGGAGCGGGTGGCGCTCAGCTTCGCGACGGCCGCCGCGTCCCGCACACCGGCGTCCTCCAGCAACAGCCGCGCCTCCCGCGGGTCCGCGTACCGGGAGGGGGAGCCCGCCGCGGACCGAGCGGGGTAGTACACGTCGACCATGAGCTCCCGCGACCGGGCCGGCATCCACAGGTCCGCCCGGGACCGGTCCACCAGGTGGAGGGTCGACCGGCCCACCGCCGACTCCCCGGTGGGCTCCGGCAGCCGCACACCGGCCGCCGTCCGCTGGCCGGGGGCGGCGACGCCGGCCGCCCGGTCGGAGGGGGCCTTCGCGTGCGCGGCGGGAGCAAGCGAGGTGAGGGCGAGGGCGGCGACCACGGCGACGGCGGCCGGACGCGGCCTACGTAACGTCCTCCCCGGGTGCATGGGCTTCACGAACCTCATCCGGCTCACGAACTTCACTGACCTCGCGAACTTCACTGAGTTCGCGAACTTCACTGAGTTCGCGAACTCCATGGGCTTCATGCGCTTCATGGGCTTCATGGGAAGGAGGCTAGGCAGCGTTTCCCCGGCCGTCGTCGGCCGGAGGTGTCGCTCTTGTGCGACCCAGGGCTGATCAGGCCCTTAAGGGGCCGGGCAGTGGCCACGGAGTGAGGCCCCCTCAGGTGCGGGGGCCTCACTCCGGGCCGGGTCTCAGCGGCGCTCGGGCAGGTCCGCTTCGGCCGGCCGTATCGGGATGCCGCGCGGCGTGGGCGACGTCGATGCCGCCGCGGCCGGCTTCTTCCCGCAGAACGCGGCCTCCAGCGTTCCGCCGAGCGCCGTGTTGGCCACGCCCCGGTTCGAGGTGTTGGCCATCGCGGACAGGCTGCGGCGACCGTCCCGGGTCGCGAACGCGTAGGTGTAGTACCCCTGTACGGTGCCGGTGTGCCCGTACACCTGGGCGCCGCAGGACAGGTCGTAACGGCGCAGGCCGAGCCCGTAGAACCGGGTGTTCGCCGAGTCCGTCGGGGTGACCGTGGTCATGGCGTCCAGCATTCGCGCCGACAGCAGGCGACCCCTCATCAGCGCGGTCATGAAGGTGTTGAGGTCCGCCGGGTTGGAGATGACCGCCCCGGCCGACTGCGCCCAGGACACCGTCTGCTCCGTGGAGTCGACGAGCGCGGCGCCGGCCTCGTCGGGGTGCAGGTAGCCACGCACGTGCATCCCCTTGATGCGGGTGTCGGGGTGCACGTACGACGTGTTGCGCAGTCGCAGCGGCTTGATGATGCGGTGCTCGTAGGCGTGGGCGACCGGCTTGCCGGTGACCTTCTCGATGAGCATGCCGACCACCACGAAGTTGGCGTTGGAGTACTTGTACGCCACGCCGGGCTCGGTGGTGCGCGGTTCGCTCAGCGAGAGGTCCAGCAGCTCCTGGTAGCTGAACACCCGGTTCCGCACGGACTCGAAGCCGGGCACTGTTCGGGCGAACATCGCCTCCGTGTAGTCGGCCAGGCCGCTCCGGTGGGTCAGCAGGTGCCGAACCGTGATCCGGTCGTCCGGCAGCAGCCCGGGCACGTACCGGTTCACCGGAGCGTCGAGCTCCACTCTGCCTTCGTCCACCAACTGGAGCAGCACCACGGAGGAGAAGGTCTTGCTGACGCTGCCGATACGGAAGCGTGCCCGGGTGTCCATGGGCGTGCCCGAGACACGGTCCCGGACTCCCACGGTCCGCGCCTCCACGCCCTCCGGACCGGTGAACCGGGCCATCGCGCCCGGGGCGCCCTGACCCATGGCGGCGTTCAGGGCCCCGACCACGCCCTCCATGTCGGGGGCGGGAGTGGCCGCTTGTGCGGTGGCGGGGGTGGAGGGCGCGGCGAACGCGCCGGTGGGGGCGAGCCCGGCGGCGAGCGCGGCGATCAGGGTGGCGCTTGCGGCCAGGCGTCGGTGCGTCGACAAGGTCACGTCAGGTCCTCGACTCGATCGGTACGGCACACGGGATGGCGTGAGCCGTAGAAAACTGAGGGAGTCCGGCGCCGGTGCGCCGCCCCCCGTACCCATGGACCATGAGTGTCAACGCGCCCCACCGGTTCCCGACACGGGTACGAATCCGGCGGCCGAACCGGCCCGTGCGGCGGGTGACTTGAAGCCCGCGGGTGGCCCCCTCACCGGTCACTCACCGGCAGAGGGCCTCGACGTCCTCCACGTACGCCGGGAACTCGGCCCGGGCAGCGGCGATGATCTCGTGGGCGGGCCGGCGCGGGGTGGTCGCGTGCCGCCGTGCGAGCGCGGTCAGCACCGCGTCCGGGCGACGGTGCGAGTGGTCGTCGTACTCGACCGCCTCCATCGGCCCCATGCCGTCCGCCAGCACCCACAGGAAGTCGGACAGGTTCCCGGCGACCACACCGCACGCGCCCTCCGAGCCGAGGAACACCACGGGTTGCTCGCCGAGGGGCCGGCCGGCCCGTATGCACCACAGGGCGGCGAGCCCGCCCGTGCCGTCCTGCCCGAACACGCGGTACGCGCCGCCGTCCACGTCCTGGTTACCGGTCCAGCCGCGCAGCCAGTCGGTGGTCTCCTCGGCGGAGTCGAACGCCTCGTACGGCTCGAAGTCGATCCCCCGGCCCTCGTCGTAGTCGAACGCGACACCCGCCATGTCGGCCAGGGCGGGCGGGAAGAGGCGGTCGTCGTCACCAGTGCTCGTGATCATGGGTGCAGGCTAGCCGTCGCCTCTGACACCGCTCGTCGAGCACCGCCCGCCCCGAGGTTCCGGTGACCCGCACGGGGACGGGGACGCGGAGGTCCGTCGGTCAGACCGACGCGTCCCAGGCCGTCTTGAGCCCCTCCAGCCACGCGGGCGGCAGTTCGGCGGTGTCCCACTCCTCCCGCAACGCCGGCGCCGCCGTGGCGAGTCGTTCGAGTACGGCGATGCTGGTGGGGGAGTGGAGGAGGGAGTAGCGGCCGTGGATCGCGATGGCGCTCCCGGGGCCGTACTCCGCGTACAGCCGCTCCAGGCGTACGCGGTGGGCCGAGGCGAACTCCGCCAGCCGGCCCGCGTATCCGGCCCGTTGCCTGGAGGTCATGGTGCCCAGAACGGCGGTGAGCACCTGCTCGGACACCTCGGGATCGAGGTCGGAGACGGCGCTGAACGAGAGGTAGAGGGGCGTGACCGCCACCTTCGCCCGTTCCACCTGCATCCTCCTGACGGGAGGACGGTCGTCCGCGGACGGTGCCGACGGATCCGCGGCGACGGCGCGCCGTACCGCCCGCTCGGTGAGGTCGTCCAGTTCCCCGGCGACGGCATGGGTGCCGTCGAGCCAGCCGGACTCGTAGAGCTCGCCCTTGTCCCCCGGCGCGCTCATGCCGATCCGGCTGATCTCCCGGTGCGCGAGAGCGAGCGCCCCGGCCTCGACGAGCCCGATGAGCTCCTCCGCGTCACCGGAGAAGACCCCCGCCCGGCCGAGGAGCTGGAGGAGCGTCTGTTTCGCGTTGACGCTGGCCGCGTCCAGATGCTGCCGTCCGTCTTCGGCGGCCTTCATGGGGGGTCCTCCTCATCGCCTTGTCCGTGCGGTCGTGGTGCGCGGAACACTCCGAGCAAGGGCCGCCGGGCGCCCGCGCCCCTCGATGGCACACCCTCTCACGGAGTACATGCCTTACCTGGGCAGCCCTGCCCCATGTCACTCCCGGCCGTATCGGGCGTCGGCCCGCATCCAAAGGCGCAGACGGTCCAGGGCACGCGCACGCGTACGCGCGACCGTGCCACGGTGCACGCCCATGATGCTGGCCGCCTGGTCGAGGGTGTACCCGTCGACGTCCACGAGGATCACCGTGCCCGCCTGCTGCGGTGTGAGCAGCCTGAGGAGCCGCAGGACGTCGATCTCCGCCGCCCGCCGCTCCACGCCACCGTCCCAGCCGCCGGCCGAGCGGGGTTCGACCTCGGCCGTCGGCACGAGTCTCCGTTCCCGCCGCATACGGTCACGGATGACGCTGAGCAGGGCGCGGAAGGCGTAGGCGTACGGGTCCGGATGGTCCAGGAACGGCTGCGGTCGGGCCGCCAGTTTCAGGTACGTGTCGTGCACCGCGTCCTCGGCGGAGTGGGACGCGCCCCCGGTCAGCTGCGCCGAACGCCGGTACAGGCGTGGCAGCAGCGAGCTGAACACCTCGTCGAAGCCGTTCCCCGCCGGGGCCGGGCGGTCGGACCACGCGACGCCAACGGGGCGGAGCTCCGCGGCCGCGTGAGGACGGGTGTCCGTCCGAGCCGCCGTGGCTGCCGTTCGTGTGCTCACGTCTGATGACACTCCTGTGACTCCTGTCGTTCCTGATGCCTGGCGGGGGGTCAGCGGGCCAGGCCCTGGACGCGGAACTGCATCACCCGGTAGGGCCGGCCCACCGCGGTGTTCCACTGGCTCACCGACAGATGGAGGTCGTCGAGCGTGGAACCGGGGACGACGTAGCCGCCGTACAACTGCGCCACGTGGGAGTCGTCCTCCTGGCCCCAGGCCGTGCCCCACAGCAGCGTGCGACGGTGCGCGGCGCGCAGGTTCGCCGTGGGATGGTCGGCGACCAGGCCCTCGATCCGGTAGTCGCCCTGGTTGAACCAGGTCAGGAGCCACCGGCCGTCGAGCGGTCGCAGGCACATCTCGCCGAACCGTCCGTCGAGGACGGGGGTCGGCGGGTTCCCCCAGTCCCAGCGGCCCCCGGCCAGGCCCCACGGCTCGTACGCGGCGGGATCCGTCAGCCGCCCGGGGCGGACCCGGTGCAGGATGACCGGCTTGTCGCGCTGGAACCCGGTCGACAGGACGTGGACGTAGCCGTCGTCGCCGGGCGCCCAGGTCAGCAGCTGGAACATGCCGCCGTGCAGGCCCGGCGGGAACACGGCACCGGTGCGGAGCCAGGTCGCGCCCGAGTCGTCGGATCGCCAGATCTCGGTGCGCACCACGTTGCCGAGGCCCTTGTTCACCATGACGTGCAGGTACACGGTGTCGCCGAGGGTGATCGCGTCGGACGGCAGCACGGTGGAGTACTCCGGTCCGTGGTGGTCGTACGGCAGCAGCTGCCGGGCGTGGCGACCGCCCACCGCTCCCGTCCAGATGATCCGCCCGTCGGGGCCGCCGGGGTGCCCGTACAGCGCCACGGGCGAGCGCCACCAGCCACCGCCGACCCACGCCTCCTCGAAGGTGTCACCGAAGACGAACAGGAGCCTGCCGTCGGGCACACGCACCGGTACGCCCAGGTCGGTGGCCTCCATGCGGAACCGTGTGGTGATACCGGGGCCGGTCAGATCGGCGACCTTGGTGACCTTGAGCGGGCGTTCCTCGCGGTGTGACGTGTTGGCGTGCATGAGGACTCCTGGGGGGGGGCGGGGGGGGGACGTTCCACCGGGTGGGCGCGATCGCGGTCCGGCCCGGCCGTTACGGAACCTGATGTGCCGTTTGTAGCCGCAGTCCCGTTGTTCACGATCGGTCGACTGGCACTGAACAAACGCATGGTGAACAATCCGGCTGACCCCGGGGAGGTGCGTACAGGTGCCACGTGGAGAGCGTCCGCTGGACGCGGAGGGCGGCCCACTACGCGAATTCGCCGCCCAATTGCGCGGATTGCGGGAACGGGCCGGCGGCCCCACCTATCGGGAACTGGCGCGGCGGGCGCACTACTCGATCGCGACGCTTTCCGGAGCGGCGGCCGGACGTCAACTTCCCACCCTGGCCGTCACCCTCGCCTACGTCCGGGCCTGCGGCGGTGACGAGCGGGAATGGGAGCTGATCTGGCGCAGAACGGCGGCCGAGTGCGCCGCGGCGACGGGCCGTCCCGACGGCACGGACGGCACGGACCCCGAGCGGGCCGGGGACACGACCCCTCCGCCCTATGTCGGCCTGGCGTCCTTTCAGCAGGTGGACGCCGATGCGTTCTTCGGGCGTGAGAGTCTCACCGACAGGCTGGTCGAACACCTGGAGAAAGAGAGATTCCTCGTTCTGTTCGGGGCATCGGGATCCGGAAAGTCCTCCGTGTTGCGCGCCGGAGTGCTCCCCAGAATTTCCCGATCACCCGCCCTGATCCTCACTCCCGGGCCGAGCCCCTTGGAGGAATGCGCGATCCAGCTCGCCTCCCGCGCCCATGTCACTCCGGGTGCCCTGCGCGCCGAACTCACGGCGGAGCCGCGCACACTGCACCGCGTCGTGCGGCAGATCACGGCCGGCTCACCGGATCCGGCGGAGGAACTGATGCTCCTCGTGGACCAGTTCGAGGAGGTGTTCACCCTCTGCCGCGATACGGAGGAACGGGACGCCTTCGTCGGCGCGCTCCTCCACGCCGTACAGGCTCCCGACAGCCGCTGCCGCGTCGCCCTTGCCGTACGGTCCGACTTCTACACGCACTGCACTCGCCTGCCGGGCCTCGTGGACGCCTTGGCCGACGCCCACGTCCCCGTCGGTCCGATGACCACCGACGAACTCCGGGCGGCGATCGTCCGGCCCGCCGCCCGCGCCGGGCTGACCGTCGAGGGCGCCCTCCTCGCGGCCCTCACGGCCGGTGCCCACGGCAGGCCCGGGGCACTCCCGCTGCTGTCGCACGCACTCCTGGAGACCTGGCGCCGGCGCCGTGGCCACACCCTCACCCTGGCCGGGTTCCAGGCGGCCGGCGGGTTCGAGGGGGCACTCGCCCAGACTGCCGAGGCCTTCCACTCCGGTCTGTCCGCCACCCAGCAGGAGACCGCCCGCCGGCTCTTCCTGCGGCTCATCGCACTCGGGGAGGGCACGGAGGACACCAAGCGGCGCGTCCCGCGCCACGAGCTCGACGACACCCCCGACACCGTGCTGGTCCTCGAACGAGCCACCCGGGCACGTCTGCTGACCGCCGACCGCGACCACGTCGAGATGACGCACGAGGCCCTGATCCGCTGCTGGCCCCGTCTCGGACGATGGCTGTGCGAGGACCGGGACCGGTTGCGTCTGCACCGCGGGCTCACCGAGGCCACCGCCGTCTGGGAGTCCTTGGACCGGGACCCCGACAGTCTCTTGCGCGGAGTACGCCTGGCCGCCGCCATGGACATCCCCAAGGAGACGCTGACGGCCCGGGAACGGGCCTTCCTCGACGCGAGCGAGACGGCCGGGAGGAAGGAAGCCATGCGCGTACGCCGCCGGGTCCGCCGTCTGCGCCGACTCGTCGCGGCCCTCGTCGTCCTTCTGGTGTGCGCGGCGACCGCCGTCGGCATCGCCGTGCACGCGCGGAACACGGTCACCCTCCAGCGCAACCGTGCCCTGGCGCTGCAGGCCGCCGACACGTCGGTGCGGCTGCGCCCCCACGACCAGTCACTGGCCGTCCAGATCGCTCTGGCCGCGTACCGCCTGGCACCGAGCGGAAGCACCAAGAACGCCCTGCTCAGTACGCTGTCCGTCACTCCGGCCCCGCCCACCCCGGCCGCGCCGACCCCGGCCGGGTACACGCTGGCCGTCGGCCCGGACGGCCGCACCGTCGCCATGGCGGGCGGTGACCGCCGCATCGACCTGTGGGACATGGCGACGCCCCGGCGCCCCCGCCGGCTCGCCACGCTCGCCGGCCTCGACGGCAGCGCCCACGCCCTGGCCTTCGGGCCACGGGACGCGCACGGTCCGCGCGGGGGCACGCTGATGAGCGTCGGTGCCGACCGCGCGATCCGCCTCTGGGACGTGTCCGACCCCCGACGCCCCGCACTCCTGTCGCGGACGCCCACGGGTCACACGGAGACCGTGTACTCCATGGCCGTGAGCCCGGACGGGAGCATGGCCGCCACCGGCAGCTACGACGACACCATCCGGCTCTGGAACGTGGCCGACCCGGCCCGCCCTCGCCTGCTCTCCGTGTTGACCGGTCACTCGCTCAACGTCAAACCGGTGGTCTTCAGCCCCGACGGCAGGACACTGGCCTCGGGCTCCGACGACCGCACCATCCGCCTCTGGGACGTGACCGATCCGCGCGACGCGCCCACCATCGGCGTCCTTACAGGCCACGAGAACTTCGTCGACGCGCTCGCCTACAGCCGTGACGGCCGCACACTGGCCTCCGGGAGCGACGACCGCACGGCCCGCCTGTGGGACGTGGCCGACCCCCGCGCGGGCAGGGCGGCGGCCATCACGGTGAGCGCCGACCAGACCGTCCACGTCTGGGACACCGACCTGGGCTCCGGGCTCTCCCGTGCCTGCGGGCATGTGCGCGTCACCATCAGCCGGGCCCAGTGGTCCCGGTACTTCCCCGGCCTGGACTACCGTCCGCCCTGCGCCGACCGCACATGACAGGGCGGGCCGGAGATCGAGCCCCGGCCCGCCCTGGTCACCCCCCGTTCCCCCGGGCGGTTGTGGTCAGCGGTTCGTCCACAGGTTCCAGAAGAAACCGTTGGCGCACTGGTAGGAGTCCCAGTGCCCGCGCTGGATGCCGTCCACCCCGGCCTCCACGCAGCCGCCGTGGGTGATGTACTTCCCCCGGTGGATCCAGCCGGGCGGTGCGTCCAGCACCTGCGACGGGGCGGTGACCCGACGGGCCTCGCCGGTGGTGGCGGTCGTGGCTCCCGCCGGGGCGGCGCCGAGGCCCAGCACCACTGCGAGGAGAGCCGTGGTGATCACGCTGAAGGCGAGGCGTGTACGCATATGAACCAACTCCTGCTGTTGTAGGCGGTGTTGCGCCCTTCACACGTTTCCGGGGGCCTCCGCGTATGACACTCGATGATGTGACCTGCATCACATGTGTCGCGGGCCGCGCGGCATGCCGGTCACAGCCATCCGCTGCGCTGTGCGTGCAAGGCCATCTGGAAGCGGTTCGAGGCGCCCAGCCGGGCCATCAGTACCTGCAGGCGGCGATACAGCGTGCGGCGGCTGAATCCCATCTCGCGGGCGATGACGTCGTCGCTCGCGCCGCCCGCGAGCAGCCAGAGCAGGCGGCGGTCGGCGGGAGGCAGTCCGCCCGGACGGGTGGTGCGGCCGTGGAACGGCAGCGCGTTCTGCCACGACTGCTCGAACAGGGCCATGAGAGCGGAGAGCAGACCGCACGGCTGCACGACGAGCATGGTGTTGTGCACGTCGGCCTCTTTGATCGACAGCGACACGAGCGCGTACGCCTCGTCGATGATCACGAGCTTCACCGGTACCGACGGCAGCACCCTGGCCTGCTCGCCGGCCTTGACGCAGGGTTCGATGACCTCGGTCAGATGGCCCGGGTACTCCAGGGACTCCCGCGAGTAGATGACGCGCTGCGTCACCCCGCGGGCGAGCGTGGCCAGCGCGTCGTCCGTGGCGCCGGCCAGGGGGAAGTACGGCGGTGACTCGAACTGCCGGATCTGCTCGCGGGCGCTCGCCCAGGCGTGACGGATCCGTGGACCGACGGCCTCGCCGGTGACGACCTCGACGAGGTCGTCGTTGTACGCGGCGAGCCGCTGTCGCCGGAACGACTCGAACGCGCCCCCGACGGTGACCCGTGACTCCTCGATCTCGGTCGCCCGGCGCCGGGCGAGGATCTCCAGGCCGGCGGTCGGCGGAACCGGGGCCACCACGTCCCCGCCCTCCTCGGCGGCGCTGGCCAGACCGGCGTCGACCAGCGTCCCGTACGCCACGGCCAGTTCCGCACCGCCCAGACCGGTCGCGGCGGCGATCGCGCTCAGTGGAGCGGGGGCCAGTTCGAGCAGCGCCAGGTACACCTGGGCGGCCGTCCGATCGATGCCCAGGAGCTGCAGGGCCTCACCGAGTTTGGCGTTCGTCATACGCCGCATTATCGAGCGCCTCCGCAGGGCGATGTGGCCGATCCGTGCCAGTGGCACTCCTCTGCCCCGGCCGTGCCCGCCGCGGGATACCGTGCGCGGGCCGCCGACCACCGGCGGCGGCGAGGACGCCCGGGCCGAACCCGGCGGCAGGCGGGGCCCGAGCGTACGGCCCGCCTGGCACCTCGCCACCGAGGAACCCACCGAGGAAGCAGGTGCACGCCGTGGCGAAAGGCCGGAAGAACGGTCTCTACTCAGGGATTTCCGAGGAACTGTCCGCGCTCATGCGGACCGGGTGGGCGGACACCGAGCGGCGCGACCTGCGGCTCGGCGAGCAGGCCCCGTACGCGGCCCGCCGACGTGCCGCGCTCTCCGCGCGCTTCCCGGGCGAACGCCTCGTGATTCCCTCCGGGAACCTCAAGGTCCGTTCGAACGACGACACGTACCCGTTCCGGCCGTACTCGGGCTATGTGCACATGACGGGGGACCAGGCCCGGGACGGCGCTCTCGTCCTCGAACCGCGTACGGACGGCGGACACGACGCGTACTGCTACCAGCTGCCGCGGGACAGCCGGGACAATGACGAATTCTGGACCGGCGCCACGGCGGAGCTCTGGATGGGCAGGCGCCGCTCCCTCGCCGAGTCGGAGCGCGTGCTCGGGCTCTCCTGCCGCGACGTCCGGACGGCGGCCGCCGACCTGGCCGCCGCCTCCGGTGCGCCGACCCGCATCGTCCGCGGTGTCGACCCGTCCCTGGAGGCCGCGGTCACCACCGAGGAGGAGCGGGACGCCGAACTCGAGGAGGCACTCGGCGACCTGCGCCTCGTCAAGGACGACTGGGAGATCGCCGAACTCCGCAAGGCCGTGGACTCCACGGTGCGCGGATTCACCGATGTGATCGGGGAGCTGTCCGAGGCGGTCGCCTCGTCGGAGCGGTGGATCGAGGGCACGTTCTTCCGCCGCGCACGCCTCGAAGGCAACTCCGTCGGCTACGGCTCGATCTGCGCCGCGGGCGAGCACGCCACGATCATGCACTGGACGGACAACGACGGTCCGGTGCGCCCGGGGGACCTGCTCCTGCTGGACGCCGGGGTGGAGACGCGCACCCTCTACACGGCCGACGTGACCCGCACACTGCCGATCAGCGGCACCTTCACGCCCCTCCAGCGCGAGGTCTACGAGGCGGTGTACGAGGCCCAGGAAGCCGGCATGGCGGCGGTCAAGCCCGGAGCCGCGTACCGGGATTTCCACGAGGCGTCCCAGCGCCACCTCGCGGCCCGGCTGGTCGAGTGGGGCTTCATCGCGGGCCCGGCCGAGCGCGCGTACGAGCTGGGCCTGCAGCGCCGCTTCACCATGGCGGGCACCGGTCACATGCTCGGTCTGGACGTCCATGACTGCGCGCAGGCCCGTAACGCGGAGTACGTCGACGGCGTGCTGGAGCCGGGCATGGTGCTCACGGTCGAGCCCGGCCTGTACTTCCAGCCGGACGACCTCACCGTGCCCGAGGAGTGGCGCGGCATCGGGGTCCGGATCGAGGACGACCTGGTCGTCACCGGCGACGGTCACGAGAACCTGTCGGCGGGCCTGCCGCGCTCGGCGGACGACGTCGAGGAGTGGATGGCCCGCTTCGCGGGTTGAGCGTGTCGCTGGAGGGCGGTGTCGACGTACGCGGTCGTGCCAGGGGTGTCGGGCCTTCCTCACCGCCGTGAGGGGGCCGGGTCCCGCGTGCCGCTCATGCTGTTTCCGGGGCGGGAACGGGGCCGCCGGAGGCAGGCGGCAGGAACCGCACCGCCTTGTCGGACAGATGCCGCTGAAGGTAGTGCGCGGCATCGTCCGGCCGCATCCGGTGGAGCGCGATCAGGCCGGTGATGATCACGTCAGCGACCTCGGCATGGACGTCGTTCCAGTCGTGGCTCTCCCCTTTCCGGGGGTTGGTGCCGCGTGCGCCGATGACGGCCTGGGACGCCTCACCGGTTTCCTCGGCGATCTTCAACACCTGGAGCGTCCACTGCTCCTGCGGGGCCAGGCCGCGTTGCTCGTCGTGGTCGTCGAAGCGGCGGGCGAGGCGCTCGATGGTGTCCCACATGGTGTCGTGCATGCCGGTGGACTCCTCTACGGGGAACGGAACGGGGGCGGCGGGCCGTGAAAGGGGCGGGGCGCGCAGGCCGTGGACCCGGCCGGCCGACGCATCGCGTGGTGCGCCCGCCGCGTCCGCGCGTACCCCCGGCGACCCTCACCGGGAGGCGGCCCGCGGCGCCCGGGACCGCGTCCCGTTCAGGGGCGGGCGCAGTCGGGGCACATGCCCCGGTAGGTCACCTCGACGTCGGAGACGGTGAAGCCGAACCGTTCGGAGGCGGGCAGGTCGGCCAGGGGGTCGCCCACGGGGTGGACGTCCCGGATGGCGCCGCAGCCCGAGCACACCAGGTGGTGGTGGGGGTGGTGAGCGTTCGGGTCGTAGCGCTTGGCCCGGCCGTCGGTGGACACCTCGGCCACCTCGCCGAGTGCGACGAGCTCGCCGAGGGTGTTGTAGACGGTGGCGCGGGAGACCTCCGGCAGCCGGGCCGTGGCGCGGGCGAGCACCTCGTCCGCGGTGAGGTGTACGTGCTCACCGTCGAGTACCTCGGCGACCACCCTGCGCTGGGCCGTCATCCGCCAGCCACGCCCCCGAAGCCGTTCCAGCAGATCGCTCATGTCCACCACCCTAACCGCGACCCCCGGCCGAATGGATTCGTTCGGTTTCTCGGCATCGCATTGACTTGGACTTTGTCCATCGTAGGATCGGTTCCGGCGACAACCAAGGGACAGGACAAGAGCAGGGAAGCGCATGCGACGAAGGTCCTCCACCGGGACCGGGACCGTGGCCCTGACTGGTCCGCCGCCCCGCAGTTCCTGAGCACAGCGATCCGCCTGATCCGGAGGGATTCCCATGCCTGAGAACCATGACGCAATCGTCACCGACCCGAAGCCGGAGGGCACAGGCGGCTGCCCGGTCGCGCACGAGCGCGCCCTGCACCCGACGCAGGGCGGCGGCAACCGCCAGTGGTGGCCCGAGCGCCTCAATGTGAAGATCCTGGCCAAGAACCCGGCCGTGGCGAACCCCCTCGGCGAGGACTTCGACTACGCCGAGGCGTTCAAGGCCCTCGACCTCCCCGCCGTGAAGCGGGACATCGCGGAGGTACTGACCACCTCGCAGGACTGGTGGCCCGCCGACTTCGGCCACTACGGCCCCTTCATGGTCCGCATGGCCTGGCACAGCGCCGGCACCTACCGGATAAGCGACGGCCGCGGCGGCGCCGGCGCCGGCCAGCAGCGCTTCGCTCCGCTGAACAGCTGGCCGGACAACGCCAACCTCGACAAGGCCCGCCGCCTGCTGTGGCCGGTCAAGAAGAAGTACGGCCAGAGCCTCTCCTGGGCCGACCTCATGATCCTCGCCGGCAATGTCGCGCTGGAGTCGATGGGCTTCGAGACCTTCGGCTTCGGCGGCGGCCGTGAGGACGTCTGGGAGCCCGAGGAGGACGTGTACTGGGGTCCTGAGACCACCTGGCTCGACGACAAGCGGTACACTGGTGACCGCGAGCTGGAGAACCCCCTGGGCGCCGTCCAGATGGGCCTCATCTACGTGAACCCGGAGGGCCCGAACGGGAACCCGGACCCGATCGCCGCGGCCCGCGACATCCGTGAGACGTTCCGCCGGATGGCCATGAACGACGAGGAGACGGTCGCCCTGATCGCGGGCGGGCACACCTTCGGCAAGACCCACGGCGCGGGCGCGGCGGACCACGTCGGCGACGACCCCGAGGCCGCGTCCCTCGAGGAACAGGGCCTCGGCTGGAAGAGCACCTACGGGAGCGGCAAGGGCGCGGACACCATCACGTCCGGCCTGGAGGTCACCTGGACCACCACGCCGACCCGGTGGAGCAACAACTTCTTCGAGAACCTCTTCGCCTACGAGTACGAGCTCTCCCAGAGCCCGGCCGGCGCCCACCAGTGGGTCGCCAAGAACGCCGAGGCGGTCATCCCCGACGCGTACGACTCGTCGAAGAAGCACCTCCCGACGATGCTCACCACCGACCTGGCGCTGCGCTTCGACCCGGTCTACGAGCAGATATCGCGTCGCTTCCTGGAGAACCCGGACCAGTTCGCGGACGCCTTCGCCCGCGCCTGGTTCAAGCTGACCCACCGCGACCTGGGCCCGGTCGTGCGCTACCTCGGTCCGGAGGTCCCCTCCGAGACCCTGCTGTGGCAGGACCCCCTGCCGGAGCGGACGTACGAGCTCATCGACGACGCGGACGTCGCCGCCCTCAAGGAGCGGGTCCTCGCCACGGGCCTGTCGGTGTCGCAGCTCGTGTCCGTCGCGTGGGCCTCGGCCTCATCCTTCCGCGGCAGCGACAAGCGCGGCGGCGCCAACGGAGCGCGCATCCGTCTGCAGCCGCAGAACGGCTGGGAGGTCAACGACCCCGACCAGCTGGCGACGGTGCTGCGGACCCTGGAGAGCATCCAGGAGTCCTTCAACGCCGCCCAGTCCGGCGGCAAGGGGGTCTCGCTGGCCGACCTCATCGTGCTGGCGGGTGGCGCGGCCGTCGAGCAGGCCGCCAAGGACGCGGGCTTCGACATCCGGGTTCCGTTCACACCGGGCCGCGTGGACGCCTCCCAGGAGCAGACGGACGTCGAGTCGTTCGCCGCGCTGGAGCCGACCGCCGACGGGTTCCGCAACTACCTCGGCAAGGGCAACCGGCTTCCGGCCGAGCACCTGCTGCTCGACCGGGCGAACCTGCTCACCCTGAGCGCCCCGGAGCTGACGGTCCTCGTCGGCGGCCTCCGTGTCCTGGGCGCGAACCACCAGCAGTCCCCCCTCGGCGTCCTCACCAACCGCCCCGGGACGTTGACGAACGACTTCTTCGTCAACCTGCTCGACCTCGGGACGACGTGGAAGTCGACGTCCGAGGACGCGAACACCTTCGAGGGCCGTGACACCGCCACGGGCGAGGTCAAGTGGACCGGCAGCCGCGCCGACCTGGTCTTCGGCTCCAACTCCGAGCTGCGGGCCCTGGCGGAGGTGTACGCCTCCGACGACGCGCGGGAGAAGTTCGTGAAGGACTTCGTCGCCGCGTGGGACAAGGTCATGAACCTCGACCGGTTCGACCTCGTCTGATCACCACGTCCGGGCCGGCCCCCCAGGGGGCCGGCCCCGCTGGTGGGGCGTTGTTGCCCTCTTCAGGAAAGCGCCGCATCCTTCAGGAACCGCCGCTGGTCCGCCAGGAATCCCTCCGCGAAGAGCGAGCGGGGCGAGAAGAGCGCGGTGAGCGTGATGGTGAGATCCGACTGTTCGACGGACTGCTTGACCAGTGAATGGGTCGCGTCCGGATAGTGCGCGACCGTCAACGCGCCGGAGGCGTCCAGCACTTCGCGGTAGACGCGCTCGGTGTCGGCGACGTCCACGTTGATGTCATGGCCCGCGAGGGCCAACAGCACCGGTATGCCCCGCAGCGCGCGGAGGTCCTGCGTGGCGTCCGCGGTGTGGTTCCTGGAGATGAAGCCCCAGCGGTCGGCGGTCATACCGTCCGCGTCGCCGCCCATGGCCCCGACGTACTCCTCGAACGGCGCCTGCCGCGCCAGCAGCCCACGGGTGGTGTCGCTCTTGGCGACCTCGGCCTTGATGCGGGCCGCTGACGCGCCGTCGGCGTGCAGCTCGGCCAGGAGGTTGTAGCGGCCCTGCCTGAGCCAGTTGATCGCGGGGGAGACGGCGATGACGAAGCTCACGGGAGTCTTGGCGGCGATCTTCGGCAGGACCCACCCCGCCTGGCTGGCGCCCCAGAGTCCGATGCGGTCGTCGTCGATGTCCGGGCGGGCGCGCGCCCAGGCGATGGCGGCGGCCGCCTCGTCGGCCCGGTCGTCCAAGGACTGGTCGAGCCAGTTTCCCGGTGCGCCCGCCACGCCGGGCTTGTCCCAGGACAACGAGGCGTACCCGGCCTTGGCGTTCGCTTCCCACATGGGCTTGTAACCGTCGTCGTGGGTGGCGTCGATGGGGCCGTCGCCGTGGACGTACACGACCAGGCCGTGGGACCGGCGGCCGTCCTTGGGGGTGGCCAGTACGCCGCTGAGGGTGTGGCCGCCGTGCCGGATGGAGACGCGCTGCTCGTCGATGGCGTAGGTGTTCTGCCACAGCACCACCCCGATGAGACCGGTGGTCAGGACCAGGACGGTGACGAGTGACCACACGGCGAGGCGGCGCCCGCGCCGCCGGCGTTGGACCTGGGAAGACATGGGTTCTGACCGCCTCTGTTCGGCTGCGCGCAGCACTGGAACTATCACTCTGAAAACGATCGTATCGTTCGTGATAGATTCCTGGAAGGTTACAGGGCGAAGAGGGGGGTCGGCATGGAACGGGACACGACGGACACCGCCGCGGGACCGGTGACGGTGCGGCGGGGAATTCCGGCCGGAGCCGAACGGCGCGCGGCCGAGCTGTACTGGGATGCCTTCGGCCGCAAACTCGGCCCCGCGCTGAACCCGCCGGACAAGGCGGTGCCCTTCATCGCCGCCCACCTGAACGCCGACCGCGCGGTGTGCGCGCTCCTCGACGGCCGGCTCGTCGGGCTCGCCGGCTACCAGCTCGGCGGCCGTGCCCTCACCGGGGGATCGGCCTCCGCCGTCCTGCGTGCGTACGGACACCTGCGAGGACTGCACCGACTCGTGCTTCTCGCCCTGTTCGAACGCCACCCGGCCCCCGGGCAACTCGTCATGGACGGCATCGCCGTGGACTCGGACATCCGCGGCCGGGGCGTCGGGAGCCTGCTCATCGAGGAAGTCGCCGCCGTCGCGGCGGAGCAGGGCTGCCGGGAGGTCAGACTGGACGTGATCGACACGAACCCGCGCGCCAGGGCACTGTACGAGCGGCGCGGCTTCCGGGCCGTGCGCACCGAGCGCACGCCTTACTTGCGCGGGCTGCTGGGGTTCGGCGCGGTGACCACCATGCGCCGGGCCGTCGGAACAACCGGAGCGCAAGGAGCGGGAGAACGGTGAGCGCAGAGACGGACCACGTGGAGGTCCCCACCCGGATGCTCGTCCACGCGCTGATCCGCGAGGACGGCACCGTGGGCGCCGACGAGCTGTACTCCGTGGCCAACACGCTGGGCATGAGCGACCAGCAGGTGCGGCTGTGCGTCAAGCGCCTGGTCACCGAGGGGCGGTTCACCCACGAGGGCAGGGGCCGCAAGGCGCTGCTGCACGCCACCGAGGACACCAGCCGCGCCCTCGCCCCCGACGCGGACTTCCTCCGGCACGCGTTCCAGCAGGACGCCGGGCTCGCGCCCTGGGACGGCACCTGGCACCTGGCCGCCTTCGCCGTGCCCGAATCGGCGCGCACCGCCCGGGACTCCCTGCGTGAGACGCTCGTCCATCTCGGCGGCGCCCCGCTCCAGGGCGGACTGTACGTCTGTGCCAACGCCTGGGAACCGTACGTCGAGGACGCGGCCCGCCGCCTCGGCGCCCATGACGCGCTCACCCTCCTGACCACGACGGACCTGCGCAGGGGCGACATCCGGGAGCCCGCCGAACTCGCCCGCCGCCTGTGGCCCCTGCCGGAGATCGCCGACCGCTACCACCGTCTCAGCCGCGTCGCCCGCCCCCGCCTCGACCGGCTCACCGGCCCTGCCGGGCTCTCCCCGTCGGAACTCCTCACCATCGCGGTGGAGCTGGCCGCCGAACTCACCCGGGCCATGGAGCCCGACCCGCTGCTGCCGCCCGAGCTGCTGCCCCGGCCCTGGCCCGGCACCGAGGCCCGTGAACTCGTCGCCCGCTGCTGGGCGGCCTTGCAGCGACGCGACCAGGGTGAGGCCCGGCCGGTCCTCTTCCGCCTCTACGCCGACGTCGCCCGGGAGGCCGCGGACCGCACCGCGGGCTGACGGGCGAAGGGCCCGGGTTCAGCGGGACGTGTCGAGCACCAGCTTGCCGACGGTCCTGCGGGCGCGCAGGTCCTGGTGCGCGCGTGCCGCCTCGGCCAGCGGGTAGACACCGCCGACCTGCGGCGTCAGACGTCCGTCACCGACCATCGCCAGCAGTTCGGACATCGGCTCCCGGTACATGCCCGGACGCCCGACCGCGTGCATCAGCCAGAAGCCGACGATCGCCCGGGAGCGGCCCATCAGCTGCGCGGCGTGGACGGGTTCCGGAGCCTGCCGGCTCGCCATGCCGTACGTGACGAGCCGGCCGAACGGCGCGAGCGCGGCGAGCGACTCCTCGAAGACCGGGCCGCCGGTCATTTCGAGGACGACGTCGACCTTCCTGCCTCCGTTGGCCTCCGTCAGCCGGTCCTTCAGACCCTCCGCAGCGGCGTCGACAGCCACGTCCGCGCCGAGGGAGAGGGCGAGCTCGCGCTTCTCCGGTGTGGACGCCGTGGCGATGACGTGTCCCACGCCGAACGCCTTCGCGAGCTGGACGGCGAGAGATCCGGTGCCGCCCGCGGCGGCGTGCACGACGAGCGACTCACCCGGGGTGACACGCCCCGCGGTACGCAGCAGGTGCCAAGCGGTGAGGCCCTGCACGATCAGGGCCAGGGCCTGGCCGTCGGTCACCGAATCCGGCACGTCGATCGCCAGGTCCTCCTGGACGGAGGCCTTTTCCGCGTAACCGCCGTAATTGTCCGCGAGGGCGACGACCCGACGCCCGTCCTCCGTGCGGCCGACCACCTCGCCGCCCGGGATCATGGGCAAGGCCGAACGGGACAGGTAGGAATCCTCGACCGCGTGCGTATCGGCGTAATTGATGCCGGCCGCCGTGACATCGATCAGGAGGCGGCCGGGCTCCGGCCGGGGGTCCGGCACTTGCACCAGGCGCAGCACTTCCGGCCCGCCGAATTCGGTGACGTGTATCGCACGCACAGTCGCTCCTCACTCCCTGGCATGTCCCGTGGGTGCTCCCACGGAGCCCACGGCGTCACGTTCCCATCAGGCCAGGAAGATTACCAACTGCTCAGTATGTGAGCTGCGCCACGCCTGCTGCATCGGGGTGTCTTATGGATCCTCCAAGCATGCATTTCGGTGCCGCACCATGCGTAATGGCGAGAATTCCTTGGAGTGAGGGATTCCGTTGACGCGAAGTCAAATAGCGATCCGCCGTATCTCAATTGGATAACGAGAGGCCTGGTGAGGGCTAGACCAATCCGACCGCTGCTCTTCAAAGACCTTGCACCGAAACGACTTTGAGCATTCGTCAATTCGAACCGTCAGGTAACGGAACGCACACATTCCTTGGGTCCTCTATGTCTGAATTTTCCGGCCCGGCGTTCTGGCAGGCTTCCGCGCACCGTTCCCCGATCAAGGAAGAGGTGCCACTTGTCAGGACGTCGAAGACTGAAGCCGCAGCGGCGCAGGAGTCCCCGCCTGATACTCGCCACGGCCGCCGTCGCGGCCATGGCGGTCATGGGTGGCGTGGCGTACGAGGCCACCAGGCCGGCAGCCGGGACGGACCGCCCGGCGCCGCTCGCCCAGCCCGCCGCCGCACCGACCGCGGCGCCCGAACCGGCCGCCGAACCCACGCGGGACAAGGAGCCGGAGCCCCTCGTCAAGAAGCCGAAGAGCGAGCCCGACCGCGGACTCGTCTACGAAGGCCTGACACCCGCGCCCGAGGGGGATCCGTGCGCCGGCGTCTACCGCACCACAACCGGCCACTGCACGCACGGCCCGGACGCCCCGCCGAAGGGCGTCGACATCAAGAAGGACACACCCCCGGCCGTCAGGACGACCGTCCCCGCCGAGGACCCGACCAAGCCGGGGCGTGACCCCTCCGACGACAAGCCGTCCGGTACCGAGCTGCCCCGGACCACCCCGACGCTCGACGCCGCCGCGCCCAAGGCGGGCGAGCCGCCGGCCGCCACGGGTACCGGCGCCCGCAAGGCGCCCGCGAACGGCCCCGCCGGACAGACCGTGCAGTGCGACGGCGACGGCACGACCGGCAACCGCGTCCAGGTCGTCTACGTCCACGCCCCCGGAACGGACCGGTACGCCACGTACCTCGCGTCCTTCCGCAAGTGGGCGGCCGACGCGGACCTGATCTTCTCCGAGAGCGCCAAGGACACCGGCGGGGTACGGCACATCCGGTACGTCACCGGCTCCGACTGCGTACCGACGGTGCTCAACATCGAGCTCCCCGCCTCGGCGCTCGCCGAGTTCAGCGCCATGAACCGGGCACTCGCAGCGCGGGGCCTGGACCGCCGTGACCGCAAGTACATGATCTTCGCCGACGCCCAGGTGTACTGCGGCATAGGCACCTTCGCGGGCGACGAGCGTCCCGCGCAGAACAACCTCAGCAACTTCGGCCCCTCCTACGGCCGTACGGACACCGGGTGCTGGGGCGGTCACACCGCGGCCCACGAACTGGGCCACAACCTGGGCGCGGTGAACAACAGCGCACCCAACACCAGCCGGGGCGCCCACTGCACCGACGAGTGGGACGTGATGTGCTACTCGGACAGCCCCTACTACCCGCGGATGCGTTCGGTCTGCCAGGACGGCGCCTACGAGAACCGGCTGGACTGCAACCACGACGACTACTTCCACACCAACCCCAGGCCCGGCAGCTATCTCGCCACGCACTGGAACATCGCCGACAGCCAGTTCCTCATGCGTGCCAGGGGCACCACCCAGCCCAATCCGACGCCAACGCCCACACCCACCCCGACCCCGACGGGCGGGCCGACGCCCGGGCCGTCCACGGCGCCCACGGTCACCATCGGGCAGATCGCACCGGACTCCGTCGTGGCCACCTGGAAGGCCGTCGACAACGCCGCCTGGTACCAGCTCTTCCTGGACGGCAAGCCCATCGGGTGGGTGCAGACGAACAGCGCCCGCGTCTACAACCTGAAGCCCGGCACCGACCACACCCTCGCCGTATCGGTACGCGACGGGTCGGGCCGCGACAGCGGTCCCGGAAAGGCCACGTCCTTCCGCACCGCCGGCAACGGCGGCGGCGCCACACCGAACACGCGTTACCTGCTCACCAACGGACCCACCGGTACGGCCGCGGAGGTGTGGGGCGGCAGGACCGCCGACGGAACCGTCCTCGTCGGGTCACAGCACAACGGCTACGCCCAGCAGCAGTGGTACGTCGACGACGCGGGCAACGGCTTCAGCCGCATCCGGTCGGCCGCGTCGAACAAGTGCCTCCAGACCGGCGGCACGGCCGGCCCGGGCATGTGGGTCTCCCAGCAGCCCTGTGCCCATGTCGCCGCCCAGCAGTGGAAGCTCACCCCCACCGGCAACGGCATGATGATCACCGCCGGAAGCAGCCGCTTCGCCCTGGGTGTCAGCAACCGGCCGTACTACGGGTCCTGGCTGATCGAGCTCCAGCACGCGGTCTCCGGACCCGCGCAGATCTGGACGCTCCAGAAGTCCGCCTGAGCCCCTCCCGCCGGCTCCGGCCGGCCTGAATGACGGCCGACGGGCGGAACGACAGCCGTCCGTCGGCCTTTCAGTCCCCAGTTCCTCAGCGCCTCAGACCGGCCTTTTCCTCATCGGAGGACACCTGTGCAGCACACAACCCGTTCAGCGGCCGCGGCCACCGCCCTGACCATGACCGTCCTGACGCTCCTCGCCACCGTCACCGCCACCGGCACCGCCCGCGCCCATGGAGGAACCCTCGCGGTCGACATCGCCGGGCACGAGCAGGGACATGTGACGACCCTGGTCACCTGGGAGAACGACAAGGACTCCGTCGACGAGAGGGTCGCCGCCACCGTCAACGCCGTCAGCGCGGACGGAAGGCGTACGGCGGGGCCGTGGATGCTGGTACGCGATCCCTCCGACGAGAAGCGCTTCACCACCGCCGAGGCACTGCCCCCCGGCCGATGGAAGGTCGCGGTCGAAGTGGGCCACCCCGCCCTCGGCCGCGACGAGGCGGACCTCACCGTGGCCGCCGCGCCACCGGCGAAACCCGCTCCCGCGCCACCGGCGAAACCCGCTCCCGCACCACCGGCCGAATCCGCCGCCGCTGCCCCGGTGCCGTCCGCGCCCGCCTCCGCCGTGCCCGCTTCCGCGACGGCCCGAGCCGAGGCAGGCCCCGGACTGCCGGTGACGGCGACGGCGGCCGTGGGCACCCTGCTGGCGGGCGGTGCGGCCGCGGCTCTCGTCGTACGGCGCGGGCGCCGCGGCAGGGCCTAGCGCCGTTCGGCAACCGGGCGGACCGACCGGTCAAGGCACCGCCGGATCGTCCGCCGACGAGGGCGGCGAGGCGGGCTGGTCGAAGGTGGGGCGCGTGTTCGCCGCCAGAATCTCGAAGAGACGACGACGGCGGCGCAGTTCGACGATGTCAATCGTCCGCATTCTTGAGGTCGGGGGCGGCAAGAAGACAGAAAGCGCTGTACAAGCCGATCCGCAGGCCAGCAGAAGCCAAAGTGTCAAGTTCACCTTGACGGTCCTCTCCTATGCGAGAAAATGTGACAACCAGGCAGGCGCATTCTGTTCGCTGCCGCCTTGGTGAGAGCCACATACATAACGCCATGGCATATGCCTGGTTACGCGGTAAATTGAGGGATCGGCTGTTCCGGGCTGCATGTGAAATCACCTGATCCTGGTGTCCGATTTCCCGGGAAGTGGCGTGGGGGCGCCGAGACCTTCAGTGCCGGGCCGACGTCCGGCTCCGGCCCGGTGCTCCTACCGGGAGCCTCCTCCGGGTGAAGGGGCAGCGAAGATCGGCATCCGCGCCGCCGATGCCACAAGACTGTGCCAGAGGGCCGCCGGGGGCACCGGGCGGACGAGGCGGACACCGTGGCGAGGGGCGACCGTACGCCATGGACCGGGCCCAGGCGGCCGGTGTTTTTCAGGGGGTTTCGTATGGCACGGCGTGCAGCTCATTCCCGGTCGCGGCTCCGGTACGGATTCGACAATCTGATGGCCCGTGGGACCCCCGTGCTCATCGGCTGGCTCACGCTGGTGTGCCTCGCGATCGTGGTGCCGGCCAGCGTGGTGCTCGTGTGGGCCGACCGTGCCGCGCCCGCCACCGTCTCCGGACGCGCGGCGGCCGTCTGGCAGCACGTCGGGCGCACTCTGAAGCTGGGCGGTGACGTCGGCCCACCGGTGTACGTGGCGGCGTCCGTCCTGCTGGCACTCGTGGCCCTGGTGTTCGTGTCGGCGCTCGTCAGCCTGATCACCACGGGGCTCAGCCGGCGGCTCATGGAGCTGCGGCAGGGCCGGTCGGTCGTCCTGGAGGAGCGGCACACGGTGCTGCTCGGCTGGTCCGACCAGGTGTTCCCGGTCGTCACGGAGCTGGTGGCGGCCAACGCCAACCAGCGCAGGGCCGCCGTCGCCGTACTCGCCGACAAGGACAAGGTCGACATGGAGGCCGAGATCGCCGACCACATCGGCGACACCCGAACCACCCGGATCATCTGCCGCAGCGGCCCCACCACCGACCCGACGGCGCTCACCCGGGTGAGCACGGGCTCGGCGAAGTCCGTGCTCGTGCTGCCACCCGGCGGGCAGGGCGGTGACGCCCACGTCGTGAAGACACTCCTCGCCCTCGACGCGGCCGGTCACCCGTCAGGCGATCGCGTCGTCGTCGCGGCGGTACGGGACCCGCGGCACCATCCGGCCGCCACCCTGGCCGCAGGCCGGCACGGACACGTCCTCAGCATCGACGACATCGTCGCCCGGCTGATCGTGCAGACCTCGCGCCAGCCCGGCCTCTCCCTCGTCTACCAGGAACTGCTCGACTTCGCGGGCGACGAGTTCTACGTCGTGCCGACGCCCGCCCTCGCCGGCCGGATGTTCGGCGAGGCGCTCGGAGCCTTCGCCACCTCCTCGGTGGTCGGCCTGGTGCGCGCCGACGGAAGTCTGGCTCTCAACCCGCCTCCCGACGCCCCGATCGGAGCGGGCGATCAGCTCGTCGTCATCACCGAGGACGACGACACCGCGGTACCCGTCGACACCCTCCCACCCGTCGACGAGGACGCGATCGTCACGGCCCGTCCCCGCAGCCCGAGGCCGGAACGGCTGCTGCTCCTGGGGTGGAACCGCCGGGCCCCATTGATCATCGAGCAGCTCGACCAGTACGTGAGCCCCGGCTCCACCCTCGACGTCGTGGCCCAGGGCGACGCCACCACGATCCACCCGGCTGGACGCGCGGCGCGCGGCACCGGCGGGGAACCCGGACATCTGCTGGTGAGCTTCCACGGCGGCGACGTCACCGAGCAGCGGACGCTGGCCCGGCTGGACGTGCCGTCGTACGACAGCGTGATGGTCATCGGGGACGAGAGCCGGTCCACGGAAGGTGACATGGAGACGGACGACCGTACGCTCGTCACGCTGCTCCACCTGCGTGCGATCGAAGAGGCCGCCCGGAGTGAACTGTCCGTCATCACCGAGATGACCGACGACCGCAACCGGCTGCTGGCCCCGGTGCGACAGGGCGCCGACTTCATCGTGAGCGGCCGCCTGATCAGCCTGCTGATGGCGCAGATCTCGGAGAACAGGCACATGGCCGGTCTCTTCGACGAGCTGTTCACCGCCGACGGAAGCGAGATCCACCTCAAACCCGCCACCGACTACGTCCTGGCCGACCGTGAGGTCGGCTTCGCCACCGTCGTCGAATCGGCGCGCCGCCGTCACGAATGCGCCATCGGTTACCGCCTGCGTGCCGAGGCGTCGACGAGCCCCACCCACGGCGTAAAGGTCAATCCGGACAAGCGGGGGACCGTACGGTTCACGGCGGGAGACTGTGTGATCGTGGTGGCCCAATCCTGAAAGGCGCACCCTATGATGCGACGAAGCAGGGAAAGGGCCGGTCCGGGCGGAAATACCGACCATCGAACTTTCGGAGGATGTTTTTCCGGCCGCTTTTGGGTGCTCTTTCGGCGAGACCGAGGAAATGGACGACCGTCAGGAGTGCGGGTCGTGCCGGTCCAAGTGGCCCCGGCGATGCCCTCCGGCGGGGAGGTGATGTTGGGCGATGGGAGGATCACCCACCCGACTTCTTCGTGTCATCCGCCAGTACGGAGGCCGGACGGTGCGGAGGGAGACTTTCTGCCACGACGAAGGAACACCGGAGGGGGCGGCACGTGAGCGTGCAGCAGTACGACGCGATCGGCGAGGCGTTCGAGGGTTTCAAATCCCTGCCGCTGATGCGCCACGGGGAGGTACCGAGCTTCCTGGGCATGGTCGGCGACGTCAGAGGCAAGTCGGTCCTCGACCTGGCGTGCGGCACCGGTTTCTACAGCAGGGAGTTCAAGCGGCGTGGCGCCACCGAGGTCCTGGGTGTCGACATCTCCGTCGAGATGATCGCCGCCGCCCGGACCATCGACGAGCGGGACCCACTGGATGTGCGCTACGAGGTCGGCGACGTGACCGAACTGAGGCCTCTCGGGCGGCGCTTCGACATCGCACTGGGAGCGCAGTGCCTCAACTACGCTGAGGACATCGCGGCGATGGAGCGGATGTGCCGCAACATCCACCGGAGCCTGGCTCCAGGTGGCCGGTTCTTCGTCCTCGCCCAGAACCCCGACTACCGGTTCGGCCTGCAACACCTGGAGAAGTACGGATTCCGTTGCGAGCCCACGGGTGAGGAGACCGAGACGGGTCCGCGGTGCAGGGTCACGGCTCTCCTCGACCCCGAGCCGATCAGCATCGTCGTCGCGGCCCCGCGCCGCGAGGTCTACGAGAAGTGTCTGCGGGCGGCCGGGTTCACCGCGCTGGAGTGGGTTCCGCTGCGGGTGTCCGAAGCCGGCGTCCAGGAGTTCGGTGAGGACTTCTGGGCGGACCTCCTCGCCAACCCGCCGCTGGAGATGCTGCGCTGCCGCGCCTGACCGGCCGCCGGGCGGAACCCCCGTACGGACGTCCGCCGGGCGTCCCGCTCCGAACGACCGGCGGCGGTGGGCCGCTACCGCCCCGCGTCCGGGTGCAGCGTCGCCACCGCCGTGAGCAGCAGCTCCAGGGCGAAGGGATGGCCGCTGTCGCGCATGTCGGCGGCGAGCAGCGGATAGGTCGCGGCGATGTGCGGATGGGTGTCGGCCGGCAGCCGGCCGTAGACCGTCCGCCAGACCTCGGCGTCGGCCTCCGCCGCCGCCTGCGGCAGGGCCGCCGCCGCGGCGTCCTGGGCGGCGAAGGCCAGCGCCTGGTCGACGAAGGCGTGGTAGACGCGTACCGCGAGAGGGTCGGGAAAGCCACCGGTGCGCAGGATGCCGAGGATCGTCTCGACGGCCCGTGTCTCGTGGGCGCGTCCCGTGGTCCGGTGGGCCGCGAGGATCGCCGCCTGGGGGTTGGCGAGGTACGAGGCGTGGATGCGCCGGCCCATCGCGCGAAGGTCGGTCCGCCAGTCGCCGGTCGCCTGCCATCCCTCCAGCGCCCGGCCGATCATTTCGTCGGCGAGCGCGAGGAGCAGCGCGTCGGTGTTGCGGAAGTAGCGGTAGAGCGCGCTGGGGTCGGCGCCGAGGGCGGCACCGAGTCTCCGGACCGACAGCGCGCCGGCGCCGTGCCGTGCGATCAGGCGCAAAGCCGTCTCGACGATGAGGCGTTCGGAGAGGACCGCGCCCTGCTTGGTCGGCCGGCGGCGCTGCCGCCGCCCCTCGGGTACCACGCGTTCGGCCATGGCCGGACCTTATGACAACACCATTGACGTGTAAACGCGCGAGCGGCTTCCATGGCGCCGTCCCCGTTGTCACACGCTGTGGAGCGCGCCATGACCCAGGCCGATCTGGTCTTCACCGGAGGCCCCGTTCTCACCATGGATCCGGCCCGGACCCGGGCCACCTCGCTCGCCGTGACCGGGGACCGGATCACGGCCGTCGGCCACGACGAGGTGCGGGAGCTGGCCGGGCCCGGCACCGAGGTCGTGGACCTCGAAGACAGGCTGCTGATCCCCGGTTTCCAGGACGCCCACATCCACGCGGTGGGCGGCGGCATGGAGCTGGCCGCGTGCGATCTTACCGGGGTCGTCGACGTGGACGCGTACCTGGGCCGGATCCGCGCCCATGCCGACGCGCACCCGGACCGCACATGGATCACCGGCGGCGGCTGGTCGCTGGAGAGCTTCGCCGGCGGGGTACCGACCCGGCAGCTCCTCGACGCCGTCGTGCCGGACCGCCCCGTCCTGCTGGTGAACCGGGACCACCACGGCGCCTGGGCCAACACCCGTGCCCTGGAGCTGGCCGGGGTCACCGCCGACACCCCGGACCCGGCCGACGGCCGGATCGAACGCGAGCCGGACGGCACCCCGAGCGGCATGCTCCA
Organism: Streptomyces sp. NPDC041796; assembly: GCF_055590785.1. Classification (NCBI taxonomy): domain Bacteria; kingdom Bacillati; phylum Actinomycetota; class Actinomycetes; order Kitasatosporales; family Streptomycetaceae; genus Streptomyces; species Streptomyces sp. NPDC041796. The sequence continues at coordinate 175,218 of NZ_JBVJAH010000009.1, forward strand.
GGAGGGCGCCACCGCTCTCGTCGCGCGACTGGTACCGCCGAGCACCCCGGAGGACCGGCTGGCCGGCCTGCTGCGGGCCCAGCGGCTGCTGCACTCCCTCGGCATCACCGGCTGGCAGGACGCGCTGCTCGGCGAGTTCAACGGGATGCCGGACCCTTCCGGCGCCTACCTCACCGCGGCGCGGAACGGGACACTCACGGCCCGGGTGACCGGGGCGCTGTGGTGGGATCGCGAGAGGGGCGCCGAACAGATCCCCGAACTGGCAGCCCGGCGCGAGGAGTTGCGCTTCGGACGGTTCCGGGCCGGCTCGGTGAAGATCATGCAGGACGGGATCGCGGAGAACTTCACGGCCGCGATGACCGCCCCCTACCTGGACGGCTGCGGCTGCGCCACCGCCAACTCCGGCCTCAGCTTCGTCGACCCGGAGGCCCTGCGGAGCCATGTGACCGAGCTGGACGCGCTCGGCTTCCAGGTCCACTTCCACGCCCTGGGCGACCGCGCGGTACGGGAGGCCCTCGACGCCGTCGAGGCCGCCGTGGCCGCCAACGGGCGGCGCGGCAACCGCCACCACCTGGCCCACCTGCAGGTGGTCCACCCCGACGACCTGCCGCGCTTCGCGGCGCTCGGCGCCATCGCGAACATCCAGCCGCTGTGGGCGGCGCACGAGCCGCAGATGGACGAGTTGACCATCCCGTTCCTCGGCCCCGAACGCGCCGCCTGGCAGTACCCGTTCGGCGGTCTGCTGCGCACCGGGGCCACCCTCGCGGCCGGCAGCGACTGGCCCGTCTCCAGCCCCGACCCGCTCGCCGGCCTGCACGTCGCCGTGAACCGCCGGGAGCCGGACGCCACCGACGACCGGGTGTTCCTGCCCGACCAGCGCATCGACCTCCCCAGTGCCCTCGCGGCCTACACCGCCGGCTCGGCCCATGTGAACGGCCACGACGACGCCGGCAGCCTGCTCCCGGGCAACCTGGCCGACCTGGTCGTCCTGGACCGCGACATCCTCGCCGGACCGGCCGAGGAGATCGCCCACGCGAGGGTGGAACGGACCTACGTCGGCGGCCGGCTCGTGCACGAGGCCTGACGTCCGCCCGGCGAGGACCCCGCCGCCCCCGGGGGAGCCGGTCAGCCGGTCGGCAGGCCGAGCCCGTAGTACGTGACGTGGTAATCGTCCACGTACTCGGCCTCGCCCCCGACGACCAGACCGGCCGGATCGCTCACCCCCACCGCCCTGGCCGTCGCCACGAGCATCTCCGCGAGCGCGTGACCCTTCGGTTCGCCGGGGCCGCCCGCGTCCACGCGCCACACCGGGGCGTCGTCGTCCCAGATCGACGCCGTGCCCGGGTGCTGGGCGACGGACCCCCAGCCGAGGGCGGCGGGATCGACGTCGTCCGGCGCGAAGCAACCGATCGCCAGGCGGTCGCCGCACGTCACGTGGAAAAGGATGGGCTCACCGCGGCCGGTGCGCCCGTAGAACGGCATGCCGACGCTGATGCCGAGGGCAGTGGTCTCGGCGGGCAGCGACCCCAGGAAGGCGCCCAGCGACCGGGCCACGGTCTCCCAGCTCCGGGCGGTCCAGCCGCCGGGGAAGCCGAGGCCCGTGTTGGCCGGGTCGCGGTTGCTGCCGAAGAAGCCGCTGATCGAGTGCTCCTCACCGACACCCTGGCGCCAGAACCAGTTCTCCGCCGGGTCGGTGGGCTGCAGGACCAGTTCCGGCCCCGACTTCCCGGCGCGCAGCTCCAGCGTGTCGGGCCTGCCGCGCCAGCGCAGGAAGGGCGCGCCCCACAGCGGCCCGCTGTCGTAGAAGGGGCCCATGTCGCCGTGCGAACCCAGGACGGACGGTTTGCCCAGCGCCGCGGTCACTTCGTCCTTGACGGCGCGGAACGCGGCCGCCTGCGCCGTGGCGTCCGGTGCGGCGGTCGCCACCGGGACCGCGAGCTCCACGTACGACTCGCCGCCGACGTAACGTTCCTCGAACCTGCTGGCGGGGCGCAGGCGCGCGGCGCCCGTCGACCGGCCGGTCATCAGGGCGGGACCGTCCGGTGTGTCGTTCCAGGCCCAGCCGAGCTCCGCCGCCAAGGCCCTCACCCCGTCCGGCGTCCAGCCGCCGGTGCCCGCCGCGACGAGCCGCCGGGCGAGATCCGCGATCGATTCCTCTTGCAGGCTTCCCCGTTGCACGTCCATGTGATCATGGTGCCGCATCCCGGGTGGGGCCGTTCGGCCGGGTACGGAGCGGCCCGGAGCGGCGGCGCCCCGCGTCAGCGCCCGGCCGCGGGACGCGGGCACTGCGGCAACGGCGGCCGCTCCTTGGTGCGCACGGCGGGGAGCCAGGCCTCGGGAGGCGTGGAGCCGGGCGGGAGACGGACGCGGAACCAGCGGGTGGAATGAAGGTCCTCCTCGTCGATGATGAGCTTCCCGTCGGGCAACTGACAGTCGGCGGTGAGGACGTCGCCGTGCCACACCCGTGTCGGTACGACGTTTTCCGCGGTGTACGGCTGCACGGGATCGATCGCCAGGCCCAGACTGCACTGCGGGTCCCGGTCGACCCGCTCCTGGCAGCCCCGCTCCGCGTTGAACACCCGGATCGTGCCGGGCGCCGCGCCCGCCCGGCCGGGCGGTGCGGACGCGCTCATCCGTGCCGCGTCCGAGCAGAGGGTCGCGCCGGCGATCCCGCACAGCGTGGTCGCGAGGACGGCGGCGCGGGCCCGGCCCCGCAGCCGCCCCGCCCCCGTCCCGGGCGTCTCCTGGTGGGCGGCGATGCGGGCGAGGAGGCTCTCGGCGGTGTGGGGGGCGCGCGCCGCGTGGGTCGGGGCCAGGCAGTCGGCGGCCAGCGCACGCCAGAACGGCGGCACGGCGTGGTCCATGCGCAGCGGGGCACGCCCCTCGCCGTACTCCTGGACGGCGGCACCCCGCGCCAACGGTGTGGCGCCGGCAAACGGTGAGCCGCCCGACGCGAACACCTCGTGGATGACGATGCCCAGGGCCCAGATGTCGGCGGTCGGCCGGACCCGCACACCGAGCTCGCCGAGGGGCGCCCTCCAGCGCTCGGGCGGCAGGTAGTCCAGCGTGCCCATGGGAGGCGCGTACCCGTGTGTCCCCGTCAGCTCCGTGGCGAGACCGAAGTCCGAGAGCTTCACCGAGCCGTCCTTGCCCAGGAGGACGTTCTCCGGCTTGAGATCGGCGTGGACCCAGCCCGACCGGTGCAGATGCGACAGCCCCTCGCAGATGCCCGCGATCAGCCGGCCGCGATCGGCCTCGGGCACCCCCGCGTCGACACGTTCCCGCAGGCTTCCGGCGGCCCGTTCCATGACCAGCACGATCGCGCCCTCCAACGAGGGGCGGTCGGGTGCCACGAGAACGAACGACTCCAGGAGGCCGATCAGCCGGGGATGCCCGGCCCTGCGGCCGAGCTCGACCTCACGGTGGGCGGACTCCACGATCCTGCGTGCCTGCCGCGGCGCGAGCCCGGCGGTCGGCATGATCTTGAGCGCGACGTCGGTGGGGCCCGGGGGCCGCCCCGCGGGGGCCCCGTCGGTCCGGTCCGGGTCACCGTCGGCCGGCCGCGCCGCGTAGACCGTGGACCAGCTTCCGGACCCGATCAGCTCGGTGACCACCCAGCCCCCCACCCGGCAGCCGGGTGGGAGGAGGTCCGTCCGGTCGCGTTCCGTGGTGCCTCCCGATCCGTACGGCGGTGTCATCGCGCGGCCTGCCGCTCCCGCCCGCCGGCCCCGGTCAGGGGTGGCAGCAGCCCGAGGTGCTCTTCCCGCACCAGCCCGAACCGCAGCGCGAGCCCGACGATCTCCTCCCGCTTGCCGGTCCGGCGGTCGCCCTTGCCGGGTTCACGGGCTTCGAGGACGCCGATGCGCAGTTTCTCCTCGGCGAGGTAGTCGATGTGCGCGCTGACCGCCCGCGCGGTCAGCGCGCCGCAGGTGACGTGCCCCCTGAGCCGCTCGACGACCTGGGGAGTGGTGGGGACCGCCACGCGGGACTGGTCGCGCAGGCGCGGCTCGCAGAGCGCGACGAGGACGAGGAAGTACGTGGTCGTCTCGTCCAGGGAGTACGCGGTGACCGTGCGGCTTCCCCAGGGGACGCCCATGGCCTCCGGGTCCAGGTAGACGTGGTCGGGGGCGAACACCTGGAAGGAGACGGTGACATCGCCGCGAGTGGGCAGCACCACGCGCGCGAACTCGAACGGAATGGGCGCCCCGACCCGTCGCGGCGGAACTCTCAGGTATTCCCCCGCTCCCTCCGGATTCTCCACGAGGTAGCTGTGGGTGGTGCTGTGGTTCGTCAGCTGCCAGTGGTCGTCGGTCACCCGGATCTCACCGGCGAGCCGGGAGATCGCCGGGTCGGCGAGGCGCAGCTCGACCGGGATCGCCGTGGAGCCCCGCCCGAAACGGGCGACCTCGCCGGGGCCGAGGCGTAACGTCAATGCGTCACCGTGCGGTTCGCCGCCGGCGGCGCCACCGCTTCCCCGCGGCAGATGGACGACTACGCCGCTCACCGCTCCCCCCGTTCCACGCGTCGCACTTGCCGGACGAGCGGAACGATACTCATCCGTCAGGGGAGTTCACCGGCGTACTTTGGCCACTTTGCCCAAACGGCCGTGGGAGCCGGCTTGTCGGCCACGGCGGCGCGGGGGGAGGCGCGCGAAGCGCCCTTCTCGGCACACTCCGCGACGGCCGCGCAAGGGCGGTTCCTCACGGTGCCCCGGTGACCACGACGCGGCCGCGGCAGCGGCGATCCAGCGCTGCTCTCGGGGGCCTGCGGCGAGCCGCCCGACCGGAGAAACTCCGCCGGAAGGTGCGGAGACCGGGCTGACGCCGCGGCCGGCCGGAGCGCTGAACCGGGCCTGTCGTGCTGGACACGGAGGTCCCGGTCCAGGCCGCGCAAGGTGGGGAAAGTCACCGTGGGGGAGGGGAGGAACCGGGGTTCCGGAAAATCGGTGGCTCGGACGAAACGCCGATTTCGCCCTGCCTGTGGCGAGATCCGCACGCTCCGGTCAGCGAGCGGGACCGCCCGGCACCAGGGGCACGGCCGCGCGATGAACGAAGGCCCTCCACGGACACCGGCCGCCGCTCGGCCGTTCCTGGACACGGGTGGCCGGACGCCGTACCCCGTACCAGGCACGGCCGGGCAGGGGCGTTCCGCGCGGACGGAGACGGGTCAGTCGAGGGTGGGGCCCGCGGTGTCGTTGAGCCAGGACCAGTCGGACCAGGTGGTGAAGCCGGTCTGCCATTTGTGAAACGTGCCGGCGCGGCTGGTGCCGAAGATCTCGATGCGGCCGTCGGCGTTGGCGGCGGCCAGCACTTCGGTACCGCCGGTGCCGAACGGGCCCCAGTCGCTGTAGGGAGCGTTGGGGGCGGTCTGCCAGAGGTGCATGGCGGTGTCGCCGTTCATGGCGAACACTTCGACGCGGCCGTCGGGGGTGCGTTCACTGGTGAGCTGTGAGTCGGCGGGGCCGCCGGTGGGTTCCCACTCGGACCAGGTGGTGGGTCCGGTCTGGTATTTGTGGAACACGCCTACCGGGCCGGAGGCGAAGACCTCCAGGCGTCCGTCGGCGTTGTGGTCGACGGTCAGGTCGTGCCCGCCGCCGCCGAAGGTGCCCCACGGGGACCAGCCGCCGTTGGGGGCGGTCTGGTAGCGGTGCTGGAACGTGTCGCCGTTGAGGGCGAAGACCTCCAGGCGGCCGTCCGGGGACTTCTCCATCTCCACACGGCTGTCGGCGGGGCCACCGCCCGCCGGCTCCCAGTCCGACCAGCCGCCGCCGCGGGCGAGTTGGTACCTGTGGAAGAGCCCGGCCGGGCCGGACGCGTAGACCTCGATACGGCCGTCGGCGTTGACACCGGCCGCGGTGTCCCGGCCGCCACCGCCGAACGTCTCCCAGCCCGACCAGCCACCGGACGGGGCCAGTTGCCAGCGGTGCTGGAAGGTGCTCCCGTTGAGGGCGAACAGTTCCAGGCGGCCGTCCGCGTCGGGTGCGAGGGCGAGTTCGGCGTCACCGGGACCGCCGAGGGGTTCCCAGGCCGACCAGTTCCCGTTGACCTCCCGCTGCCAGGCGTGGTGGACACCGTCGGATCCAGCGGCGAACACCTCGAGGCGCCCGTCCGCCGACCGCGCCGCCACCACCCGGCCCGACTCCGCCGGATGCACCAACGGCTGTGGTCGCGGACCGCTGCCCGGGGTGCACGGCAGCACCACGCCGCGCTCCGCGAGGTGGACCTTGGGGTCGATCCCGTACGAGGCGGACCGGTCTCCCCAGATCCGCAGATGGAGGTGGGGACCGGTGGAGTTCCCCTCGGAGCCCATCAGGGCGATCTGCTGGCCGGCCACCACACGGTCACCGACGGAGACGTCCCGCCGGGACATGTGCCCGTACTCGGAGATCCTCCCGTCGGGATGCTGTACGCGGATCCACTGGCCGTAGTCACCGGTGTACCCGGAGACGGTCACCTCGCCGTCACCCACGGAGTAGACGGGTGTCCCCACGTCGTTGGCGATGTCCACGCCGTTGTGGCCGCTGTGGAAGTGCTGGGACACGAAACCGGCGGCCGGACAGGCCGCGGCTGGACTCGCGGTCCGGGCCGCCGCCGGGGACACCGGCACCAGCACCGGCGGCAGCAGGGCCGCTGTCGCCGCGAGAGCCCAGGTCAGTGCGCGCCGGGGAACTCCAGGAAGCATGGAACGCGCCCGCCTTCGCAGTCTCGGGGTGAGTGGGACGGAGGTGCGGTACAGGACCGCCGGTCACGCGTTGCGCGGTCGGTCCGGAAAGTAGCAAAGGCACGGGTCCGGGAGACTCCGGAGGATTACGGACTGACAGGGCCGGGGTACGTCGGCTAGGGCGTGCCCTTCGGATCCTGGCCGGCTCGCGGGCCCTGGCCGGCGCTTCCGGCCCGTCGCGCCCACTGCGCCCCGGTTACTGCGCCCACTGTGCCCGTCGTGTCCATTGCGTTCATTCCGCCCACCGAGCCCACTGCACCCCTGCCCACCGGGGCGAGGCGGGCGTCATTCCCTCTTCCACGGCCGGAGCTTCTCGGGGTTGAGCACGGCCCAGATCCGACGGATCCTGCCGTCCGCGATGTCGAACGCGTACACCGACACGACCGCACCGTCCAGGTGCGCCGCCAGACCGGGCTCACCGTTGACCGTGCACTCCTGCACTGCCAGCCGGCCCGGGCGGGTCCGTCCGGCGAAGAAGCGGGCGATCCGCTCGGCGCCCTCGATCGGGTGGAGCAGCGCCGTGACGAGTCCGCCACCGTCCCCGACGGCGGTGGCGTCCGGGTCGAGCAGGCCGATGAGGGCCTTGATGTCCTTGGCCTCCCACGCCAGCTTGAACTCCTTGACGACCCGGGCCCGCTGGGCCGTCGGCGGCAGGGGAGCCCGCGCGGCGTCGACGCGGCGGCGGGCCGAGGTCGCCAACTGGCGGCAGGCCGCCGGGGTGCGGCCGACGATGTCGGCCACTTCGGAGAAGGGGTAGCGGAAGACGTCGTGAAGGACGAACGCCACGCGCTCCGCCGGCGTCATCGCCTCCAGCACGACCAGGAGAGCCATACTGACCGACTCGTCCAGCGTCACGCGATCGGCCGGATCGGCCGTGCTGTCGTCCAGCGCGCCGACGGGCCACTCGGTGCGCGCGGGCAGCGGCTCGGGGACCCATTCCCCCACGTAACGCTCCCGCCGCACCCTTGCCGAGCGAAGCACGTCGAGGCAGATCCGGCCGGCGACCTTGGTCAGCCACCCCCCGGGGGGACGCCACCGCTTCCTGCTGCCGCCGGGACATCGCGTACCAGCGGGCGTACGTCTCCTGAACGACGTCCTCGGCCTCGGCCAGGGACCCCAGCATCCGGTAGGCGAGGTTGATCAGCCGGCGGCGTTCACCCGTGAGCGCGCTCGGCATCGGGTCGAGTCGGCCGTCCTGCGGCGCGGTCGGACTGGGCGTCATGGTTGTGCGGCTCCCTCGGTCGGAACTTCCCTCACCTCTCTGACGAGGCAGCGCCCCGAAATGTGAGATCGGCGCCCCGCGTCACATTCCGCCGGGCCGTCTCGTCATACCGACAACGGAACGCGACGGAAGCAAACGGAGGTACACCGGCATGGAGCCCGTGAACGTCGCCGTCATCTACTACAGCACCAGCGGCAATGTGCACGCCCTGGCGCGAGCCGCCGTCGAGGGCGCCGAGAAGGCCGGCGCGCACGTCCGGCTCCGCAAGGTCGCCGAGACGGCCCCGCCCGAGGCGATCGACGCCCATCCGGCCTGGGCCCGGCATCACCGGGACACCGCCGATGTCACCGAGGCCGGGCACGGCGACCTGGAGTGGGCGGACGCGGTGCTGTTCGGCACCCCGACCCGCTTCGGCAACCCCGCCGCCCAATTGCGGCAGTTCATCGACACCACCGGCCCCCTGTACTTCGAGGGCAGGCTCGCCGACAAGGTGTACTCGGCCTTCACCGCCTCCAACAGCGCCCATGGCGGCCAGGAATCGACCCTTCTGGCGCTCGGCAACACCTTCTACCACTGGGGCGGCATCATCGTCCCCCCGGGCTACACCGACCCGATCCAGTCCAAGTCGGGCAATCCCTACGGCACTTCCCACGTGGCCGGCGACGGGGAGCCCGGAGAGGTGAGCCTGGAGGCAGCTCGCCACCAGGCCCGCCGTGTCGTCGGTGTCGCCGCCGCGCTCAAGGCCGGCCGCGCCGCCTGATCCCGTCCCGCAGCACACCACGACCGAAGGAGTTCATGATGACCACCCACGAGTCCGAGATCCGGGCGCTTCTGGCGAGCCGTGCCGACGCCCAGCAGACCAAGGACATCGACCGGCTCATGTCGTTCTACGCAGCCGACGCCGTCTACTACGACGTCGTCCCTCCGCTGCGGTTCACGGGAACCGACGAGATCCGGCGCAACTTCCTGCGCTGGTTCGACGGATACGTCGGTCCCATCAGCCTGGAGACGCACGACCTCACCCTCGTGACCGGTGAGGACACCGCGCTCGCGCACATGCTCCACCTGGACTCGGGGGAGCGGAAGGGCGTACTCCAGGCCTCGATATGGGTGCGCGAGAGCGTCTGCCTCCAGCGGTCGAACGGAACGTGGTCCATCACGCACGAGCACGTCTCGATTCCGGTCGACCCGGCGACCATGACGGTCTGGCTCCCGTCCGACAAGGACCAGCCCGCCTGAGGCCGCCGCATTTTCCGCCTCGGCCTGTCTTGGCGCGTGCGGAAGAGTCCGGCGTCGAAGGCGTTGACACGTGAAATTCACAGTGAGGAGCATCCATCATGGTCACCAGCGGTTCGGGATCCACTGCCATGCGCCGGGGGGAACGAGGGAAGCTGCGCGGGCGAGCGACGCTCATGAAGTTCGCCTCGGCATCGCTTGCGGCGGTTGCCGTCGGGGTGTGGGCCGTTGGCAGCGCAAATGCCGGAACTCCGGAAAGGGGGCGTGTCGAGGTTCTCGAACTCAAGGTCCAGAACGATCAGTACACGGCCGCCGATCTCGGCCCTGCGGGGCCGAGCCTGGGTGATATGGACGTGTACTCCGGCACCGCCATAAAGGACGGGCGCAGTGTCGGGCGCGGGGGCGGATCCTGTCAGGTCGTTCATATGAAGGGCGAAGAACTCACATCGCAGTGCGTGATCACGATGGAGGTCGAGCGGGGTTCTGTGACGATGCAGTCCCTGTGGACGAAGGGAACGGCCTCCCTCGACATGGCCATCACCGGCGGCACGGGCGCCTATCGTGACGCGCGGGGCATCGCCCGCTTCTGGGACATCGCGACGCCCGACGAGAGGGCGCGGCTGGAAATCCGGCGCTGAGAGCGCGACCTCGTGCCGGGCGCGAGGCGCGGCGGGCGAAGACCGGCTCGTCCCGCCTCGCGTCCGACCAGTAACACGCCTTCTGACGCCCGTCCTGCATCGTCCGTAACGGGGCAAGGACGCATCCCCAGGTCAGGGCCGGTCCCAGCCGCCTGCCGGCGATGCCTGGTCGTCGCCCTCGAAGCGGCCGATTCCACACCTGGACGGCGTAACGATGACAGGCGTCAGGTGGAATAGATGACAGGTGACGTGTCCTTGTCCCCTGCACTGAGGTGAACATGAACGCCAACCCGTCCGAGTCGGCCGGTCGAACGAAGAAGACCGCCGCCCGCAAAACGACGGCTCGCAAAACGACGGCTCGCAAAACGACCACCGCCCGGGGAGGGCGAGCGAGCAAGGGCGAGGGGAGCGGCCGAGGTGGAAGCGGCAGCGGCGAGTTCCGGTCCGGTCCGGTCATCGGTACCGCACTGCTGGACGGTGTGAACTTCCGCGCCAAGGGCGTTCAGTACGCCGAGGTGGACGGGATGGCGGTGGTCGAAGGTGACATCGTCCTCGGTACCGTGCAAGAGGTGCAGGACGCCGACTCGGCCGTCCATGATCAGCTCGTGCTCGCCTCGGTCGGGATCACCGGGCAGCAGTTCCGCTGGCCGAACGCGACGATCCCCTTCGAGATCGATCCCGGCCTTCCCGACCAGCAGCGAGTCACGAATGCGATCGCCCACTGGGAGTCCCGTACGCGTATCCGCTTCGTTCAGCGGACTCCCGCCAACGCGACACAGTTCCCCGACTTCGTACGTTTCGTTCCGGGCGGCGGGTGCTCTTCCAGCGTCGGCCGACGGGGCGGCATGCAGAACATCACGCTGGGCCCCAACTGCTCCACCGGCAATGCCATCCACGAGATCGGTCACGCGGTGGGTCTGTGGCACGAGCAGAGCCGTCAAGACCGCGACCAGTTCGTCACCATCGTGTTCGCGAACATCGACCCCTCCATGCAGCACAACTTCCTTCAGCACATCAGCGACGGCGATGACCTGGGACCGTACGACTACGGCTCGCTGATGCACTACCCGCCCCACGCGTTCGCGATCGACCCCGGTCAGCCGACCATCATCGCGCGCCAGCCGCTGCCCCCCGGCGTGGAGATGGGGCAGCGTACCGGGCTGTCACAGGGTGACATCGACGGAGTCCACGCGATGTACCCGGCACCCGTCTCCACGCTCAAGGAGATCGCCAAGGACCCGGTCAACGACTTCACGCTCAAGGAAATGGCCAAGGACCCGGTGGCCGATCAGCCCCCCAAGGTGCCCGGCCTGGATCTTCAGGCTCCCGCGCTCGGCAGCCCCTTCGTGCTGGCCACTTCACATCAGTCTCCCTCTCTGACCGGCCAGCCCGACGGACTGGCCGAACAGGTGCGCCAGCTCACCCAGATGGTCGGCGCTCTTCAGCAAGGACTTTCGGCTGCAACGGCGAGCCACAACACTCTCCTGGCTCAACTCTCACCACTGTTCGCCGGAACTGCCGGACAACCGAGATGATTCTGATCGTCTCCTACGACGAGGATCACACCCTGGGGGTCATGCGCCGACTGGAGATGGCCGGCCGGGAGGTGGTCCGTGTCGACCTGGCCGACTTCCCCGCCCGTGGTGGGATCACCCTGGGCTACCCCGCGGCCGGGCAGCCGGACTTTGCGCTCACCACCCCTACCAGGCAGGTCCCGCTGGACCGGTGTCGCGTGGCGTGGTGGCGGAGGGTACGCCCGTTCACCGTCGACCAGGGGCTGGGCGGCGCCCGTGACCGGGGATTCGCGGCAAGTGAGACCGGTCAGGCGCTGCACGGCCTGTTCCACTCACTCAGCTGCACATGGGTCAATCCCCCCGTGCTGGACCAGATCGCCCACCACAAGCCGTACCAGTGGGACGTGGCGCGCCAGGTTGGTCTGACGCTGCCACGCACCCTGGTGACCAACCAGCCGGAGAAGGCTCGCGCCTTCATCCAGGACGTCGGCGTCGGACGCACCGTCTTCAAGGCGTTCCTCGCCAACGTCGACGCATGGAGGGAAACCAGGCTGGTCCGTTGGGAGGACCTCGATCACCTGGAATCCGTACGCTACGCTCCTGTGATCTTCCAGGAGTTCGTACCAGGGGCCGACCTCCGCGTGACTGTCGTGGGCGATCGTGTGTTCGCCGCCGAGATCGATGCCACGGCCACAAGCTATCCGGTCGACATGCGGATGGTGGTGGATGAAGCCCTGGTGCGACCGGTGGCTCTTCCGCCGGCCCTCACCGACATGCTCCTCGGTCTGATGCGCCGCCTCGGTCTCGTGTACGGAGCCATCGACCTGCGGCGGCGCCCCGACGGGCATTACGTGTTCTTCGAGGTGAACCCGGCCGGGCAGTGGCTGTTCGTCGAGGAGCGGACAGGCTTGCCGATCACTGCTGAGGTCGCCGGGCTGCTTGCGCGGATCGATGAGAGAGGCCAGGCACCGGTCACGGCGCCTCGGCCGCTGGTGGGCAGGCCGGTATGAGCCACATCATCAGTGGCGTCGTGTCCCTGCCGACCGAGGCACCCGCGACCGTGGCCGCCCGGGTCCTGGTGGAGGTCCGCAACGTCTCACTGGCGGACGCGCCCTCCGTCGTCGTGGGTGCGCAGGTTCTGACGGACGTACCGCTGACGCCGGGTGGCCGCATCCCGTTCAGCGTGGATGTGCCCGATCTCGACCCCAGCGACTCCTACGGGCTCCGCGTCCACGTGGACCTCGCCGGAACGGGGGTCCTGGAACCGGGCGACCTGATCAACACCCGGTCCAGTCCCGTCCCGGCGGAGAACACCGCCGAGCTGATCGCTCCCGTCAGCGCGGTGTGACCATACCCGCGGCTGCCGGCCGCGCCGCGCACGGCTGCATCGCCGTTGACTTGAGCCGCATCACCTCGGAGACGGTCGACGCTGGGCCCGACTGGACGTTCCCGCAGCGTGGTTGAGGCGGGAGGCCGTGCCCCGGACCACCGGCGGACCGGGGCACGGTACGGTCACTCTTCCAGCGTCCGCTGCCCCAACCTGCTCCCGGTCGCCTCGCGGCATCCCACCACAACCGAAGCCTGCCTCTCCCGGGCGGGTGGCAGGGTGGCGGGACAGCCGGCAGGCCGTCCACGGGCCCGCCCGCCCGCAGCTCAGCGGCATCATCGGGATTTCATCGGTCCTCCTTAACCTGCTCGCGTTCGAACGAAGCCTGGGCCACAGGGGAGGGACGGTTCGATGGTGCGGAGGAGACGCAGAGCGAGGCTGTCGACGGCGGTCACGGCCGCGGTGGCGGTCATGAGCACGGTGGCGGTCACCGGGTCGACGGGTACGGGGGCGGCCGCCGCCGAACCGGGGCCGGAACGGCCGACGATCCGTTACACGGAGTACGGAATCCCGCACATCATCGCCTCGAACTGGGAAGGGCTGGGAACGGGCTACGGATACGCGGCGGCCAAGGACAACGTCTGCACCTTGGCCGACACCTATCTGATGGTCAATGCCCAGAGGTCCCGCTACCTGGGACCCGCCGGCAGAGCGAGCCCCGGCCAGAACCAGAACAGCACCACCAATCTCAACAGCGACCTGTACTTCCAGCGGATCAAGGACAACCGCGTGGTGGAGCGGCTGCTCGACCAGCCCGCCCCCAACGGGCCGGAGCCAAAGGTCGAAGAGGCCATTCGCGGCTATGTCCAGGGATACAACAGATACCTGGCCGAGACAGGCGTGAACAACATCTCCGACCCGGCCTGCCGCGGCGCGGCCTGGGTGCGGCCGATCACCGAGCTGGACGTCTACCGGCACGCGCACGCCGAGATCATCATGGGCAGTGCCGATGCGCTGCTGGACGGTCAGGTGAACGCCGCACCCCCGGGGGCGTCGGCCGCCGCGCAGCCGGCGGTCTCACCCGCGAAGACGGCGGCGAAGATACGCGACGCGATGGCGGTGAGCCGTCAGCAGAGCATGGGCAGCAACGCGCTGGCGGTCGGTTCGCAGGGCGTGTCCGGCGGCACCAGCATGCTGCTGGCCAACCCGCACTTTCCGTGGCAGGGCAAGAACCGGATGTGGCAGAGCCAGCTCACGATCCCGGGAGAGGTCAATGTCTCCGGGGCCGCCCTGCTGGGATTCCCCGCCGTGAACATCGGCTACAACGACAACGTCGCCTGGAGCCACACGATCGCCACGGTGGCTCCGTTCGGGCTGTTCGATGTACAGGTGGATCCGCTGAACCCGACCAAGTACCTGGTGGACGGTACGTGGGAACAGATGACCTCGCAGCAGGTCGGTGTCGACGTCCTGAACGCGGACGGCTCCATAGGCAAGGTCACCAGGACGCTGTGGTCCACCCGCTACGGCCCGATCACCACGTCGATGCAGGGCGTCCCCTTGCCCTGGGTGGTCAGCGCGCACGCGGTGCGCGACGTCAACATGAACAACCTGAGGGCGTTGAACACATGGTTCCGCCTCGACCAGGCCAAGGACGTCCACGACGTGGTGCACACCCTCGAGACCACGCAGGGCGTCCCCTTCTTCAACACCGTCGCCTCCGACCGCAAGGGCAACGCCCTGTACGCGGACATCCAGGCCACCCCGAACATCACCGACGAGCACGCGCGGTCGTGCCTCACCCAGACCGGCCAGCTGTTGTTCAACCAGTCGTTACGGCTGCCGAACGTGCCGCCGATCTCCATCCTCGACGGCAAGCGCAGCGCGTGCGACTGGCCCGATGACCCGAACGCGGTCGCGCCGGGGCTCCTGGACCCGCACAAGCAACCGCGCCTGATCCGGTCGGACTTCGTGGGCAACGCCAACGACAGCCCCTGGCTGGCCAACCCGGAGCAGCCGCTGGCCTTCCCCAGGGTGATGGGTGACTCCGCGGCACCCCGCTCGTTGCGGACCCAGGAGTTGATCCTGACCGCGCAGAACCGGATCAACGGTACCGATGGCCTGCCGGGCAAGGGTTTCACGCCGGAGACCATGGGGCGGTTGCTGTTCGCCGACAACAGCAGGGCGGCCGACCTGGCCCTCGACGCCACGGTGACGATGTGCCGGAGCGTCCCCTTCGGGCTCATCCTGGTGGACGGCACGCTGGTCAATGTGAGCGAGGCCTGCCCGGTCCTGGCGGCCTGGAAGGACCACGATTACACGACGGACAGCCGGGGATCCTGGCTGTTCGCCAACTACTGGTACCTGCTGCTCAATGGACAGGGGATCGAGAGACTCCCGTGGCGGGTCCCGTTCGACCCCACGGACCCGGTGCACACCCCCAACTCGCTGGATTCCGGGAGCTCCGCCGTCCGGGACGCGTTGGGCCGGGCCGTTCTCGCGCTGCGCAAGGCGGGCATTGCGCTGAACGCCCCCCTGTCGGACGTACAGAAGGTCACCCGCGGGGGAGAGCAGATCCCGATCCACGGATCGATCAGCCAACTGGGCGTGCTGAACGTGATCACTACCGGCCAGGTCGACGGAAAACCGGACGTCGTCTTCGGGTCCAGTTTCATCCAGCAGGTGCGGTTCACCGCCGACGGCCCACCACAGGCGCTCTCCGTCATGGCCTATTCCCAGTCGGCCAACCCGAACTCGCCGCACTACGCGGACCAGACCAAGCTGTTCTCGGCAGGGCGGTGGGTGACCGAGCGGTTCACCGAGGAACAGATCGCGGCCTCACCGGCATGGGAGGTCAAGGTCCTGGACTGAGATCGACGTACGGGCACGCCGGAGCCTCGATGGCAGTCACCGGCGTGCCCTTCCATCCGGAATTCCATCGCTTCCCGAGAGGGCACGCTGTGGCAAGTGACGCGCACGCCAGTACGTCGCAGGCAAGGAAACCGAAGTCAGGAAAACCGAAGTCGCGAGGGTGGCGCATAGTGGTGGCCTGGATGGTCGCCGCTGTGGCCATCATGACGCCGGCGACAGGGGCACAGGCCGCCGACGGCACCGCGCCGCCACCGATGACGAACGGCTTCGGCCTGACGCAGGTCGGCACGGCGACAGGAAATGCCACCAACTTCTCCCTCACGGTCACCACGCCCGAGGTCGCGGGCGAACAGCACATCAAAATCATCCTGCCGAGCGGCTACCACGACGCTCCGAACAGGCGCTACCCGGTGCTCTACTTCCTGCACGGCTCACCGGACGACCCGGTCCAGCAGACCTATCCGGCTCTGTCCATGTCGGACTCCATGATCACGGTCATCCCGGACGGAGGCGCCCGAGGCTGGTATGCCAACTGGCTCAACCAGAAGACCCAGGCCGGCGCCCAGAACTGGGAGAACTTCCACCTCAAGCAGGTGATTCCGTTCATCGACGCGAACCTGCGGACCATCGCCACCAAGAAGGCCCGGGCCATCGCCGGGGTGTCCATGGGCGGGTTCGGGGCCTTCCACTACGCCCAGGCGCGTCCGGACCTGTTCAGCCAGACCGCGTCCCTGTCGGGAGACATCGACCTGTCGGCCAACTCCATGGACCTGCGGCTGGCCGTCGTCGCCTCCCTCATCGACGCGGCGGGTTGGATCTGCGGCTCGGCGTCCGGGAACTGCGACCCCAATGATTCCCCGTACAAACCCGGTGTGGACAGCGACGCGCTGTTCGGCTCGCCCTATCCGGTGTTCAACGCCGACTGGCGGTGGAACCAGGTCGACCCGTCACAGCACATGGACAAACTCGCCGGCATGGGTGTCTCCATCTACGTGGGCAACGGCGGCGGCTCGCCCCTCGAAGCGGAGTTCTGGCTCGAGGGCGCGGCCAAGAACGTCAAGGCCCGCATGGACGCCCTGGGCATGCCGTACTACTACGTCAACTACGGAGACGGCTCCTCCTGGGGAACGCAATGCAACGGCGGCCACAACGCCGGCTGCTGGGAACAGGATCTCCGGGACCTGATTCCCAGGCTCGAAAGGGCCTTCGCCGCCTGACCGTCCCGCCGGCTCCACGCATCACCGGACCGAATGCACATCGAGCTGGTGTGCCTGCTCCAGCCGACCCTGGCGGCCGGCTGGAGCGATGCACGGTGGGTGGCCCGGTCGGCCAGGCCCGACTCCTCACGGGGAAGCGCCCGTACGAGCCTCAGGTGACCGCCGGGCCCGCATCGTTGAGCCAGGCCCACTCCGACCACGTGGTGAACCCGGTCTGCCACTTGTGATGCACACCGGCGTGGCTGGTGCCGAACACCTCGATGCGACCGTCGGCGTTGTTGCCCGCACCGATCCCGGTGCCACCGCCACCGAAGGTCTCCCACGGCGAGTACGACGTGTTCGGGCCGGTCTGCCAGGCGTGGCTCGCGGTGTCGGCGTTGATCGCGAACACCTCCACCCGGCCGTCGACCGACCGGGACGTGGCCAGTTCGGCGTTGGAGATCCCGCCGGTGCCCGCCCACTCCGACCACGAGCTCGGTCCGGTCTGCCAGCGGTGGAACACCCCCTTGGCGTTGGAGGCGAACACCTCGAGCCTGCCGTCCTGGTTGTAGCTGGCGGCGACGGCGTGTCCGCCGCCGCCGAAGTTCTCCCAGGCGGACCAGCCGCCGTTGACGCCGGTCTGGTACAGGTGCCCGAACGTCGAGTCCGACAGTGCGAAGACCTCGAGCCGCCCATCGGGGGCGTTCTCGATGGCGAGGCGCGCATGGGCCGGGCCACCACCGGTGCCCTTCCAGGGGGCCCAGCCGCCGCTGGGCGCGGTCTGCCAGCGGTGGAACACCCCGTTGGTGTTGGAGGCGAACACCTCGATGCGGCCGTCGGCGTTGGTGCCCGCTGCGAGTCGGTACCCACCGGTGCCGAAGTTCTCCCAGGCGGACCAGCCCGCGCCGGGCGAGGTCTGCCACATGTGATCGAACGTGCTGTCCGACAGCGCGAACAGCTCCAGCCGGCCGTCCGCGTTGGACGCCACCGCCAGCTGCGCATCGCGCGGACCTCCCGCGAACCGCCACGGCGACCAGTTGCCGTTCACCTCGGTCTGCCACGCGTGGTACACGCCGTCGGCACCGGCGGCAAAGGCCTCCAGCCGCCCGTCCGCGGACCGCCCGGACACCACTCGCCCGGAGGCGTACGGGTGCTTGGGGCCGCCGCTCATGCCGGACCACAGCGCGTTGGCGATGAGCACCGCGTCGTCCGCCTCGATGCCGTAGAGGTGGCGCAGGTCCTCTCTCGGTTGCTGAACACGCCAGCACACCACGCCGATCGCCTCGTTGTTCCATGAGCCGCCCGGATAGAGCCGTTCCATCGCGTCGAGGAAGGCGTTGGTGGCGTGGGCCGGGTTCAGCCGCTCCTCCCGGGTGCCCCACCAGTCCTGCTGCTGGAACAGCCCGAGGCTGGTGTGGTCGACGGCCTGGGAGTAGTTGTTCATGCTGCTCTCCACGATGATCGTGGCGATGGCGATCGCTGCGGCTCTCGGGTTGAGCCCCCGGTCCTTCACCGCCTGCGTGACCATCCGTGCGCAGGACACCTTGTAGGCGTCCAAGTAGCCGGCCATCTTCGCGTGCAGCTGTGGATTGAGCTGGTCGGCCATGATGCCGTCGGTGGGCGACGGGCCGGCCGGATCGCAAGGCTCCGTCGGAATGGCGAACCCCTGGGGACCACTGAAATACCGGGAGACGCCGGAGCGGTCGTCACCCGGGTCCGGAAGGGGCCCCGGCCGGGCGACGGCGACCGAGCCGGTCATTCCGATGAGCAGCGCCAAGACGCCGGCCATGACGGCCAGTGCTGTGGACACGCGGTACGAGCCTCTTCTTGACGAGCCTTTTCTTGACAAGCCGCTGCTGGATAAGCCTCTTCCTGCCATGGTGTGCCTTTCCGTCGTGAGTGGATTCCGCGGATGCCGGCGGACATCGGTCCTGCGGAATCGCCACCGGGGCCGCGTGGAGGGCGCCCGTGCCGGCGGCCGACAGTAGAGGCCACCGATGAAGCATCGATGGAATGACCTCCCGCGGCCACCCTGATCCGCTCGCACTCCTCACCGGCTCCTGGGCCCCGCGGGTTTCATCGGGATGTCATCGGCCACTGCCACTGTCGTCGGGTGACCTCGGCCGACCGCGTACCGCACCGCATCGCATCGCGGACGCGCAGGCCGCCTACATGGGGAGGATCGAATGCGAGCACGAAGGATCCCGGCGGTGTTGGCCGGACTACTGCTGATGACCGGGCTTTCAGTGGCACAGGGGTCAACGGCGCAAGCAGCTGCTCCGTGCGAGGGCACCTATACGATCGTCGTCGGTGGCACGGGAAGCTCGTGGAACAACGACGGCTTCTACGGCAACATCCAGCAGCACGTCGGGTACCCCACCCAGATTCCCAACGGTGCGAGCGCGCGGGCGGGCGTCAACGAGCTGAACCGGCTGGTCCGGAACCAGCGTGCCGCGTGCCCGGACCAGCACGTCAAAATGGGCGGGTATTCCTTGGGCGCCGCGGTGGTGCACATCTGGGTCACCGAGAACTGGCAGACGTTCGACAACGTCAACGCCATTCTCATCGCGGACCCCAAGCGCCAGGGCCCTCCCGGTGCCAATGGCGGAGCCGTGCCGTTCGGCGGTTTCGTCGGCGCTCCGCTCGCCGGCGCCGACAGGTTCTTCGGCAACGTGCCGGTCAAGACGATCTGCCACTGGGACTACGTCTGCGACGAGTCCGCCGGCATCTGGACCTACCCGAACAACCACGTCAAGAACTACCCGCACGACTTCAACATGGACCACCACAACGACAGCGCCAACGAGCAGTGGTACAACGGCGCCTGGTACCCCGCGTAAGACGGACGACCGGCGGGCGGAGGCCTGGCGGAACCCCCATCGCCATCTGTCATCGCCATCTGTCATCGGCACCGCGGAACCGGCCGCTGACAGGTGGTGATGGCGTCATCGACGCCGCGTCGTTCCGGGGCGACGTGCACGTGTCCGGCCGACCGGAGGGGTGAGACCGAGGCCCGCTTCGTCACCGCGCACGATCATCTGGTGCGTCCGCCGCAGCATCCGGCTCGGAGGGACCCCCAGGTCGTCGGCGAGACGTCGGCGGGCACGCGCGAACACGGTCAACGCGTCGGCCTGCCGGCCGTTCCGGTACAGCGCCCGCATGAGCATCGCGGCCAGTGGCTCGTTGAGGGGGTACGTCGCGGACAGGGCGTACAACTCGGCGATGGCTTCCGCGTCCTGGCCCAGCCGCAGCTGCCACTCCAACTTCCGCTGCACGATGGCGATCCTGCGCTCGGTGAGCCGCAGCCGCTCCAGTTCGGCGAGCGGCCCGGGCAGTCCGCCCAGGAGCTCCCCACGAAACAGGTCCAGCACTTGGGTACAGAGGCGGACCACCTCGGTCGCTTCCCCCGCTCGATCGGCCGCCCCGATGTCGGCGACCAGTTCCTCCATGCGTGCCACGTCCACGTCGACTGCGCCGGGGACCAGCCGGTAACCGCGGCGGCCGTGCTCAATGACCGAGTCCGGGCCGTCCCCGACGCGCAGGCTCTTGCGTAATCGGTAGATGTACACCGGCACCACGTTCGCGACCGGCGGTTCCGTCCCCCATACGTCGTCGAGAAGTTCCTGCCTGCTGAGGGTCCGCCCCGCGGACAGCGCCAGCGCCGCCAGTACGGCTTGCTGGCGGAGATGCCCCAGGTTCAGGGACCGTCCGTCGTGCCATGCCTGCAGCGGACCGAGCACGGAGATCCGCACCTTCGGTCCGGCCGCTCGGTCGGCGGTGGTCCGCGGCACCGTCCTCACCGACTGTGGGCGGGGGCCACGTCCGGGGGCGACCAGGCCGCAGTCGAAGGCGTGGACGATGGCGGCGGCCCGGTCGCGCAGACCGAGCTTCACGAGGATCCGCGCGAGGTGTTCGGCCACGGCGTCCTCCGGGATGGCGAGGGCGGCGGCGATCTCGTCGTCCCGCAGGCCGCAGCCGACCGCGGCGAGCACCTCGCGCTCCCGGCGCCTGAGCACGGTGGCCGTCCCGGTGGCCGTCCCGGTGAGAATCCCGGTGAGAGTCGCTGAGGCAGTCGCCGTGGCGGGTGGGCGGTCGGTGGTGGCGGTCGTCGGCATCGCTGCTCCCCCGGCTCCGGGCTGTCGGTCTGGCGGGCGCCGCCGACAAGGTAGTGGGGGGAGCGTCGATCAAGGCACCCGGAAGGATCCGGAGTGACACGCGCGGCCTCGACCGCTCCGGGCCCGGCCGGCAGCCGGGCCGGCCGGGGAGGGGGCGGGGGAGGGCCGGGGCCGGGGGCCTGGCCAGTGCCGTGGCCTGGCGGGCCGGCCGGGGCCGCGGGGAGGGCCGGGCCGGGGTCAGTCCGTCGTGTCGGGGTGCATGCGGCCGAGGAGCTCGTAGAGGGTGCGGCGGCCCTCGTCGTCGAGACGGCTGAAGGCCGCGGAGGTGGCCCGCATGTCGGCGCGGATCAGGCGGACGGCCTCCAGGCCCTTCTCCGTCGCCACGACGTTCTTGATCCGCCGATCGGCCGGGTTGAGGTGCCGGGAGACCAGCCCGTGTGCCTCCAGCCGGTCGACGAGCCCGGTGATGTTGGAGGCGTCGCAGGCGAGCAGCCCCGCGAGCGCACGCATGGGCAGGGGCTGCCGCAACAGGATGAGCATCTTGGCCTGCGTCATGGTGAGCCCCTGCCCCGCGGCCGCCGCCGTGAGGTCCCGGTAGTAGCCGGCGGCCGCGCGGGCCAGGCGCTCCAGGAGCTGGTCGTAGGTGGGATCGCCGGCCTGCGGGGCTGAGGTCACGGAGGCCGGCTGCACGTCGGGCGTACGGGAGGACATGCCCCCAGTCTAGGTGAGAACTCAAAGTTTGACTTCCTCAACCATTGACCCGTACCTTCGATTCTCGTTGCTTGAGTTCATCAAGCATCTCCCCGTCCGGCCGAGACCCCCGTCAGGCCCCGGCCCCCGTCCCCGCCCGGAGAGAACACCCGTGTCCCACACCTCCGCCGCGCCGCCCGGCCGGCAGTCCCGCGAGACGGCGGTCGTGCTCGTCCTGAGCCTCGCCGCCATGGTCGTGTCGATGATGCAGACGCTGGTCATCCCGATCCTCGGCCTGATCGGCACCAGCCTCGACAGCAGTGCGGCCGAGGTCAGCTGGGTCACGACCGCGACCCTGCTCTCCGCAGCCGTCTTCACCCCTCTGCTCGGCCGCTTCGGTGACCAGCACGGGAAGAAGCCCACGCTGATCGGCGTCCTGGTGGTGATGATCGCCGGATCGGTCCTGGCCGCCACCACCGACTCGCTCCTGTGGCTGATCGTGGGCCGCGTCCTCCAGGGTGCCGCCACAGCGATCTTCCCGCTCGCACTGTCGGTGCTCCGCGAGGAGGTCGCCGCCCACCGTCTGCCCGGTGCGATGTCACTGGTCAGCGGCACCCTGGCTTTCGGCAGCGGCTTCGCGCTGGTCAGCACCGGCCTGCTGACCCGTGGCGACAACGCCGACTACCACCGTGTCTTCTGGCTGGCCGCCGGGCTGGCTCTGGTCACGCTCGTCGCCGTCGTTCTCCTCGTACCGGCGAGCCGCGCCAAGACCGGCGGGCGCACCGACCTCCTCGGGGCGCTCACCCTCGCGCTCTTCCTGGTCCTGCTTCTGCTGCCGATCTCGCAGGGGCACGAGTGGGGCTGGACGTCCGCCGCCACCCTGGGCAGCTTCGCCGGAGCGGCCGTGATGGCTGCCGTCTGGGCCCTCACGGAGAGCCGCCTGCGCGAACCGATGGTCGACATGAAGATGTTCCTCCACCGCCCGGTGCTCTTCAGCAACCTCGCGGGACTCTTCATCGGATTCGGGATGTTCGCCCAGTTCCTCGGCGTCTCCTACCTGGCGCAGGTCCCCCAGGACATCGCGGGCTACGGCTTCGGCGCCTCAGTGCTCCGCGCCTCCGTCGAGTACCTGCTGCCCAGTACGATCGCCTCCCTCGTGGCCGCCCAGTTCGGCGGCGTACTGATCCGCGGGATCGGCCCCCGTCTCACCCTGGCCCTGAGCGCGGTGACCGGCATCGCCGGCTTCGTGTGGCTGGCCGCCGCTCACTCCTCCACGCTCTCGGTCGTCGGCGCCGGAATGGCTGTGGGAACGGCCATCAGCCTCGGCTACGCCGCGATGCCCGCGTTGATCGTCGCAGGTGTGCCGCCCCACCAGACCGGTGTCGCCAACGGCATCAACTCCATCTCCCGATCCGTCGGAAGCTCGATCGGCAGCGCACTGATCACGACGCTGCTCGCCTCCAGGACCATCGAGCACCTTCCGGCCGGGATCCCGCCACTGCCCGCCGAGAGCCAGTTCACGCTGAGCTTCACCATCGCCGGTGTCGCCTTCGCGTTCGTCCTGGCCATCGCGCTGGTCGGCCTGAAGCGGCAACGGCACGCTCCGCACGCGGAACACCGGCACGCCGCCGGGACGGGCCCCGAGCCGGCTGCCGCCACCGCGGCTGCCTGACGATCCACGCGGTCCCACCCCCCGCGGTCCGGCGTCCCCGCGCCCTTCCCGACGAACCCCCTACCCCCTGCGCCCGCGCATCAAGGAGTACCACCATGAAGGCCATCACCTACCGCACCTACGGCGGCCCGGACGTCCTGGAGTACGGCGACGTCCCGAACCCGAAGCTCGGCCCCGACACCGTTCTGGTGCGTGTGAAAGCCGCCTCGGTCAACCCGGTCGACTGGAAGATCCAGGCCGGCTACCTGGACGGCGTCATGGACGCGGTCTTCCCCGTCATCCCCGGCTGGGACGTGGCGGGCGTGGTCGAGGAGGCCGGCGTCGGAGTCGGCGAGTTCGCCCCGGGCGACGAAGTGATCGGCTACGTACGGGAGGACTTCGTCTCCCGCGGCACGTTCGCCGAGTACGTCGCCGCCCCGGTCCGTACGCTCGCCCGCAAGCCCGCCAACCTCCCCTTCGAGGAGGCCGCCGGCATCCCGCTGGCAGGTCTCACCGCCTACCAGTCACTGACCCGCGCCCTGAACGTGGGCAGCGGCGACACCGTGCTCGTGCACGCCGCGGCGGGCGGCGTCGGCTCACTGGCCGTACAGATAGCCCGGGCACTCGGCGCCCGTGTCATCGGCACGGCGAGCGAACGCAACCACGACTACCTGCGGGGGCTCGGCGCCGAACCGGTCACGTACGGCGAGGGCCTCGGCGACCGCGTCCACGCCCTGGCGCCGACCGGTGTGAACGCCGTGCTCGATCTGATCGGTGGCGAGGCCCTGAAGGTCTCTCCCGGGCTGCTCGCCGAGGACGGACGGCTGGCCTCCGTCGCGGACGGCGCCGTCCTCGGCCTCGGGGGCCGGTACGTCTTCGTCCGCCCCGACGCCCAGGACCTCGAGGCGCTCACGGTCCTCGCCGAGCGCGGGCAGCTGCGTGTGGACGTGGCCGCCACCTTCCCGCTCGAACAGGCCGCCGACGCACAGCGGCTCAACAGGGAAGGCCACACCCGCGGAAAGGTGATCGTCACCGTCGCCTGAACCACCCCGGCCCCCTCGTCCGCCGGCGCCGCCGACGCCCTTCCCGCGACGCCCGGCACGCTCCCGGACGGTCGGCCGGGGCGGGGGGGGGGGGGGGGGGGGGGGGGGGGGGGGGGGGGGGGGGATGGGGGGGGGGGGGGGGGCCATCGGGGGGCGGGGGGAT
>NZ_JBVJAH010000009.1:199613-228247 GCF_055590785.1 Streptomyces sp. NPDC041796
CCTTGACACCATCCACAGATTCGCACGAGGGGCGGTAAGTAGCAGCCCCCCCCCCCCCCCCCCCCCCCCCCCCCCCCCCCCCCCCCGGCTGTCCCCGCTCACGCGCGGCCGGCCGGGTCCTGGTCCGGTACGGCCTCCGGGTGTCGCGCGGAGGACGGCGGCGTCGCGGCCGGGCCCGGCTCGTCAGGGCTGCGGCGCGTGCTGATCCAGACGGCCACGGGTTCGGTGTAGCGGGCGGTCAGAGGCCCGATCACCACCAGGATGAGGACGTACGCGGTGGCCAGCGGCCCCAGCGCCGGTTCGATGCCCGCGGTGACGGCGAGACCGGCGATGACGATGGAGAACTCGCCGCGCGCGACCAGCGTTCCGCCGGCGCGCCAGCGCCCCTTCGTGCCGACACCGGCGCGCTTCGCCGCCCAGTAACCGGTGGCGATCTTCGTGAGGGCGGTGACGAGGGCCAGGGCCAGTGCGGGCAGCAGCACGGGCGGGATGCTGGCCGGATCGGTGTGCAGGCCGAAGAAGACGAAGAAGACCGCGGCGAACAGGTCCCGCAGCGGGCTCAGGAGCGTATGGGCACCCTCGGCGACCTCGCCGGACAGGGCGATGCCGACCAGGAAGGCGCCGACGGCGGCGGAGACCTGGAGCTGCTGTGCGACACCCGCCACCAGCAGGGTCAGGCCGAGGACCACGAGGAGCAGCTTCTCGGGATCGTCGCTGGAGACGAAGCGGGAGATCAGCCGTCCGAAGCGGACGGCGACGAACAGCACCGCACCGGCGACGGCGAGAGCGATCGCCAGCGTGGCGCTGCCGGCGGCCAGGCTCACCCCGGCCAGCAGTGCGGTGACGATGGGCAGGTAGACGGCCATGGCGAGGTCTTCGAGAACCAGGATGCTGAGGACGACCGGGGTCTCGCGGTTGCCGAGACGGCTCAGGTCGCCCATCACCTTGGCGATGACGCCGGACGAGGAGATCCAGGTCACTCCGGCGAGCACCACCGCGGCGACCGGGCCCCAGCCCATCATCAGCGCCGCGACGGCGCCGGGCACGGCGTTCAGGGTGAAGTCGACCAGACCCGCGGGGTACTGCGTCTTGAGGTTGGAGACGAGATCGCTGGCGGTGTACTCCAGCCCGAGCATCAGCAGCAGGAGAATGACGCCGATCTCGGCGCCGATCGCGACGAACTCCTCACTGGCGGGCAGGGGCAGCAGGCCACCCTCGCCGAAGGCGAGACCGGCCAGCAGATAGAGGGGTATGGGCGAGAACTTGAGCCTGCCCGCGACCCGGCCGAGCAGGCCGAGACCGAGGATGATCGCACCGAACTCGATCAGGAAGACGGCGGAGTGCACGGGCGATCACTCCCGTCCGAGTATCGCGGCGGCCGCGTCGACGCCCTCGCGGGTGCCGATCACGATGAGGGTGTCCCCGCCGGCGAGCCGGAAGTCGGGCGCGGGGGAGGGGCGCGCCTCCGCCCGGCGCAGGACCGCGACCACCGACACACCGGTCTCGGTACGCATCCGGGTCTCGCCCAGCACGCGGCCGTTCCAGTACGAGTGCGCGGACAGTTCGATCCGCTCGGCGACCAGACCGAGATCGGTGGTGTGCAGCAGGTTGGGGCTGTGGTGGTCGGGCATCAGCGCGTCGATCAGGGACGCCGTCTCCGCACCCGTGAGGTGCAGCGACTGCGCGCAGGCGTCGGGGTCGTCGGCCCGGTAGACGTTCACCGTCCGGGTTCCGTCCCGGTGGGCGATCACCGACAGGTGCCGGTGCTCGCGGGTGCTGAGGTCGTACTGGACCCCGATGCCTGGCAGAGGTGTCGTACGCATCCGTGGAGCAGGCACAGCCCATCCCCTCTGTTGTCTGTTTGTTCGTTGCGATGGTGCAGCGGAGCGCGGCGGGACCGGGCAGGTGATCCGGCGCGGCAAGGGCTCATGGTGCCAGGCGCGAACAGGGGCGGGACATGGGCGTCGCCACGGATGGACGGGCGGTGCCGCCCCTCGGCAGGGTGGGGCGGGGCAGCAGGCGCAACCGCAGGTCACTGCCGGGACGACGCCCGGACGTGAGGCGTCGGCCGTGAAGGCGGTCGACGGCGCGCAGGCCGATCGCCAGAGTGAAGCCGTTGACCGCGGCCACGGAGGCCTGTCAGGCGGTCAGGCCGGTCAGCGCGAGGAATTCGGCGCGGGAGCGGGCATCGTGGCGGAGTGTGCCGAGGAGGGTGGAGGTGAGGGTGCTGGAGCCGGTGGCTTGGACGCCGCGCAGGGTCATGCAGGTGTGCTCGGCTTCGATCACGACACCGACGCCCTTGGGTTCGAGCTGAGCCTGGAGCCAGTCGGCGACCTGCTTGGTCAGGCGTTCCTGAACCTGGGGGCGGCAGGCGAAGTGTTCGACGACGCGGGCGAGTTTGGACAGGCCGAGGATGCGGTGGCCGGGCAGGTAGCCGACGTGGGCGGTGCCGACGACGGGCAGCATGTGGTGTTCGCACACCGATCGCACGGGGATGCCGCGTGCCAGTACCAGCTCGTCATAGCCCTCGTCGTTGGGGAAGGTCGTCAGGTCGAAGGGCCGCGGGCTGAACAGTTCGGCGTAGGCGCGGGCCATGCGGCCGGGAGTGTTGAGAAGGCTCTCGGTACTGGTGTCGATGCCAAGGGCAGCAAGGAACCGGGCGGCGGCGCGTTCGGCTTCGGCCAGATCGACACCGCCGGTGTCGTGGACGACGCGCAACGGGGTGACGGACGGCGTCGTGCTCCGGACCGCCGGTATGGCGGCGAAGCCGGGGGAGAGGCCGCCCTCGTCGACTGCCGTGTCCGGGGCCGGTGTGGCGAAGTCCATGACGTACTCCTCGGGGTTGGACAGGTCCTGCGGGCGGCGGGTAGGGGCAGCTCTCAGGGGTGATGCGCCCTCGTGGGTGGTGAGGAAGCAGGCTGCAGGCGCACGCAGCAGTGGCCGGGGCTGGGCTCCAGGAACGCCTGGAGCCCTTCTTCGGCGATTCCTTCCAGCACGCCGCGCAGCAGGTGGAGGTTCATGCCGCACACGGTCTGGGTGTGGTCGCGGGCGAGGGCGTGGAAGGGACAGTTGCCCAGGACGATGGCGTCACCGTCGTAGCGGGGTTCGAACCCGTTGCCTTCCAGCAGGTCGAAGACACCCGCCTGCTTCTGCCCGGCGAGCTGTCTGCCCAGCTCGTGTGCCTTTCGGTGCAGGACGGGCCGCACCGGTTCGCCGGTGGCCTCGGATTCCTCCAGGGCCTGGGCGAGGAGCCGTCCGGCGAGTTCGTAGTGCCGCTCCGGCAGGCTGACCGTGACCTGCTTGCCGGAACGCTTGTACAGCTTGGCCGGCCGGCCGGCTCCCGGACCGGTGCGTCCGCTGCGCCGCTCGTAGACGACGTCGAGGAGTGCTTCCTCGGCCAGGCGGTCCAGGTGGAATGCCGCGGTCGCCCGGGCAAGGCCGAGGGCTTCGGCGGCTTCGTCGCGGCTGACCGGTCGCGGCTGGCGCACGACGTGGTCGTAGAGCCTCCTGCGGGTCGGCTCGTCGAGCGCGGCCACGGCGGAGACATCGGTGCCGGCATCCGTGCTGGGTGCTTCTTTCGGGTCGTCCACGAACACCAGTGTAAAACACAAAACCATTGACTAAAGAAGAGGCGCGTACTTCTATTGCTAGTAAGTGTTCTCGATAGAAGGAGGCGTCATGTCGTCCCCAACCACAACCGCCACGTCCGTCACCCCGCGGCGGGCCGCACTCACGGACCCCGGCTATCAGGCGTTCGTCATCCTGCGCACCGGCTTCACCGTGGCGCCGATCCTGTTCGGGCTGGACAAGTTCACCAACCTGCTCGTGGACTGGCCCGTCTATCTCGCGCCGTGGATCAACGACATCGTTCCGGGCAGCGCTCAGGCCGCCATGTACGCCGTCGGAGTCATCGAGATCGTGGCCGGCATCGTCGTCGCCCTGTTCCCGCGCTTCGGCGGCTGGCTGGTCGCCGGATGGCTCGCCGGCATCATCATCAGCCTGCTGACCATCCCCGGGCACTACGACATCGCGCTGCGCGACTTCGGCCTCCTGCTCGGCGCGGTCGCCCTGGCCCGGCTCGCCCAGCGCTACCACGGCAAGCGGCCGTCGCACTGACGACAGCGGCAGCCGCAGAAGGCGGAGCGGCGGGTGTGCCCCTCCATCGGCCCACCCGCATGGCCGCCCGTGGCGGCCGCGACAAGCCGCAGCCGCCACGGATCCGCCCGGCGTCGATTCGCCGACGGGGCCGCCCGCCTCATGGGCGAAGTGGTGTGCCGCTCGCACCGATGACCCCGGGGAGCACGGAGAGGCCATCGCCCGAAAGGAGAAGGCCATGAGTGAGAATCTGGACCGGCTGGCCGCCGAAGGAGTCGCCGTCTGGCTGGATGATCTGAGCCGGGAGCGGCTCGCCGGTGGCCAGTTGGCCGACCTGGTGCGTGAACAACGGGTGGTGGGCATCACCAGCAACCCGACGATCTTCGCCAAGGCGATCCGCTCGGGTGCCCGCTACGACGAGCAGGTCGGTGACTTGGCCCGGCGCGGGGTGCGGGTCGAGGAAGCCGCCCGGCTGCTGACCGCGTTCGACGTGCGCTGGGCCTGCGACCTCCTGCGCCCGGTGTACGAGGCCAGTGACGGGGTCGACGGGCGGGTGTCGCTCGAAGTGGACCCGCGCGTCGCCCACGACACGGCGGCAACGGTCGCCGAGGCACGGGCCCTGTGGTGGCTGGTGGACCGGCCGAACCTGTTCGTGAAGATCCCCGCGACGCGGGAGAGCCTGGAGGCGATCAGCACCGCACTCGCCGAGGGCATCAGCATCAACGTGACACTGATCTTTTCCCTGGACCGCTACGACCAGGTGCTCCGCGCCTTCCTGAACGGCATGGGCCGGGCGCACGCGGCGGGACGTGACCTGGCGTCCATCGCGTCGGTGGCCTCCTTCTTCGTCAGCCGGGTGGACACCGAGATCGACAGGCGACTGGACAAAATCGGCACGCCGGAAGCACAGGAGCTGCGAGGACAGGCCGCGGTCGCCAACGCACGCCTGGCCTACCAGCGCTTCGAGCGGGCCCGGGCATCAGACCGATGGAGGGTCCTGGCGGCGGCCGGGATGCGTCCGCAACGCCCGCTGTGGGCCTCCACCGGGGTGAAGGACCCCTCCTACGCCGACACCCGCTACGTCGACGACCTGGTGGCGCCGGGCGTGGTCAACACCATGCCGGAGCAGACCCTGCGCGCGGTCGCGGACCACGGCCGCATCCAGGGGGACACCATCCACGGCACATACGAGCAGGCCCAGCAGGTACTGGACGACCTGGAGGAGCTCGGCGTGTCCTATGACGACGTGGTGCGTGTCCTGGAGGATGAGGGCACAGCCACGTTCACGGCGTCCGGCAACGAGCTGTTCGAGCAATTGGGCACCGCGCTGCACACCGAGCGCGCCGCAGCCTGATGCGGTCGTGCGGGGCCCGTTCGGCGTCCGCACCACCTGGGTGTGCGCGGGACCACCCCGCCGACCTGACGCCCCCGGCCCCGTGCGCCTGCGGATCGGGAGGACGGGCCCGGGAAACACCTCAATCGCCCACGGCGCGGCGCCAACCGCGACGGGCCGGCCACATGCGGCGCCGACGGGGCCGGCTCGCCGAGCGGACCGCCATCGGTCTGCCGGCATTGTCAACGCAGCAGAGGAGAGGACATGGCCGCGAACGCAGCATTCGTCATCGTCGGAGCCGGCCTGGCTGGTGCCAAGGCAGCACAGACCCTCCGGGAAGAGGGCTTCGACGGCCCTGTCGCGCTGCTCGGAGAGGAGAACGAGCGCCCCTACGAACGGCCGCCGCTGTCCAAGGGCTACCTGCTGGGCAAGGACGAGCGTGAGAAGGTCTACGTCCACCCTTCCCAGTGGTACGCCGAACACGGCGTCGACCTGCGCCTGGGCGCCACCGTCACCGCGATCGACCCGGCCGGACACGAGGTGGCGCTCGCCGACGGCAGCAGGCTCGGCTACGCCAAGCTGCTGCTGACCACCGGCTCCTCACCGCGCCACCTGCCCGTACCCGGAGCCGACCTCGACGGGGTCCACTACCTGCGCCGCCTCGCCGACAGCGACCGCATCAAGGAGGCCTTCCGGGCCGCCTCCCGCATCGCGGTGATCGGCGCCGGCTGGATCGGTCTGGAGACCGCGGCCGCCGCCCGTACGGCCGGTGTGGAAGTGACGGTCCTGGAAGCGGCGGAACTGCCCCTGCTGCGCGTGCTGGGGCGTGAAGTGGCGCAGATCTTCGCCGACCTGCACACCGATCACGGGGTCGATCTTCGCTGCGGTGCGAAGGTCGCCGAGATCACCGGCATCGGCGGGCACGCGAACGGAGTGCTGCTGGCCGACGGCAGCCGCATCGACGCCGACGCCGTCATCGTAGGGGTCGGCATCACCCCCAACACCCGGCTCGCCACCGCCGCCGGCCTCGACGTCGACAACGGCATCCGCGTCGACGCCCACCTGCGCACCTCCCACCCGGACATCCATGCCGCCGGAGACGTCGCAAACGCCTTCCACCCGCTGCTCGGCAAGCCCATCCGCGTCGAGCACTGGGCCAACGCCCTCAACCAGCCGCACGTCGCGGCCAAGGCGATGCTGGGCCAGGACGTCACCTACGACCGGATGCCCTACTTCTTCACCGACCAGTACGACCTGGGCATGGAGTACACCGGCTACGCCGAACCCGGCGGTTACGACCAGGTCGTCTTCCGGGGCCGAACAGACACCCGCGAGTTCATCGCGTTCTGGCTCGCCGAGGGCCGGGTGGTGGCCGGCATGAACGTCAACGTCTGGGACGTCAACGAGTCGATTCACCGCCTGGTCCGCACGAGGGTTCAGGTCGATCCGGACAGGCTCGGCGACGCCGGCGTCCCACTGGACGAGGTCGCCGGGTAACGCACCATCTCCCTGGCGCCGCGCCTGCCGGCTCCGGGTGCGAGGCGCGCCCGGAGGCAACGGAAGGGCGCCCGACCGGCATCTGCCCCGGTCGGGCGCCCTCTTTCCACATCCAGAAGAAGCCCGTCTTCTTCGGGGAGTACGACACCAGGAGGTTCTTCGAGTGCTGGTGGTACAAGGAGCGTGACCCTCTTGACCTGCGGAAAGGACCGGCCTGGGGGTCGAGGTCGGTCGCGCGGTCCGGATAGGGTCCGGATCTTGGTGCACCGGTCGGTTCGTTCGTTGCCTATGACGCGAGTTTGACGGCGCAGCAGCCCGCCCCCTAACCAATTCGACCTGCGGCATCGTCGGCGGACCAGCGGGGCGGAGTACGACGAGGCGTTCCTCGAATGGATCTTCTGGGGTACCTGACCACCGTCGAACTGGGCAAACACCTGATCAAGTCACGTACGTACCGTCCCCATCCGCGGCTTGCGGCCCGTCCTGGACGAGTTGATGCCACGGTCGATGGGCGCGAGCACGGCTTTGAGGGGGCAGAAGTGTGGGACACGGCGGTCGTTCAGATTCTTCCGGGAGATGTTGCGTGTGACGCGTGAGCAGAGTTCGGTTGCCCAGTCACTGGCGGATGCCTGTCGCAGTTGGAAATCCGCCCTCATAACGAAGCCGGCTCCGTTCCCTGGGTGGCGTCCACTGGCACGCTCAGCAAGAGCCGCTTCCCGTCGGGGGAGGGCACGACGGCCCGAAATGTGAGCGGCCGCGGGGATACGGGTTCGGGTGACGGGCCGTCAGGGCCCCACCGCTCCACCATTCCCCGGCCCTCACGCTGACGGACTCGCCGCTGTTGGAGAGAAACGTCGTGGCGCGGGTGGTGTCGGAGGAGAGGGTGGTCTCACGGTGCCCGCCCTCGGCGTCCCGCACCTC
Source organism: Streptomyces sp. NPDC041796 (assembly GCF_055590785.1). Classification (NCBI taxonomy): domain Bacteria; kingdom Bacillati; phylum Actinomycetota; class Actinomycetes; order Kitasatosporales; family Streptomycetaceae; genus Streptomyces; species Streptomyces sp. NPDC041796. The sequence continues at coordinate 207,460 of NZ_JBVJAH010000009.1, forward strand.
CGCGCTCGCATCCTTGCCGATCAGCAACAGGCGTCGGCTTCCACGCCGCGCATGTCCGGGGTCCTCACGGCGATCCGCTCGGACGCCGGGTCGGCTGCGAGAGTGGTTGCATACCGGTTCCGGTCGACCTCCGAGCTTTCCCGGAACAAACAGCAGCGTCTCACCCACCTTGCGGCCGGTTGTGACGTCCCCCTGCGAGACAGTGCTTCCCATCAGGACGATCAGGTGGCCGTGCCGGGTGAATCCCAGGTCACGGTCCCCCGCGTCGTCGGCGCCGACCCGAGGGGCGGCTCGACCTGTATGTGCCGGAATGCGTTCGTCACCGCGACGCCCCTCGCACCCTGTCCCGTCCGGCGTTGCGGGCAGCGACAGCCGGGGTGACCGGAACAGCCTCCGGCTGCTGCTTGTCCCACTCCATTGTGACAGTGAGCGACCCCTCACCGGCGGTCTTGGCGAGAAAGACACCCGCCTCCGCCGACAGCTTCAACTCGAGCTCAAGAGCGACCACGTGGCCCATCGAGTCGTGCTGCCACGTGTCCGCCCATAGCTCAGGCGTCGGGCGAGCAGGTGCCGGTGCCTGGTGAGGCAGTGGCGCGCAACAGTTGGCGGAACTCGTCGGTCACAGTGCCACGGGGTCTTGAGAGCCTGCTGCCCCCCGGCAATCCGTCCCGCCGTCTGTCTTGTCTGGGCCCCGCCGTGTGCCAGGCTCTCGCCTGGCGTCGCGTCGCGGCCGTTGTCGCCCGTTCATCATGCCGCTACTCGGCGGCGACCGTCCTGTCGGGCGCCGGTCGGTCGACCTCCGGCCTCCGCCGCCCCGGGAGGGGGCCGTGCTGTGCCGCCTCTTATCGCTCCCGGAAGGCTGTGCCGGGATTGCACACACGAACGAGAAGGCAGCGAGAAGGCTGACGTCAGGCGTCGCGTCTGACCGCGAGGAAACTGGCGGTCTGGCCCGCCCGGGCTAGGTTGGCGCCGCTTCCATGGTCCGCCGCACGCAACACCGTCCCGGCCAGGGTCTGCCGTTGGTTGATTCCTGCGGCCCAGTGAGGTAGGACGATCCCGTTGTACTCGTAGTGGAAGTCCGCGATCGGTGTGTTCGGCTGTCCTCGTCCCGTGAGGGTGAAGTGCACGCCGGCGCCGTTCGTGGCCTTGCCGGTGATGTTCATCGCGAGGGATTCCTCGCCTGGTGCTGTGGGGAAGACGAGGGCTCCGCTGATTACCCCGCCCGGCTCGACGGAGAGCCTCAGCTCCAGTTGGGCGAACCGGAGGTTGTTGAAGTCACCAACCGGCTCGGGTCGGTCGAGGAAGCTTCGGTACGTGTACGTTCCGACAAGGTCAGCTATGTCCATTCCGGCCTCCGTGTCTCGATCACGTAGTGATCAGCGAGACGCTGCCGATGCGATGAAGGCGCGGCAGCGGATGAGGTGCCTGCCGCGCACACCGCTGCGGGGGCATCAACTTCCAGCATCGCATCGGGTCACGCGGAAGCAAATCGAAGCAGCCGAAGAAACGAAGCTAGTGCAGGAGCAGCGTGGCCACCGCAGTGACGACGACCGCCGACCCGAGCGCCAGCAGTACGGGCGGCTGGGGAAACTCCTTGGCACGCTGTCGATGCTGAGCCACCGCCAGGGCCGTCAGCGCACCCCGCAACAATACGCCCGCGATCAAGGCGAGCAGCACCACGTGTACCCACTCCGGCACTGGCGCCACCTGGGTAACCCAACCGCCCACGAGCGGGCTCAGGCAGACGGCGCCCAGCCACGGGGTCAGGCGTCGCCGACCCCGCGCCTCGAGGACTGCGGTCAGCGCGAGACCCTCGCTGACCGAGTGCACGAACAGCGCGGCCACCACGGGAACCGAGGGCAGCAGGACCACCGTCATGCCCTCCACGAAACGGTGCAGTACCAGGGCGACTGCCGTCGCCCCGCAGGCCAGGCGCCCCGGCGCACCCCGGCGGCCCCTCAAGCGCCCCGCAGAGGCGAGTACGAAGGCCACCACTACGGCGACCGGCACCACCCAGCCGGAGAGCCCCACATGGCCCGCCTCGTGAAGGGCGTGCGGCACGATGTCGGCGCAAGCCACTGCCAGCAGGGCGCCCGACGCGGCCCCGAGTAGCACCGTCGAGCGATGCCACCAGCGCCGCTCCAGCCAGGCCCCGACCAGTGTCCCCGCCACGATCAGCATCAGTCCCACATACTGCCCGCGGTCGAACTCCCCCAAGGACAGCACGGACCCCGCCCCCGTTTCGACCACCGCGACCATATCTGTTCACCTTTCGTGAGGCGACTGCACTAAGGAGCGTCGCTGTGACGCTTTCACGTTTCGTGCCGGGCCGCATAAAGGGGCCAATGGATGAACGCACCTTCTGGCCCTCGACAACGGGGTCGTCAGGCCTCTCGATGCGGGACTACATATCGAGCGCCTGCTTGCTAAATCCGGTGGGCGAGACTGACAGCTCAGGCTGCACACCACCGGGAAAGAGGCCCCGGATATTTCGGCACAAGGTTCCTATCGGCGATGCGTTGTGTCCCGCCGGTCGTGGTGAGCATGTTGCAGGCCAGGCCCATGTGCGACATCTCATCGACAGTGATCGCGAGAATCGTCTGGAAGACTTCCGATCCTTGATCCGACTGTTCGATTGACCAGAGACCACACAAATAGGGGGAATGTTGCGAGCTTCGGCATGATGTCCTGCTGCAGCGACTGCTTCAGCCAAAGTTCGTCGTTCTCCTTGGGAACGGTTTGGCACGAGAGGCCCTTGTCTCTTGTGAGGGTGCGGTAATCATGAAGCGAGACGGCTGGGAAGGCGACGGTGTGCGGCAGCGTGATCACGGAGCCCACTCGTTCGGTGGAGGGAGGCGGCCTCGCCCCACCGGTAGGGATGCGTCGGGAGGAGCATGTTTGCCTGCCGGAGTTCGCGGTCTTCTTCCGCCGATCACCGCTGTGTACGGTGAATGATGTCCAGAGCACATGCCTTGGCCGCAGCGGCCCGGCCTCCCGCTCGTCTACAAAGACCAGCCGCCGGGCCGCGACCCCGGGCCCGAGGTTAGGCTCCGTGCTGCGTGCCGTGCGCCTCCAGCGTCCGCCGGGACATCTCATCGACGACGTCGCGTAGGTCACCGCGGCGTGCATGGGCCGTGCGCTGATGCTGCGCGCCGCCGCCCTCGCGGTACCATCGCCGCAGTGCCTGGGTGACCTCCCGCAGTTCGCCGGACTCGGCAAGCACGGGCCGTGTCCGGTCCAGCAGTCGGCGCACGCACTCGTGCACGGGGAGAAGGCGCCCGCTGGATACGTCGACCCCGTGGCCGCGCAGGCCGTCGCGCGCGGCGCGCCAGTAGGCGGTGCTTAACACGGGTTCGGGCAGTTCGGGGCCCGGGTCACCGTGGCGTACGCGTTCCAGGGCGGTGACGACCAGGGCTCGAATCGTGACGGCGAGAGCGGCTACGACCCGGGCGTCGGCGACGGCGTCCATGGGGCGTACCTCCACCGTCGGCAGGTGCCGGGAGGCCCGCACGTCCCACCACAGCATGCCGTCATCCAGTACGGCCTGCGCCTCGTGCAGGCCGGCGACCACCTGCTCGTAGTGGTCCATACCGGTAAAGTACGGCGGTGGTCCGCACACTGGCAGGGCGTGCGCGGCCATCGTCCGCCAGCTGGCATACCGGGTGTCGCGCTCGAGCCAAAACGGCGAGTTGGCCGACAGCGCGATCAGCACCGGGAGCCAGGGACGCAGATGGTTGCCGACCAGGAGTGCCTCTTGACGGTCGGGCACCTGTACGTGGACGTGCATGGCGCACATCACGGCGCTCTCCGTCCTGAACCCGAAGTGGTCCCGGGAGACCTGGTAGCGGTGCACGTCGCGAAGCGGCGCGGTGCCGCTGACACCCAGTACGGGTGTGCCGGAGGCATAGATGGCGACCCCCTCGGTAGCGGCAGCCTCCGCCATGGACGCTCGCATCGCCGTGATGTGGTGGTGGACCTCCCGCATGTTCGAACACGGTGTGGTCTTGACCTCGATCTGGCACTCCATTAGTTCACCGGAGACCTGATCACCCAGCAGGGCCGTCGCCCTGCGCAGCACACGGGAAGCGCCGTCGGCGCAGACGCGCCGGTTGCTGTCGGTGAGGAAGTACTCCTCTTCGACGCCCAACAGGGGCAGGTCGCCGTTGATCCTTGTCACCTGGCCGCCTTCATGTCTGCTGGCAGGATCCGCGGCCCGCCCCGCCGTGCGGGCGCCTGGCCGACGTCCACACCATAGTTGGCCGCGACCCGCGGGGCTGCGTGACGTCACCGCTGCCCCGCCACCTCACCCGAGCGGCCCCAGAGCACACGTGTCATCTGAATTCGCCGCTGGACTTCCCGCACACCGGTCGGGCGGGGGAGGTAAGCCGTGCTGGGAAGAAGAGTGCAATGCAGGACGGTCCCACTATTCCCAAGTGGTGCGAAATTCCGCTGGAGATGTCACCGTGGAACCCTCCACCCGGCACCCCGGGCAGCGGCGGTCGCTCATCGCCGAGGCCGCTTGGGCCATCCCCCGGCCAGATGTCCACGGCGGTCGATCACGCCGCGGAAGATGACGCCCTGTGATGTGCAATGTCGTCCGAACGGGCAGGGTTGCATGGGACCACCCGGCACGCGGACCGCAACAATAGCCACGTTCCGTAGCAATCTGTGCATACACTGCTACTCTGCGTGATTTCATGAGTGAGAACCGGAGGCACAGCTATGGCAAAGAAGCGCCAGGACATCAACGCTCTGACAGAAGCACAGCTGGACGACTACATCCACGCGCTCAACATTCTGCGCGCACGCTCAGAGGTGAACCCCGACGATCCGACGGGCTACGCATTCCAAGCCGCCCTGCACAACGACGTGTTCGTGGGCCCGTGCGAGCACGGCAGCGACGCGTTCCTTCCGTGGCACCGAGCGCATCTGCACTACTTTGAGCAGCTCCTCCAGGCGGCGGATCCACCCCGGACGGCGGACGTCACCATCCCTTACTGGGACTGGATCCACGAGCAGACGACGGGGAAGTTTCCCCCCGCATTTGACAAGCCCGGGTTGACCTCGCCAGGGCGCGATCCGCTGCCCAACGAACTGCCGCCCGACACGCTCGAGATCGTCACGACCGAGACCGATCAGGCACAGTTCGCCGGATACCCGGAAGAGGACCCAAATGGTGACTACGGCCGTCTCGAGGAGGGCCCGCACAACTACATGCACGCCCAGTTCATCAAGGGCAAGATGGGGGATCCCGGCCAGGCGGCCGAGGACCCCATCTACTGGAGCTTCCACTGTTTCATCGACCTGATGTGGGCGGAGTGGCAGCGCCGCAACGGTGCCCCGGCCCTGACGTCGCCCACCCGTGAACTTCGGGGCTTCCTCAGTCAGCCCAAGCACAAGATCGCGGACTTCCACGACACGCTGGACCTCGACTACACGTACGAGTACTCGGACCAGCTCGCCACCGCTTTCGGCGTCGGCGCGGCTCCACCGATCCCACGGGAGTTGCTGGCCTCGGAGCCCATGGAGCCGGTCTCCGGTGACGACATCAGCACACAGCTCCGCGACACCGAGCGCCTGCAGTTCCGCCTCTCGGCCCCGCCCGAGGAGGGCAGAAGGCTGACCGTCAGGCTCAACGAACTGAAGGTTCCTGCGACGGGAAGCTTCATGATGCGGGCCTACGCCCACCCCGGTGACGTGGAGTTCCGTGCAGACGACGACTTCGCGCAGCGGTACGGCGTCGGATACGTGGTGCTGTGGCGTGCGCACGTCCACGACGGTGACCACAGGGGTCATGGCGGAGACGGTCATGGGAGCCACGGTGCCCCCCCGTCTGCCGCCCATCACCCTGCGGCCTGCACGGCGCGCTTCGATGTGACGGCGGTGGTGAACGCGACGCCCGCCGCGACCGAGGACCACGTGCTGACCCTCTGGTACATCCCCCTGCTCAGTGACCTGGACCGAGCCGACCAGCCGACCGAGCTGATCGAGGAGGTCAGCCTGAAGGATGTGCTGATGGAGGTGTACGCCTGACATGCGTACACCCGTATTCGAGCTTCACATCCAGCCCATGTTCCGGGCGACCGACCGCGATCACATGAGCTTCGCCATGAACCTCTGGGACTACGACGATGTCGTCACGCAGGCTGACGACATCCTGGATCGCCTGGAGGCGGACATGCCGCCGGTAGTCAGCGGCGGGCCGTGGCCCGAGGAGTGGATCGCGCTCTTCAAGCGCTGGAACGACGGGGCGCGCAAGCGCCTCCAACTCGGCACCGCAACGTATGTCCTCTCCCGGACAACCACCCGAGTGGAAGTCGCTGCGAGTGGCACCTTCCCGGCTGCCGGCTACGGGGGCTGGCTGCAACTCGAGAGCGAGACCGACGCCTCGAAGACCTACGTCCTGTACTTCGAGGCTCCGGACACTCCAGAAGCAGGCACGCCGACGTCGTTCACCATCGAGGAGACCTACCGGGCCACCGACACCCGCACGGTCTTCATCCGCGACAGTACGGGTGTCCAGGAGCTCAACTGACAGGATGCGGCGCTGGCTGTGTCTCGTCGGCGTGAAAGGACAGGGCTTCCAAGTGGGGCCCTGTTCCACTTCGTACACCTGCATTCTTCAGACATGCTGGGCTATTACGAAGTGGCCCCGACAACGCAGCAACCTCCCAGCTCAAGGCCAGGGTGGAAGTTGCCGACGGAGGACTCCGGAGTCGTACCCGGAGGGTTCCCGCGCGCCGGTATGCGAGGTGGGCGGTCCGGTTCCGGGGCGAAAGCGGTTCCACGGCTACTCCTGGGCTCTACGTAAGCTGCTGCCGCAGTGGAGCAGACGGTTGCCTGCCCCAGTAGCCGTGTCATGGCCGTCGACGGGCCTCTTCTGGGCATGGGAGGCGGGAGGTTCACCTTCCGGTTGCCATGCAGTAGCTGTCGAGCCCGCCGCTCGACCCTGTCCTGCGCCTGCCTCCTTCACCGCCCTGCACCGCCGCGGTGATCACTGCCCGCGCGAACTCCACATTGCCCGCCATAGCTCCCCGTCACTGCAACTCTTTCCAGAATGGAGGCAGAAGCCGGGCTCGTGATCGCCCTTGTGGGCGAGCGCACAGAGGCATTAGCCGACGTTCTGCGAGCGCCGGCAGGCCATCGCCGTGTCCTCAGCGCGGCGTCTGTGGCATAGGGGAGGTCCCAATCCATCTGCGCGTATAGAAGAACGCTTCTTGCTGATCCACCATGAGCCGTCTCGGCCTGATGCGGCAGACCCGCCAGATTCTTGACTCGACTTCTTGTCCCGTCAGCCGGACAGGGGGCGCTCTCAATCCAGATCCGCACGGCATCCCACCGCCATCGGGCTCGTGGCGGGTGCTGGTGACCCGCCTTCGTCGGCATAGCCGCAGCCCTCATCGGCCTCCGCTCGCCGTGGTCCGCGCCGGCGAACACGCCGCGCGGACGTCAGGCCGGTACGCCGTCGTCAACGAGCCGGACCCGGAACCTGCCGCGTTGCGGGTCCACAGGTAGCGGCCGGCGCCCAGATCCGTCAGCAGGGCGTGGGGTCGGTGTCGAGTGCGACGGTGCAGGGAGCGCCGTCGAGCCGGGCGCGCAGGAGCCCGAGGTCGAGTTGAAGCACCTGCGTAAGCCACGGCACTGCCGGGGGGGGGTCCCGGCCAGGTGGTCCGCGAATGCGAAGGCCTCCTCGGATGCGAAAGGCCGTGGCGGTTGCGCCGCATGTAGGCGTCGAGGAGTCCGTACACACCCTCGGGGCCGAGCGTGAGGAAGAGCAGCCGCATCGTGTATCGGAGCACTCCCGTGAGCGCGCTTCCCCTGAACTCGGTGACGAGTTCGCGCAGCAGCGCGACCGCGGGATCGGCAGCCAGCTCCCGGGCGAGCGGCGTACCGGGATCGCGGCCGACCGTCAGGGTTCCGAGGGCGTGCTCCCACTCTGCGGGGCGTACGTCCGGGGCCGCGCTGTCCGCCGCTGTTGCCACCGGACGCGGTGGCGACAGCGGGGGAAGGGGCGCGCTCTGCGACCACGCTTCCTTCACGGCGGTGAGCAGTTCGCGCACGGCGCCCGTGTCGAGGTCCGGAACGGCCGTCGGCGTCACCTCGAAAAGGACGGCTCGCAAGGCAGGCAGCCGCGGCAGGACGCGCTCGGCGAGCGCGAGCAGGCCGTCGTCCGGAAGGCCGGTGTGGGAGTCGAGCCAGTACCCGCGGTGCTCGGCGCCGCCGGCCAGATGCACCTCCCACACCGGCAGGTCGGCCAGGAGCTCGTCCACGCTGCCACGGCCGTTGCGTTCGTTGGCCAGCACGTTGTGCAGGTCGAGGAGCAGTCCGCAGCCACTGGCCTCGACGACCCGGTACGTAGGTGAGCCCGACTCCGAGGCGCGTCATGTCGGTCAGCGGGTCACGTGATGGGCCACCGCCTGCTGTACCTGCCCGTCCGGGTTGACCACGAAGTCGCGGGCGATGGTAATGCGCAGATCCCGGCCGGAGTGGCAGGTCGGGCAGCCCAGTTGCGTCATCACCTCCCTGATCACGCCCTGCATCTTGTCCAGGTCATTGGCTACGACATCGGCACCGTGACGTTGACGGCCTCCAGCCACGGATCCGGCACCGGACCGCTCAGCGTGGTGTTCGGCATGCTGACTCTCCCTCGTCCGTGCGGTCTCTTCCTCTGAGACCGCCCTGGCCGTATGGCTGGCGTGCTGGCACGGCCCGCGGGAATCATGCAGGCGTGCGACGGCGAACAGCCAGGAGGCGCGCGCGTGTGCAGGTGCATCCGGATGACCCTTGGCCCTCGACCGGCCGTACCTTAACGGCCATGGCTTGATCCACATGCGTGCACGGACCGTGCGGCGCTACGTTGGAAGTGGGCCCGCTCACAGATACTCCCATCGGATCGCGGCCTCCGTGGAGCGCCGCGACGCGTCACAGAGATGAACGATGCCCACACGTTTCGGCTGGACCGGCTGCCACAACTGCCTCTCCTGTTCTACAGCGGCTGGCCACCCCCGAACCCACCGCCGCCCTACGACCCGGCACCCAACGGATCCTGCACCGCCGACCCGCTGCCGGAGACACCTCCCGAGTCCATCGGTCGGCACATCCCCAACCGCGACTGGGCGTTCGAGATGACCGAGGACCCCTCGACCAGAGGCGACGGCACCGTTGTCAGCGGCTGGACGGAAGGCTTCAACCACTGCACCAAGTGTGCGGTCATGTTCACCTCGCAAGCTGGCGGCAACCACTGCATGCCCTCTGGCCAGCACGACGCCGGCACCGCCTACCAGCTGCCCACCAGTTGGGGACCGTCCGAGCGCTTCCAATCGGGCTGGAAGGTCTGTGGCAAGTGCGGCGTCCTGTTCTTCGCCAGAGACGGCGACTTCAATTGGCTGTAGGTCCGGGGCATGCACGAACACACCCGCGGCAGCTCACCACCTTGGAGAACGACCATGGGTGATTTCACTGTGAACACGTCCACCGCTGGAGGTCAGTCACAGCCCTGCGCCGATGCACTGCTCAGTACTGCGCAGTTCACGGCCGTCTGGGCGGACGGCGGGGATGCCGGCATCAAGGGTCGGCATGTCGACACCAGCGGCACGACGGGCGGGCCGGAATTCCTCGTCAACGACACGCCGCCCGGCAACAACACCAACCGCCAGTGGCCCTTCGTGGACTCCATCGGATCGCACACCGTCGCCGTCTGGATCGAGCGGCCCTTCAGCCTGCCCCCGCCCGCTCCGTGCGTGATGCTGCGACGCCTCACCGGCGAGCAGCCTGTCGGCCCTCCGGTCCAGGTCAGCACCAACTCCCTCGATCCCTCGATCCCACCGACCGTAACCCGGATGATCGACGGCGGATGCCTAGTCACCTGGACGGGCAGCAGCGCATCCGCGCCCAGCGGTTCGACCCCGACGGGCAGAAAGGCGCCGAGATCGCCGTCAACACCAGCGAGGCCTTCCACACCGATGCGACCGCGACACTGCTGAGCAACGGAGACTTCGTCGTCGCTTGGACCAACGGCGAAGCAGTGGGCGGTGGCGGGCTCCGCTACCGGGTCTTCGATTTCGACGGCACGCCCCGCACGGGCGAGATCCGCCCCGACGTCACGGGGTTCGGACGCCTGGGCCGGGGCATGCTGACGGCCCTCGACAACGGACGGTTCGTCGCCGCGCACATCAACGCCACAGTGAACAGCGACCTCGGCGTCCTCCGGACCACCGCCGTGGCCAGCGTCTTCGACCCGGCTGGCGCCGGTGACGTCATCACCAGTGCCTTCGCGGGCTCACCGAAGCACTTCCACCGGACATCGCCCGCGCTGACGGCGCTGCCGGACGGGCACTGCGTCCTCGCCTGGGTGGAGAAGAGCGCGGACACCTTCGACACCGTACCGACCGTGATGGCACAGATATGTTCGGATTCCGAACTCTCCATCGGACTCAAGGTCCAGGTCACCTCCGGCGCCGCAAACAACCGTCTCAACTTGAGCGCCGCCGCCGTTTTCGGCGGCGACACTCCACAGAAGATTTTCCTGTCCTGGACCAGCACGGCGGCCTACGGCGACACCTCCATCCGCGGGAGCGTCCTCACCGCCGATGCCAGCGGGCTGTCATCTTGACGGTTAACCGAAGGCTGGTGCATCCGCGCGGGCCTGCGGCAAGCGCCGCGGTACGGCGCTGGAGTGGGCCGTGCGCCAGCAGTTGGGGCTGAGGCCGGACGAGCAGGGTGGAACGCGGTAGCCCTGGTGACTTACCCGACCCGGGTGGCATTCTTCCAAACTGTCCTACCAACGAGCCACCTTCATTGGGAACACGTACCACTCACCGTCCCTGCAGCCGCCGCACTCCATCTTCGTCGGTTGGGGGGCTGGGCCCGGTGGACCGGTTGGCTCGCATCCGCACCATGGTCCGTGTCAGCAACGCTGTAGCGCGGTGCGGCTGTGTGCTTCGTCGAGCAAGGGGCGGTTGAACGTTCGACTTTGCGACTCGGCGCTGCCGAGAATTGGCAGTGCGTAGACGGCCGCGTCAGCCACCTGTCACCGGTGCCTGGCAGAGAGGGCAGCTCCCCTCCGGTTGAGCTGGCGTAGGGCATCATCGATGCGATGCTGCGCGAGGGCGTACGTGCAGCAGACGCAGTGGCACGTTATCGGCCTGATCTGGATTGGGTTGGCGGCTGAGTACTACGTCGAGCAGTGTCGCACTCGATGGTGCGTGACTACGTACGCCGCACCGTCGCCGAGATTGAGCAGGCTGAATGTCGGGGCCGAGAGCATCTCGGGGAGGCGATTTGGAGTTGCAGGGCAGCTCGCACCTGGCATCGTCGATCGTGGACGTGCCGTGGTGGGAGAAGTGCATGGATTGGTTGGTCTCGCTGTGTGGTGCCGGGCTGGTCATGGCTGCCTTGCGGGATCTGTTCCACACGCTTTGGCACCCGACCCGCCGGGGAGGCCTGAGCCGGCTGGTGATGGCGATGCTGTGGAGGTTGTCCCGGCATGTTCACGCCCGCGTTGGGGCGGGTTTGGTGGGACCGCTGGGTATCCCGTTCGGCGCCACGGTGGTGCCTGGCCCACGCGTCACCGATGTTGAACGACAACGCCTGGTCGGACGGCACGGAGAGCTCGACGTGGTGTGCAGCGGCCGCCTTCGCGGGGGAGCCCGCCCGGGATGAGGTCCACTGTGGCGGCAGCTGCGGCTTTGGCCAGACCATCCCTCATGGTCTTACTCTGTCGCGCAAGCAGGACCATCTCGTGGCTGTTGGTGGTGGTCATGACGAAGACGCCGGTGCCTATGGCGAAAGTCGCCGGCGAGGCAAGACTCCGCCGTGCTGGGCGCATCTACGAAGCTGGCAGGGATGCCGCGCATGCTGGCGGCTGTGGGCAGCGAAGAAGGCTGGCCGGCCCGTTGTAACTCATCGGGCTCCTGAGGGAGGTTTCACCAGTCCGGCCCAGTAGCACAGGACACACCCAGGAACAGAACATAAGGTCGGCCGCATGAGCAGAGCTATAAGCGAACTCGAAGATGTGGACGTGTCCGCGACAGCACTGGCCGTGCCGACAGACCTCGACATGGACCGTTTGTCCTTCATTCTCTTCGGGCATTCGGCCTTTCAGTACCTCAATGCTGCCTGCGAGTTGGGCCTGCTGGACCTCCTTCTGAACAAAGGGGCCGTATCAACGCAGGTGATCCGCCGCGAACTAAATCTTGCTGAGCGGGCGGCAGATATTCTGCTCCTGGGGTGCACATCGCTCGGTCTCACACGGAAGGATGGCGACCACTACCACGTTGCGCCGCTCATTCGAACGTTGCGCGAAGAAGGGGACTGGGAGAAGGTCAAAGACACAGTCGCCTTCGAACAGCATATCGTGTACGAGGGGCAGTTGGACTTCGCCGCCTCCTTGAAGGAGAACACGAACGTGGGAATTCGCCGCGTTCCGGGAAACCACCCCGACCTGTACCACCGCCTGAGCGGACATCCGCACCTGAAGTCGGTCTTCTACCGCTACATGCGGTCCTGGTCCGAGCTCGCCAACCAGCACCTCGTCCGCACCCTCAATTTCGAAGGTCCGACACGGCTACTGGACTGTGGTGGTGGAGACGCCGTCAACGCCATCGCTCTGGCTCACCACTATCCCGATCTCCAGGTCACCGTGCTAGAGATTCCCGCCTCCGCTCCCCTGTCCGAGAAGAAGGTCACAGAAGCGGGATTGTCGGGAAGGGTCTCGGTTCAGGCGTGCGACATGTTCACCGACGATCTCGGTGGCGGCTACGACTGCGTCCTGTTCGCGCACCAATTGGTCATCTGGACGCCGGAAGAGAACACCCAATTGCTACGCAAGGCGTACGCAGCGCTAAAGCCCGGTGGACGAGTGGTCGTCTTCAACTCCATGTCTCATGACTCCGGTGACGGCCCGCTTGTCGCGGCCCTGGACAGCGTCTATTTCGCGGCGATTCCGGCGGAGGGTGGGATGATTTATCCCTGGAAGCTCCATGAGCGGTGCCTGAGTAATGCCGGATTCTCCGACTTCGAACGTATCGAAGTGGCGAGCTGGACACCTCACGGAATCATCATCGCCACAAAACCGGAGACATGACAGCCGCTTTCAAGGCCGTGATCACCTTGTATGGCTGGTGTGTTGAGGGCTGAGCGGGTGTGGGTGGAGGCGTTCACCGGGCTGCGGGTCGAGCAGTTTGGGCGGCTGCTGTGGGCGGTCCGTGAACGTGGTGGTGACGGTGCGGATGGGGTCGGCTGCCACTGATGGCCGTCTTACCGCACGAACCTCACGATGCGTCAGCTCGCGCCGCTGCTCGGCGTCTCGCCCGCGACGGTGCGCCCGGTGATCCAAAGGCTCGGCCCGCTACTGGCTATCGAGCTGGCCAGGGCTCCGCACAGGGCGGTCGGGCGGTTATGGATAGCCGAGCAGTGCAAAGCAGCTCGGTTTCGTTGTTCTGGGGATCCGGCGCGACAGCAGCCGCTCGCTCTCCGCGTTGATCACCACGGCGTGGTGATGCCTCTTGCTGATTTTCACCCCGGCCCATATCTCCCGCACGTTCCGCTCCGTCAGTTCGTGGCAGGGGCGGGCGGACGACCTCGACGAGCGTGCTTTCCGGTGTGGCGGGGGAGGGAGCGAGCGTGCGGCCGGCGGTCTCGGCCAGGGGCCGCCATGGTCCGGAGGGGACCACGGCGCCGGTGCCGATCCCTCCAGTGTTCCTCCGCATGTTGCGTGAGCACATACGCCGCTTCGGAGTGGTACCGGACGGACGTTTGTTACGCTACGCAGCGGGAAACTGCATCATGCCGCGGGATAGGGCATCACCTGGGGGCGACGTGAGGCTGTTCTTACCCTTTGACGAGCACACCCTGGAGCTGGCGAAGCGTCCGTACGATCTGCCACGCCGGTATCTCGTTCTGGCTGGCCTCCGGCGTCGACCCCGCGGAGTGTGCGCGCCGAGCCGGGCAGGGTATCCAAGTTTTCTTCGGCTATTACGCCAAGTTCCTGGCTGAAGTGCGGAACCGTGCCAACAGCCTGATCGAAGACTCCATGGGGCGGTGGGCGGAGGTGACGGACGATGGGGAGAGCGTGCCTTAACGGGATTTTGGCCCGGAAATGCCCCGAACTGCTGGTCAGAGTTGGGATACCCGTGGGAGATATCGGAAGTAAGGGCATGTTTCGACTCGCCACGTAGGCGCGTGCCGACAAGGGCGCCTGACCGGCATCTGACCTGGTCAGGCGCCGGTTTTCGGTGTCTAGAAGAAGCCCAGCTTCTTGGGGGAGTAGCTCACCAGCAGGTTCTTCATCTGCCTGGTGGTACAGCAGATACGCCCACGCTGACCAGCGGAAAAGGCAGTTGGCGCGGCTTTCTGGCGAGGGCTGGTCCGGAAATGGTCCGGATTTTGTCCGAGGCTGTGCTCGGCTTCCGACTAGGGCGTTTCCTTCGGATCATCGTGCCGACCAGATGAAGATGCCCGCGAGGTGAAGTACTGTCAGGTAGATGGTGGCGGTCTTGTCGTAGCGGGTGGCCGGGCCGCGCCATTGCTTGAGCTTGTTAATGCACCGCTCGACTGTGTTGCGCTGCCGGTAGGCGTCGCGGTCGAAGGCCGGTGGTCTGCCGCCTTGGCTCCCTCGCCGTCGGCGGTTGGCCTCTTGGTCGGCCGGAACCGGGATGACGGCTCGGATGCCGCGGCTGCGCAGATATTGCCGGGTCGCGTGCGAGGAAAACGCCTTGTCCGCAAGGACCGCCTGTGGCGTGGTTCTGGGTCGGCCAATGGCTCTTGGTACTCGCAGGCGGTTCATCACCTGCACAAAGGCTGGTGCGTCGCTGGCCTGGCCGGGGGCCAGAGCGAATGCGAGCGGACGGCACCGTCCGTCGGAAACGAGATTGACCTTGGTGCTCAGCCCGCCGCGAGACCGTCCAAGCGCGTGGTCGTGCGGCTCGTCGGCCGGGGCCCTCTTTGACGGCCCCGGCGGCGTGCTGGTGCGCGCGCACGACAGTGGAGTCGACCGCGACGACCCAGTCCAGGTCACCTTCGGCGTCGACCTGGGCGAGTAGGGCGGTGAAGATCCGCTCCCAAGTGCCGTCGATGGCCCACATCCGCAGCCGGTTGTGCGCACCCTTCCATGAGCCGAACTCGGCGGGCAGGTCCATCCACGGTGAACCGGTCCGGTACTTCCAGGCAATAGCGTTGATTACCTGTCGATGATCCCGCCAGCGCCCGCCCCGTTTCGGCGTCCGGTCCGGCAGCAACGGTTCGATCTGCGCCCATTGCGCGTCAGTCAGCGACACAGGAGACCAACGAGCCGAGCGTGAAGGAGTCGCGCTACTCGTTCAGGCGCAGGTACTCCCGCCTGGCCTCTTGAGCTGCGGCCCACCAGATGCCATCGCCCCCGTTTGCCACAGAGGACCCATCCCCCGGATCGGCTGCGACGTCGTCCAGATACTCGAGCCTGGCCTGCGCCAGGCTCAGCGCACCGTTGGGTCCGCCCCTCACGATGTGGGCGTCTTCGTCGCCCTGGCCGTCGTCCTCCCATCCACATTCGACGCAGATCTCGAAGTCTGCACGCGTATGCAGAGTCCGATGATGACAACAGGGGCACGCGACAAGGGCCGGCCCCGGAGGAGGAACGGCTGGATAGTCCTCTGATGACATGGCGGGATCACCTCGGCAGCCGGGCGTGATCTACAAGAAACGTCCCAGGCCGGTCCCTTCGGATCCTGTGATCGTCGGTCTGGGTGTGCCGCTGACTGATGCCCAACGGGCGCAGATCGAGTCGTTGCTGCCGGACCGGACACCGAGGCGGGGTGGGGCGAGCTCGTCGAGGCGTATGAGGGGCGGGCGGCGGGTTCACGCCACACACCGGCATGTCCGGAAACGGCCCGTGCCTGCGTGCCGGGGTGATCGTTAGCCCTCCCGGGCGTGATCGGAGATCGCCCCGCCCGGCGGCCGTGCCGTCCGGGTGTCCTGGACAGAAGGCGCGTCATGGCCATTTTGTGCAAGCCAGCGGTGTCCGTTCCGGACCGAGGCCGGCGGCAAGTTCATCCAGATCACCTTCGAGGAAGTCATCTCCCACCTGGACGAGATGTAGCCCCCACGCTGCCGGGCCGCCCGACCTGTCCCCCGCGGGCGGCCCGGCACCAGGCGCACATCGAACGGTTCGGTGTGGCGCCGGACGGCCGGCTGTTCCGGAATGAGGCCGGTAACTACGTGGACCCTGCCGCGTATGGCACAACGTGGGCGCGGGCACGGAAGTACGTCCTGACCCACACGGAACTCGCCTCCACCCTGGCCAAGCGGCCCTACGATCTCTGGCACGCTGGGATCTCGTTCTGGCTGTACTCCGGTGTGGATCCGGCCGAATGCGCTCGCCGCGCGGGCCAGAGCATCGAGGTCCTTTTCCGTCACTACGCCAAGTTCCTGGACGGCGTCAGGGAGCAGGCCAACCGCCTCATTGAGCAGTCCATGCAGGAGTGGTACCGCGTCAGCCAAGGTGCGGCACCTACTGGGTGAGCCGGGGTTTTGGTCCGTGACTGGTCCGGAAGCACTGGTCAGAGGCGGGATAGCGGTGGGAGGAACTGGGAGTTACGACGTAAACCGGGCCCCGCTCTGAGCGGGTCCAGTGCAAGGCGCCTGACGGGTAAAAGCCCAGGTCAATCGCCTCTTTTCATGGGCCTAGAAGAAGCCGAGCTTCTTCGGGGAGTAGGACACGAGCAGGTTCTTGGTCTGCTGGTAGTGGTCCAGCATCATCTTGTGCCCCTCACGGCCGATGCCCGACTGCTTGTAGCCGCCGAAGGCCGCGTGCGCCGGGTAGGTGTGGAAGCAGTTCGTCCAGACCCGGCCCGCCCGGATGGCGCGGCCGACGCGGTAGGCGGTGGTGATGTCGCGGGTCCAGACGCCGGCGCCGAGGCCGTAGAGGGTGTCGTTCGCCGTGGTGACCGCGTCGTCGACGTCGGTGAACGAGGTCACGGCCACGACCGGGCCGAAGATCTCCTCCTGGAAGATCCGCATGCGGTTGTCACCCTCGAAGACGGTGGGCTGGACGTAGTAGCCGCCCGCCAGCTCGCCGTCGTACTCGACGCGGTGGCCACCGGTCAGGACCTTGGCGCCCTCCCGCTGACCGATGTCGAGGTACGAGAGGATCTTCCGGAGCTGGTCGTCGGAGGCCTGGGCGCCGATCATCGTGTCCGTGTCCAGCGGGTGGCCCGGCACGATGCGTTCGGTGCGGGCGACGGCGGCGTCCAGGAACTCGCTGTAGTGGCCGCGCTGGACCAGGGCACGTGACGGGCACGTACACACCTCGCCCTGGTTGAGGGCGAACATGGTGAAGCCTTCCAGCGCCTTGTCGCGGAAGTCGTCGTCCGCCGCCCATACGTCGTCGAAGAAGATGTTCGGTGACTTGCCGCCCAGTTCCAGGGTGACCGGGGTGATGTTCTCCGAGGCGTACCGCATGATCAGCCGGCCCGTCGTCGTCTCACCCGTGAAGGCGATCTTGGCGACGCGCGGGCTGGAGGCGAGCGGTGCGCCGGCCTCCGGGCCGAAACCGTTGACGATGTTCACCACCCCCGGCGGGAGCAGGTCGGCGATCAGATCCATCAGGACGTGGATGGACGCCGGGGTCTGCTCGGCCGGCTTGAGGACGGCCGTGTTGCCCGCGGCGAGCGCCGGGGCCAGCTTCCACACCGCCATGAGCAGCGGGAAGTTCCAGGGGATGATCTGCGCCACCACGCCGAGCGGCTCATGGAAGTGGTACGCGACCGTGTCGTCGTCGAGCTGGCTCAGCGAGCCCTCCTGGGCGCGCAGCGCGCCCGCGAAGTAACGGAAGTGGTCGACGGCCAGCGGAAGGTCGGCGGCGAGCGTCTCACGGACCGGCTTGCCGTTCTCCCAGCTCTCCGCGACGGCCAGCCGCTCCAGGTTCGCCTCCATCCGGTCCGCGATCCGCAGCAGGACGCCCGCCCGTTCCGCCGGGGAGGTCCGGCCCCACGCGGGCGCCGCCGCGTGTGCCGCGTCCAGGGCCCGCTCCACGTCCTCGGCCGTGCCGCGGGCGACTTCGGTGAAGGGGCGGCCGTTGACCGGGCTCGGGTTCTCGAAGTACCGGCCGCGTGCGGGCGGCACGTACGCGCCGCCGATCCAGTGGTCGTAGCGGGACTCGTACGAGACGATCGCGCCCTCGCTGCCGGGCGCTGCGTAACGGGTCATCTGCGGGGCCTCCCTGGGGGTGCGCCGTGGTCCGGCGTTCGCGGTGAGGCTAGGGACGCGGACGTTGCGAACCCGTTGCGCCCCCGGCGGACAGCTCGTCGTCCAGGGCCCGCAGACGCGCGTGTACGGGGGCGGCGCGACCCGGCGGTACGGTCGCCGCCAGCGCCCGCCACACCTCCAGGTCGTCCTCACCCCACGGGGTGTGCGCCCAGTCGGAGAGCAGACCGGGGTCGCCACGCGCGATCAGGGCGGCGCGCAACTCGTCGGCCAGCCGCCCCCGCAGCCGCGTCACCGCCGGTGCGCACGAGCCGGGCAGCAGCGGCCCGGCGTACCCTCCCAGCGCCGCGGCGACCGCCCCGGAGGCGAGCCTGTGCCCCACGGCCTCGAAGTCCGCGTCCACCGGCGCCGCCAGCCGGTACGGTCGCGAGCGCAGCACACCGGGAGCCAACGCCGCGCGCAGCCGGGACAGTTCGGCACGCAGCGTGACAGGGGTGACCGATTCGCCCTCGTACAGGGCCGCCAGCAACTCCTCGCCGCCCAAGCCCTGCGGATGGTGGGCCAGCACCACCAGGATCTCGCTGTGCCGACGGCTCAGGACCGTCCGGCGACCGCCCCACTCCAGTACCGCCTCGTCCCGGCCGAGAGCCGACAGCCGCAACCGGTCACCGGCTGCCGAGGGCCGCTCCAGCAGCGCCAGGTGCGACTCCGCCGCCCGCGCCACCGCCTGGACGAACGCCAGGCTGTGCGGATGCGCCAGCCCGTCCCCGCCCGTGATGTCCACCGCGCCCAGCAGCCGCCCGGTACGCGGATCGTGGACCGGCGCGGCCGCGCACGTCCAGGCCTGCACCGGCCGCAGGAAGTGCTCGGCGGCGAAGACCTGGACCGGCCGGTCGACGGCGATCGCCGTGCCGGGGGCGTTCGTCCCGGCCACCGACTCGGCCCACCGCGCGCCCGCGACGAAGTTCATCCGGTCCGCACGGCGCAGCGTCCCCGGGTGCCCCTCCACCCACAGCAGCCGCCCGTACGCGTCGCACACCGCGACCAGGTGCTCCCCGTCCGTCGCGTACGCACCCATCAACTCCCGGATCACCGGCATCGCGGTCGCCAGCGGATGCCCCTCCCGGTACGCGGCCAGTTCGTCCTCCCCGAGCTCCACACGGGCGGACCCGTCCGGGCACACCCGCGCGCGTGCCGAGCGCCGCCACGAAGCGGCCACCACCGGGCGTACGGGCTCTCGTGGCGGGGCGCCGGCAGTGAACGCCTCATGAGCGCGGCGCAGCCCCCTCGCCCGCTCCAGGGGATCCGCGCCCCGCTCCAAAGCCACCCAGGGCTCGTTCACGCCACCTCCCCGATCGAGGTCATCCGCGCCCGTGTCATCGTCGTCGCCCCGGGCGGCCCCCACAAGCGGGCCGCCCGAGCAGTCCCAGCGGGACCGGCCGGGAACGGGCCCCTGCAACGTCCGCGGGGAGCCCCTATAGAGTGGGCGGCGGGCCGTGACTGGCGCTTGGGTGGAGTACCACCGGGGAGCGGCCCGGCGTACCGACGCCACTGCCGCGCGCCTGGGCGATCCACTGACGACCGCTCGGGAGCCCGCCATGTCCACCACCCCAGCCACCGCCCGCCTCATGGACGGCAGCGGCCTCGCCCGCCGCCTCGTCGAGGACACCGCCGCCCGCGCCGCCGACCTCACCCGGCGCACCGGCACACAGCCCTGCCTCGCCACCGTCCTGGTCGGCGAGGACCCGGCCTCCGTGACGTACGTGAGGATGAAGCGAGCCCGCTGCGAGAAGGCCGGTATCCGCTCCCGCCACGTCGAGCTGCCCGCGACGACCACCACCGCCGAACTGGTCGCCGTCCTCGACAGCCTGTCGAACGACCCGGACGTGCACGGCATCCTGCTCCAGCACCCCGTCGGCCCGGGCATCGACGAGCGGGCCGCCTTCGAGGCGATCGCCCCGGAGAAGGACGTCGACGGTGTGACCTTCAGCTCGTTCGCGACGATGAGCTTCGGCCTGCCGGGGTTCGTCTCCTGCACGCCCGGCGGGATCATGCGGCTGCTCGACGCGTACGACGTCGACCCGGCCGGCAAGCGCGCCGTCGTCGTGGGACGCAGCGCCATCCTCGGCAAGCCCGCCGGGATGATGCTCCTCGCGCGGAACGCGACGGTGACGTACTGCCACTCGTACACCGCCGACCTCTCGGCGGCCGTGCGGGAGGCCGACATCCTGGTCGCCGCCGTCGGACGGCCCCGGTTCATCAAGGGCGAGGACATCAAGCCCGGCGCCGTCGTCATCGACGCGGGCTACAACCCCGGCAACGTCGGCGACGTCGACTTCGACACCGCCGCCGCCCGCGCCGGCCTGATCACCCCGGTCCCGGGCGGTGTCGGCCCCATGACCATCGCGGTGCTGCTCGCCCAGACCGTGGACGCGGCGGAGCGGCAACTCGGGTAGCCCGCTGGGGGTCCTCGGGCGGGCATGACGTCGCCCAGCGGCCGGGGGGGGGGGGGGGGGGGGGGGGGGGGGGGGGGGGGGGTGAGGGGGGGGGGGGGGGGGGGGGGGGGGGGGGGGGGGGGGGGGGGGGGGGGGGGGGGGGGGGGGAGGGG
>NZ_JBVJAH010000009.1:228257-308731 GCF_055590785.1 Streptomyces sp. NPDC041796
ACACACCCCCCGCCCGCCCCCCCCCCCCCCCCCCCCTCCCCCCCCCCCCCCCCCCCCCCTCCCCCCCCCCCCCCCCCCCCCCCCCCCCCCCCCCCCCCCCCCCGGCTCGGGTGCCGGCCAGGGGGCTGCCGGGCGCCCCGAGTCAGGCGTCGTCCGCCAGGGCCCCGGCCAGGGCGGCGGCCGGGTCGGGGTCGGCCGGGCCCGCCGGGGTCCAGCGCCCGGACTCCTCGCGGTACGGCCACCAGCGGCCGTCACGGCCCAGCCGGACCTGCACGTCCGAACCGGCCACCGTCCAGCGGCCCGGGCGGTCCGCCCGCAGCGGCGGACGCTCGTCGTCCTCCCAGGCGGTGGCGAGCCGTGCCTCGGCACGCGCCAGCAGCTCCGGTCCGGGCGCCCACTCCTCCTCCAGTACGGCCAGGGCCTCCGCGCCGCCCGCCCGCCACGCGCGCGTGGCCGCGTCCAGGTCGGCGCGCCCACGGCCGGTGCCGGCGGCGAGCCGGTCCAGGACGGCCGGCGCCCACTCCGCGGAGGTGGCCAGCCGTACCGCGTCCTGACCGGCCGTCAACGGCGCCTCGACAGGCCGGTACTCGTGACCGTCCGCGAGGGCGTCCGCCAGCATCCGGTACGCCCGTGCCGCCGCGTCCGCCGCCAGCGCTTCCAGAGCCGCAGGGTCGACGCCCTCACCGGGGCGGGCGTCGGTGTCCAGCGAAGGCGGCTCCCCGGGTGCCTCCGGCAGGGGAGGCGGTTCCGGCAGCGGCGGGAGGATGTCCCGTGCGGCGAACGCCTCGTCCGCCCGGACCCCCTCGGGCCCGTCCCCGGCCGGCTCCTCCTCGTCCCGCCCGGCCCCGCCCGCCCGCTCCGCGCTGCGCGCCTGCAACTCGTCCAGCAGCCGCCGCTCCCCACGCCCCCGCATCAGGAACAGCACGAAGGGATCCTGGTCCACCAGCCGCGCCACCTGGTAGCAGAGCGCCGCCGTGTGGGGGCAGTGGTCCCACGCCTCACAGGCGCACTCGGGCTCAAGGTCCCCGACCCCGGGCAGCAGCTCCACTCCGGCCGCCGCCGCGTCCTCCACCAGGTGCGGCGGCATGTCCCGGTCCAACAGGGCGGCGATGTGCCCCGCCCGGTCCACCGCCATGTCCAGGAACCGGTCCCACTCCTCCTCCGTCAGCTCCTGCAGGAGCACATCACTGCGCTGTGCGGTACCGTCGCGGTCCTTCACGACCGCCGTGATCCGCCCCGGCCGCACCGAGACCGCGCCCACGGCGCCGTCCCGCGCCTGCTTGCGGCCCTTCTTCACCTGCTCGCCGTCCAGCGCCGTGTCCTCCAGCGCCTGCAGCCACGCCCGGCCCCACCAGGTCTGGGCGAAACCCCGGCCCCGGGCGGGAGGCAGCGCCGCGAACGTACGCTCCATGTCCTCGTCACGACTCATCGCGCACTCCCTCGCACTCCGCGCAGCTCCACGAGCTCCGCCAGTTCCGCGTCGGTCATTTCCGTCAACGCGCTCTCGCCGGCGCCGAGTACGGAGTCGGCCAGCTCCTTCTTGCGCGCCAGCATGTCCGCGATCCGGTCCTCGATCGTGCCCTCCGCGATCAGCCGGTGCACCTGTACGGGCTGGGTCTGGCCGATGCGGTGGGCGCGGTCCGTCGCCTGCGCCTCGACGGCCGGGTTCCACCAGCGGTCGAAGTGCACGACGTGACCCGCGCGGGTGAGGTTGAGACCGGTGCCCGCGGCCTTCAGCGACAGCAGGAACACCGGCACTTCACCGTCCTGGAAGCGGTTGACCATCGCCTCACGCTCGGCGACTGGAGTCCCGCCGTGCAGGAACTGGGTCCGTACGCCACGCGCCTCCAGGTGCCGCTCCAGCAGCCTCGCCATCTGCACGTACTGCGTGAAGACCAGCACGCTCGCCTCCTCGGCGAGGATGGTGTCCAGCAACTCGTCGAGCAGCTCCAGCTTCCCGGAGCGGTCGGCGATCCTCGGCCGTTCCTCCTTCAGGTACTGCGCGGGGTGGTTGCAGATCTGTTTGAGCGCCGTCAGCAACGAGACGACGAGGCCGCGGCGTTCCATCCCGTCCGCCTCCGCGATCGCCGCCAGGGTCTCGCGCACGACCGCCTCGTACAGCCCCGCCTGCTCGGCGGTGAGCGACACCGAACGGTCGGTCTCCGTCTTCGGGGGCAGCTCCGGTGCGATCCCGGGGTCGGACTTGCGGCGGCGGAGCAGGAACGGCCGTACCAGCGCCGCCAGACGCTGTGCGGCCGCTGGATCGACGCCACCCTCCACGGCCTGCGCGTACCGGCTGCGGAAGGTCCCCAGGCGGCCCAGCAGGCCGGGTGTCGTCCAGTCCAGGACGGCCCACAGCTCGGACAGGTTGTTCTCCACCGGGGTCCCGGTCAGCGCGACCCGCGCCCTGGCGCCGATCGTGCGAAGCTGCTTGGCGGTCGCCGAGTACGGGTTCTTGACGTGTTGCGCCTCGTCGGCGACCACCATGCCCCAGTCCACGCGCGCGAGCCGGGCGGCGTCGAGCCGCATGGTGCCGTAGGTGGTGAGGACGAACTCGCCGTCGGCCAGGCCCTCGAGGTCCCTCCCGGAGCCGTGGAAGCGGCGCACGGGGGTGCCCGGGGCGAACTTCTCCACTTCGCGCTGCCAGTTGCCCATCAGGGACGTCGGGCAGACGACCAGCGTCGGGCCGGCGGCGGACGCGTCGGTCTGCCGGTGCAGGTGCAGGGAGATGAGGGTGATGGTCTTGCCCAGGCCCATGTCGTCGGCGAGACAGGCCCCGAGGCCGAGTGAGGTCATCCGGTGCAGCCAGTTCAGGCCGCGCAGTTGGTAGTCGCGCAGGGTCGCGGCGAGGGCGGCGGGCTGCCCGATCTCCTGACCGGTCCCCGGCCGCCCGCCCTCCGGATCGGCGATCCGGTCGCGCAGGGCCTGGAGCCACCCGGACGGCTGTACGTCGACCCGGCGGCCGTCGACCTCGGTGGTGCCGGTCAGTACGGCGCCGAGCGCGTCGATCGGGGTGACCTTGCGGTCCTGGTGGTCCCGGGCGCGCCGGGCTTCCTCCGGGTCGATCAGCACCCACTGGTCGCGCAGGCGCACCACGGGGCGCCCCGCCTCGGCGAGCCGGTCGAGCTCCGCGCGGCTCAGTTCCTGGTCCCCCACCGCGAAACGCCAGTTGAAGGCGAGCAGCGCGTCGGCCGACAGGAACGACGGCAGGCCCGACTGCCCCTTGCCGTGCCGGTCAGGGCCGTCCCGGCCCTCGCCGTCCCGGTCCTCTGCGTCCCGGTCCTCTCCGTGGGGGAGTTCGCCGTGCGGAGGTTCCCCGTGCGGCAGTCCTCCGCGTGAGTCCTCGCCGGGCCGTTCGTGGCCGTTGGGGTCCTCGTCCGGTGGTCCGATGACGGCGCGCGTGGTCAGCGAGCGCGCCAACTGCCGTGGCCAGTGCACCTGTACGCCCGTGGCGGCCAGTGCTCGCGCCGCCTCACCCAGCAGCTCGGTGACCTCCTCGTCGGCCAGGTCGATGGCGTCCGGTACGGAGGCCGAGAGCAGCGGGGCGAGTGGCGGCCACGCGCGGGCGGCACGGCGCAGTGCGAGGAGCGCGTCCATCCGGCCACGCGGACCGAACCCGTCACCGGCGGAGCCCGACCACACGCCGGCGGCGTCGGCGACGAGCGTGGGGTCGCTGACGCTGTGCATCTGGAGCACGGCGCGGAAGGCCGGGCCCCGAGCCGTGTCCAGCCCATGTGCCTCGATGCGCAACGACAGCCGGACGCCCGCGTCGTGGCCCGCCGCGACGTCGGCCGCCCAGGCGCGTTGCTCCGGCACGTGCTGCGGCTCGTACGCGGCGAACGCCGGACCGCCCGCCACGAGCGGAGCGGCGGGGGTGCGGGGCAGCGCGTCGGCCACCGCGTCGAGGAAGGACCGCAACAGCCGCTCCGGTTCGGCCAGGAGCACCATGCCGTCCGCCGCCCTTCCCACGGCGATCGCGTGGGCGCCCGGCGGCATGGATGCGGCGAGCGTACGCACCCGCTCCAGGTCCTCCGCGGTGAGCGGTCCGGCGCGCCACGCGTCGTGGTCGGTTCCGCTGAGTCCCGGCAATATCAGTCCCCGGGCGGCCAGTTGCAGGGCGAGGAGTGCGGCAGCACCCCAGAACACGGTCTCGGGGGAGGCGTCCACGACCCGCCCGGCCCGGGTCAGCACGGGCAACGTGTCCCGTACCGGCATCACCAGAGCGTGTACGGCGGTCTCCCGCGCGTCCGGGGTCACGACGGACAACTCCTGGGCGCGACCCGGGCCGAAGACGGGACCGGGCGGTTCGGCGTCGCCCGGGAACCGGAACGCGACACGCCCCGTGCGGGGCGGATCGCCGGGCAGGAAGAGGGCGGAGCAGCGGGCGAGTCGGGGCACGTCGGGAGTCACCTGGGGCGTTGCTTCGGGCGGCTTGTGCACAGCGCTGACGCATTCCTCAAATTTGACTAGCGGGCGGTCGAAGCGCCGAGGGTACCCGAGGATTGCCGCCCGGCGAGCACATGTGTGCCGTGACATAGCCCACTTCGCGTCCAGGGTGCAGCCAGCACCACCCCAGTACCCTGGGAAGCCCCACCCCGCTTGGGGGTGGTGGTGCCATGGCTCTGGGCGACTGCTCATCCGTACGTTCATCAGGTCGGCGCACGTCTGCGCACGAGACCTCACCAGACCCGGAGCAGCCATGCCACAGGCCACCTCTGCCTTGACCATCCCCGCCCCCGCCAGTACCCCCGAAGTCCTCGTCGGCACGGCAGGGCGGAAGCGGAGCGGCTCCCGTAGCGAATTCGGCCCGCTCCTCCGCACGATCAAGGATCAGGGGCTCCTGGAGCGGCGTACCGGCTGGTACACGTTCGGGATCGCCGCGAATCTCCTCGCCCTGACGGCGGTCGCCGTCGGCCTGGTGATGTTCGGGCACTCCTGGTGGTCCCTGCTGCTGGCCCTCCCGCTGGCGGTGTTCTCGGCCCGGGCGGCCTTCTTCGGACACGACGCCGGTCACTCCCAGATCAGCGCCGACAGGGGCAGGAACCGGCTCATCCAGCTACTGCACGCCAATCTGCTGCTCGGCATGAGCCAGGAGTGGTGGAACGACAAGCACAACCGGCACCACGCCAACCCGAACCACGAGGAGAAGGACCCGGACGTCGCTCCGGACGTCCTCGTCTTCAACCAGCACCAGGCGGTGGGCCGCACCGGCTTCCGCGGCTGGCTGACCCGCCACCAGGCGTGGCTGTTCTTCCCGCTCACCACGCTCGAAGGCATCGCCCTCAAGGTGTACGGCTTCCAGGCGCTGTTCTCCAAGGACGGACCGCGCCAGACCCCGCGCGAGCGCCTGATCGAGGGCGGCCTGCTGCTCGCCCACGTCGCCGGTTACGCGACCCTGCTGCTGACCACGATGTCGGTGGGCC
Organism: Streptomyces sp. NPDC041796; assembly: GCF_055590785.1. Taxonomy (NCBI): domain Bacteria; kingdom Bacillati; phylum Actinomycetota; class Actinomycetes; order Kitasatosporales; family Streptomycetaceae; genus Streptomyces; species Streptomyces sp. NPDC041796. Next base: position 233,681 of record NZ_JBVJAH010000009.1, read on the forward strand.
AGGCAGTCGTCTTCGCGCTGCTCCACCAGATGCTGCTCGGTCTCCACCTCGGGATGGCCTTCGCCCCCAACCACAAGGGCATGGAGGTTCCCGACCCGGACGGCGAGCCCTGGGGTCACCTGCGCCGCCAGGTGCTCACGTCCCGCAACATCCGTGGCGCCGCCCTCACCGACTGGCTCCTGGGCGGGCTGAACTACCAGATCGAACACCACCTCTTCCCCAGCATGCCGCGCCCCCACCTGCGGCTCGCGCAGCCCGCGGTGCGTGCCCACTGCCGTTCGCTGGGTATCCGCTACACCGAGACCGGCCCGGTCGACTCGTACCGCCAGGCGCTGGGGCACCTGCACGAGGTCGGCAACCCGCTGCGCACGGCCTGAGCGGCCGATCCCGGAACCGGCAGGCTCGATCACGCGTTCACCGATCAGGGAGCGGCCGTCGCCGGCCGTGGAGGAGGCGTCTGACATGTCGACAAGGACGAAGATCATGATCGGGGGAGTGGCCGTGGGCCTCCTCCTCTGGCCGCTGATCGGATTCTGGATGTCCCTGCTGGTAGTGATCGGCGTCCCCGCCGTCGCGTACCTCGCACTGGATCCGGGCCAGCGACGCCGACTGCGCCGCGTCAGCCGCAAGGAGCTCAACCGCTGACGCGACCACCGATGGCCGGCGCGACGCCATCGACCGGGATCGGCAGCCATATCGGCACCGGCACCGACCTGGCACCAGTCGGCACCGGCAGCCCGGTATCGGCGCGGTCAGCACCGGCATCGGCACGGCACCAGTCAGCACCCGCATCAACACAGCAGCAGTCGGCACCGGCCCGGCATCGGCACGGCACCCAGTCAGCCTCGACACCGGCACCGGCCCGGTATCGGCACGGCACCCAGTCAGCATCGGCACCGGCGCCGGCCCGGCATCGGCACGGCACGGCACGGCACCAGTCAGCACCGGCCCGGCAGCAGTCAGCATCGGCACCTGTATCGGCACGACAGAGGGGGATCCGCACCATGGGCGGAACGGTCACGGCGGTCAGCAGCAACGGCGAGTATTCCTTCACCAAGCCCAACCGGCCGGGTATCACCCTGCTGGCCGGGCTCGGAGTGGAGGGGGACGTCCACGCGGGCGTCACGGTCAAACACCGCTCCCGCATGGCGCAGGACCCGACGCGGCCCAACCTCCGGCAGGTCCACCTCATCCATGAGGAACTGTTCCAGGAGCTGGCGGAGAAGGGCTTCACCGTCGGGCCCGGCGACCTCGGCGAGAACATCACCACCCGGGGCGTCGACCTGCTCGGCCTGCCCACCGGCACACTCCTGCACATAGGCACGGAAGCGGTCGTCGAGGTCACCGGCCTGCGCAATCCCTGCTCGCAGATCGACGCCTTCCAGGACGGGCTGCTCAAGCAGGTCGTCGGGCGCGACGAGACGGGTGCCGTCATCCGCAAGGCCGGGATCATGGGCATCGTGAGGGCCGGGGGAGCGATACGACCGGGTGACATGGTCAAGACCGAGCTCCCGGACGGCCCGCATCGTCCGCTCGAGCGAGTCTGAGCAGCGTTTCCCGGGGTACCCGCTCGGCCGGAAAGCCGGAGGGAGACACCATGGACGACAAGCGGCTCGAAGGCGCGGGCGAGGACGGGCCCGGCGTGCCGAGGGACCTGCCCGACGAACAGGCGGGCAGTGGATCCGACCACTGGGACCCGGACCTGTCCGGGGCGACGGACACCGACGACCGGGAGCGGACGCCCGCCGAGGACACGCCGGAGGACGGCGCGGCCGAGGAACCCAGCGGCTGACGGGACGCCGGGCCGTACGTCAGGCCGGACGGACTGCCATGGCGTCGAGTGCGGCGAGCAGGGCGGGGAGGTTCGGACCGCGGCCGATCGGCAGGACCTCGCGGGGCATCTCGTCCAGCAGGGCGAAGGCGATGTCGTCGGTCCTGGCCACGACCGACCACCCGGGCCCGTCCGCCCGTAGCGTCCGCGCCCCGCCGGGAGCGAAACCCGACCGGACCCGGCCGGGCGGGGGCGGCTCCTCCAGGTACCGCCGCAGCTCGGCGAGAACACGCCGCAGGGGGCCGTGCTCGTCGTCCGTCCGGTCCTCGGGTCCCCGCTGCTCGGCGGACGACGGCTCCAGGGGCGCACCCTCGCCCATGGCCGGCTCGTCCGCCGACCGCTGCCCCGCGGGCGCGGTGTCGGCGCCCGCGGGCCTGGCGAAGTCGTCGTCCCCCAGCTGCTCCCGCCAGGACGCCCACTGGAGGGCCACCTCGTCCGCGCCCATCCGGCGCTGCGCCGGTCCCCACTCCCCAGGATCCGGCGGTGTCAGCGGCCGGCGCTCCCCGGGCGGGGTCTCGGGGTCGTGCGGCGGCGGCACGTGCGGTGCGGCGACGGCGAGGGCGAGCGGCCAGCCGGGCAGGGCCACGACGACGCTGCGCTCGTCCGGGGACAGGTCGTACTCCATGCCGCAGTCCCACGAGGCGATCGCCACCGCGACCAGCGACACGTCGTCGACGACGACCGTCCACCTGGCTCCGTCGCCGTCCTGGCCGAGCACCAGCCCGTAGCCGTCCGCGTACGGTTGCAGGCCCAGCGCCGCGCACGCCTCGGGATAGTCGTCGCCGAGCAGGCTCGGGAACTGCGCGGGCGTCAGCAGCACGGCGGTGAGCACGTACAGTGCGTCGTCCTCCATGTCACCGAGGTCCACCGGTTCCGTCCCGGCCATGGCCGCCCTCCTCCCAAGGTTCGTCGGCGCACCTTAACCACCGAGTAACCCGGACGTCGAGGGTCCGGTCATATCGGAACCATGACGACACCGAGGTGGGGTCAGGCGACTGGAAGGCCCAGCAGGCTCCGGGCCACCGCCTGCGGGGTCTCGTCCCGCTCGCGGGCCAGGGCTATGACCGCCCGGCACGCCAGTTCGCTCACCCCGAACGAGAGGGCTTCGGGCGACACCCAGCCCTCCGCCTCGTCGATCCCCTCCTGGTCGTCGTCCGCGCACGCGGCCACATAGGCCGCGGCGGCCTCGAAGATGTTGTGCGTACGGGCGCCGGACCGCCCGGTTCCGTCCCGGTCGCCGCTCCCTTTCCCCGGCGCGGGTTCTCCGACGGAACCGAAGGCCGATCCGATGGACGACCTGAAGAAGCTGAAGAACGTGCGCAGTCTGTTGGACACCGGGCCCACCTTCCCGCTGCGCGGCGGTGCTCACCGCCGCTCTTCCGACGCCGAACCTCCAACGTAGAGTCGGTTCGGCGACCGCAGAAGGGGAGGACGAGGGTGCGACAGGCGGAATTCGACGACAAGGGCAGCATGATCCGGTGGACGGAGGCGGCAGGGGAGGGGCCGGCGCGGGTGTACGTGCACGGGCTCGGCGCCGTGAGCACCGTCTACCACGCCCATGCGGCCGCCCACCCGGCCCTGGCGGGTCGCCGGTCGCTCTTCGTCGACCTGCCCGGGCACGGCATCAGTGACCGTCCCGCGGACTTCGGGTACTCGCTGGAGGACCATGCGGACGCGCTCGCCGCCGCCCTGGACGAGGCGGGCGTCCGTGGTGCCGAGATCGTGGGGCACAGCATGGGCGGCGCGGTCGCCATCGTGCTGGCCCACCGCCGGCCCGATCTGGTGAGCCGGCTGGTGATCACCGAGGGCAACCTCGACCCGAACCCTCCGGTGACGGCCGGGAGCAGCGGTATCGCCGGCTACGCGAAGGAGGAGTTCGTGCACGGCGGCGGCCACGCGCGCGTACTGGAGCGCGTCGGCCCGGCGTGGGCGGCGACCATGCGGCTCGCCGACCCGCTCGCCCTGCACCGCAGTGCGGCCGGCCTCATTCGCGGTACGCGGCCGACGATGCGCCGGATGCTCGTCGACGCGCGCGTGGACCGGGTCTACCTGCAGGGCGAGCACAGTGGTGAACTGCCGGGCCGGGACGAGCTGGTGGCGGCTGGGGTGCGCGTCGTGACCGTGCCGGACGCCGGGCACAACGTCATGTTCGACAACACGGACGCGTTCGTACGGGCGGTCGCCGCCGAGGAGCCGGACCGGAGGGCCCCGCAGGCGCTCTCGGGGGGTCAGGCCTGACGTACGGCGAGGGCGAGGAAGCGATCGTCCTCGTCCACGTACGAGTCCATGCGCCAGCCCGAATCACGCAGCAGCGGGCGCAGGTTGGGCTCGGCGCGCAGATCGTCCTCGGTGATCCGCCGCCCCTGGCGGGCGGCCAGCGCCGCGCGGCCGACCGGGTGGAAGAGCGCCAGCCGCCCACCCGGTCGCACGACCCTGGCAAGCTCCCGCAGGTCCTCGGCCGGCCGGGGCAGGTGCGAGACGAGCCCCGCCCCGAACACCGCGTCCAGTACCCCGTCACGCAGCGGCAGCCGGCCCACGTCGGCGAGCAGCAGCGCCCCGCTGCCGTCCCGTCCGGCCCGTACGGCGGCCTTCAGCATGGCGGGCGTCAGGTCCAGGCCGATGACCGTGCCCTCCGGGCCCACGGCCTCGCGCAGGGGCGGCAGCGCTCGACCGGTGCCGCAGCCCGCGTCGAGCACCGCGTCGCCGGGGCGCAGCCCGATCTCCGCGACGGCGGCGGCGTACGCCGGACCGTCGTCGGGGAACCGCGCGTCCCAGTCCGCCGCACGGGCCGTGAAGAACTCCTGCACATGTGTGTGGTCGTCGGCCATACGGACATGATCCCTCACGCCGTCACCCGCCGTACGGTGCACCCCTTCGAACATTGCAGGATCGTTCAAGCACCTCTCTCTGTCATATTCCGTCTGCTTTCGAAATGCGCCCCGCATGTGTGCTCCCCTCAGGTCTAGCGTCCCTGGGCCATGGGACATCTGGACCACGCCACCTTCGGCTGGCTGACCCCCGTGCTGTCGTACGCGATGGCCTGCATCGGCGCCGCCCTCGGCCTGCGCTGCACCGTCCGGGCGCTCGAGGCGACCGGCCCCTCCCGCCGCAACTGGCTGCTCACCGCCGCGTCCGCCATCGGCACCGGCATCTGGACCATGCACTTCGTCGCCATGCTCGGCTTCGGGGTGACCGGCACCGACATCCGCTACGACGTGCCGCTGACCGTCCTCAGCCTGGTCGTCGCGATGCTCGTCGTCGGCGGTGGTGTGTTCGCCGTCGGATACGCCCGCGATCCCGTGCGGGGACTGCTGCTCGGCGGGCTCACCACCGGCCTCGGGGTGGCCAGCATGCACTACCTGGGCATGGCCGCCCTGCGCCTGAACGGTACGGTCCGCTACGACCCGCTCCTCGTCGCGCTGTCCGTCGTCATCGCGGTCGTGGCCGCCACCGCCGCCCTGTGGGCCGCCCTCCACATCACCTCGCCCCTCGCGGTCACGGTCGCGTCCCTCGTGATGGGAGCCGCCGTCAGCAGCATGCATTACACCGGCATGCTCGCCGTCCGGGTCGAGGTAGGGCCCTCCGCGGGCGCACTGCCCGGGGCCACGGCGATGCAGTTCATCTTCCCCCTCGCCGTCGGCCTCGGGTCGTACCTCTTCCTCACCTCCGCGTTCGTCGCGCTCTCCCCGACGGCCCATGAGCGCGCCGAGTACGCGTCGGCCGGACGGCCCACCGAACCGACGCCGGCCCCCCGATGACCACGACGTCGCCCGACGGCACCGGCTGGACGGCGGCCCGCAGCCCGAACGAGGAGGCCATGCCAACTCCCCGCACACCCCACGGCCCCGGGCCCCGCACGGGCCGGCGCGCGCACGCCGGGCCACCGGCCGCGGCGGCGGCGCGCGCACCGCGCCGCGAACGGCGGCGCCTGCGGCCCAGAACCGTACGCGCCAGGATCATCGCGCTGCTGATGGTGCCCGTCGTGTCCCTCATCGCCCTCTGGGGCTTCGCCACCGTCACCACCGCACAGGACGTGGCCCGGCTGCGCGAGCTGCACCGGGTGGACGAGCGCATACGCGGACCGGTGGCCACCGCCGTCGCATCCCTCCAGGCCGAACGCCGCGCCGCCGTTCGCCAGGTCGCCGCACCCGCCGCCGACGCCGGGACGGGGCTGTCGGCCGCCGCCGCCGAGCTCCAGCAGCAGGCCCGGCGCACGGACGCGGCCGTCGCGACGCTCCTCCTGGACGACGGGCACACCGTCGCGGACGGTGGCGATCTGCCCGCGGAACTGTCCGGCCGGATACGTCGGTTCGCCGACCATGTACAGCGGCTGAACGTCCTCCGCGTGGCCGCACTCGACCGCAAGGCACAGGGGGACACCGTCTACGCGCAGTACACGGCCGCCATCACCGCGGGCTTCGACGTGAGCGGCGCCCTGACCGGCATCCAGGACGCCCACGGCGGCTCCCACGCGCGCGTGCTCCTCGAAATGTCCCGTGCCGGCGAGATGCTCGCCCGTGAGGACGCCCTCCTGACCTCCGCCCACCTCACGAAGGAACTCCCCGCCCAGCGCCTACGGCAGTTCACCGGGGCGGTCGAGACCCGCCGCACCCTGCTCCGGTCCGCCACCGCCGACCTGCCCCGCCCCGGCAGCGACGCCTGGCACCGGCTCTCCGCGCAGCAGGCGTACCAGCGGATGACGGCGGCCGAGGACCGGATCGTCGCCGCCCCGGCGGGCCGCCGGGCGGCCACCGTCGTACCCGCCACGGCCTGGGACCGTGACCACACCGCCGTACGCGACGCACTGGCCGCCCTGGAGGCCGACGCCCGCCGCAGCGCCGCCGAGCGCGCCGAACCCCTCGCGGGAGGCGTCCTGACCGCCGCCGGAGCCGCTGTCCTCCTCGGTCTCGCAGCGGTCGCCGCCTCCCTCGTCATCTCCGTACGCATCGGCCGCGCCCTCGTCGTCGAACTCGTCACGCTGCGCAACACCGCCTTGGAGATCGCCCGGCACAAACTCCCCCACGCCATGCGGCGGCTGCGCGCGGGCGAGGAGCTCGATCTCCACGCCGAAGCCCCACCGGGACGACCCGCCCAGGACGAGATCGGACACGTCGGTGAGGCCCTCGGCACCGTGCACCGGGCAGCGCTCGGCGCCGCCGTCGAACGCGCCGAACTCAGCCGCGGAATCTCCGGGGTCTTCGTCAACCTCGCCCGCCGCAGCCAGGTCCTCGTCCACCGGCAGCTGAACCTCCTGGACAGCATGGAACGCCGGGTGGACGACCCGGCCGAACTCGGCGACCTCTTCCGCCTGGACCATCTGACGACCCGGATGCGCAGACACGCCGAAAGCCTCATCATCCTCTCCGGCGCGGCCCCCGGCCGGGCCTGGCGCACGCCCGTGCCGCTGACCAACGTCGTAAGGGCGGCGGTTTCCGAAATCGAGGACTACGCGCGCGTGGAGGTACGGCAACTGCCCGAGACGGCGGTCGTGGGCGCCGCCGTCGCCGACCTCACCCACCTCCTCGCCGAACTCGTCGAGAACGCGGCCCAGTTCTCCCCGCCCCACACCAAGGTCCGGGTCACCGGCGAACCGGTCGGCAACGGCTATGCCCTGGAGATCGAGGACCGGGGCCTGGGCATGGGCAAGGAGGCCCTGGAACAGGCCAACCGCCGTATCGAGCACTCCGAGGCCCTTGACCTCTTCGACAGTGACCGCCTGGGCCTGTTCGTGGTCAGCAGACTCTCCGCTCGCCACGCCATCAAGGTCCATCTGCGCACCTCCCCCTACGGAGGCACCACCGCCGTCGTCCTGCTGCCCACCGCGCTGCTCCAGGGCGCCCTCCCACCCGGTGGGCCGGCACCCGATGGGCCGGACGCCCCTGCCATGCCCGCACCCGCGCCGCCACCTGCGTACGACAGGGCCGCCTCCGCCCCCGCGCCCACCGCGGCGACCCGCACAGCGACCGTCCCCACCCGCCACGAGGAGCCCCCGCCGGCCGCCGTCACCGCGCTGCGCCCGGCGCCCGGCCCCCGAACCGCACCACACCCCCCGGGCGAGCCCCGAACCGCACCCCACCCCGCGAGCGGGCCCCCGGACCCGCCCACCGGCGGCGCCCCGGGCGACGGTCAGGAAGGCCTGCCCCGCCGCGTACGCCAGACGAACCTCGTCCCCCAGCTGCGCGAGGCGCCACCGGCCCACCGGCCCCCCGACCCGGACCCGGGTGCGGGCGACCGCGCCGGACGCACACCCGAACAGGTCAGGGCCCGTATGACGGCCTACCGCGACGGCTGGGCACGTGGCGTCGCCGGGCCCGGCACCACCCCCACCTCCCACCCCCACCCCCACGAAGGAGACCGAGGATGATCGAGCACGAGAGGATCGACCCGCACCACCCGTCCGGTGAGCTGGACTGGCTCCTGGACGACCTCGCCTCCCGGGTGCACGACGTACGGCACGCCGTCGTCCTCTCCAACGACGGGCTCGCCGTGGGGGCCTCCAGCGCGCTCACCCGTGAGGACGCCGAACACCTTGCCGCCGTCGCCTCCGGGTTCCACAGCCTCGCCAAGGGCGCGGGCCGGCACTTCCACGCCGGTGGCGTACGCCAGACGATGGTCGAGATGGACGACGCGTTCCTCTTCGTGGCCGCGGCCGGGAATGGCTCGTGCCTGACCGTACTCAGTGCGGCGACCGCCGACATCGGCCTGATCGCGTACGAGATGGCCCGCCTCGTCAAACGTGTCGGTGAGCACCTGAGCACTCCGCCCCGCATCGCCACCGTCCCGCCCGCCGCCGGCTGACCGGAGACGCCCATGACCGAGGACAGCGGTACCGGGCCATCTGTGGGCGCCCACTGGTACGACGCCGATGCGGGGCCCCTGGTCCGCCCGTACGCGATGACCGGAGGCCGCACCAAGCCCGGTCCGAGCAACGTACGGTTCGACCTCATCGCTCTCGTCGTCGTCGACGACAGCCCGCCCGGCACCGCCGAGGAGGCCCTCCTGGGCCCCGAACACCACGCCCTGCTCTCCCTGTGCCGCTCCGAGACCCAGTCCGTGGCCGAACTGGCCGCCGACGCCGACCTGCCCGTGGGGGTCGTACGCGTCCTCCTCGGCGACCTCCTCGAAGCCGGATACGTCCGGGTCAGCCGTCCCGTTCCCCCCGCGCACCTGCCCGACGAACGGATCCTGCGGGAGGTGATCGACGGTCTCAGAGCCCTCTAGTCACGCTCGGCGCCGGGTCGTCCGGTCTCCGGGCCCATACGGAGGAACCAGTCCCGCGCGGCCTCGGCGGCCAGCTCCAGCGTCCCGCGCTCCTCGAAGAGGTGGGTGGCTCCCGGGATCACGCGCACTGTGCACGGGGCGGTGAGCTGCCGCGCCGCCTCCTCGTTCAGCCGCAGCACCTCGTGGTCATGACCGCCGACCACCAGCAGCACCGGAGCCCGTACGCCGGGCAGAGCGGCTCCCGCGAGGTCCGGGCGGCCGCCACGCGACACCACGGCACCCACCTGCTCCGTCCTCTCGGCTGCCGCCACCAGCGCCGCGGCGGCACCCGTACTGGCACCGAACAGCCCCACCGGGAGGCCGCCGGTGTCCGGCAGGTCGCGCAGCCAGTCCACCGCCGCCGTCATACGGCGCCCCAGCATGGGGATGTCGAACCGCAGCTCGGCGGTGACCATGTCCACGTGCTCCTCGGCCGCCGTGAGGAGATCCATCAGCAGGGTGCCCAGCCCCGCCTCCTGCAGGACCTCGGCCACCGCCCGGTTGCGGGGGCTGTGCCGCGAGCTGCCGCTGCCGTGGGCGAACGCCACCACACCCCGCGCGGCCACCTCTCCCCGGGCATCACGGGGCAGCGCCAGGTCCCCGGCCAGTACGACCTCACCGGCGGCGATGGAGACCGCCTCCGATACCACTGCCATGGGTCCCACCTCCCGTGCCCGTCACCCGACCGCACCGCCGGGCCCGGGTGAACCGCGCCCGCGCCGCCGTACCGTCGGGCTGCCGTACGGTCGGGCCATCGGGTACCCATGACCTGGGGACGGATGCCCGGTACCGGGTGCGCCCGGCCGGAAGGGCCCTCGGACGCTCCCAGCCGGGCAGGACGGAGGACCGGGTGGAGCGGACACCGCAGGACGCGCCGGCACCGGAGATCGCCGTGTTCGTCGGATTGCAGGCCGCCGGGAAGTCCACCTTCTACGAGCGGCACCTCGCCGGCAGCCACGTCCTGGTGAGCAAGGACCTCTTCCCCCGCGCCGCCCGGAACAAGCAGCGGCGGCAGATGCGCCTGGTCGAGGCGGCGCTCTCCGCCGGACTGCCGGTGGCCGTCGACAACACCAACCCGTCGCCGGAGGAGTGGGCCCCGCTTGTCGCCGTGGGCCGCGCCCATGACGCGACGGTGACGGCGTACTGGTTCCCTCCGGACCTCGCGGGCTCCCTGCGGCGCAACGCTGCGCGCAAGGGACGGGAGCACGTCCCGGACGCCGGCATCCACGCCACCCACAAGCGGCTGCGTGAGCCGTCCGTCCTGGACGGGTTCGACAACGTGCTGGAGGTGCGGTTCGACGGCCACGGCGGCTTCGAGGTCCGGCCGTCCGCCCCGCCCCGCCCCACCGAACCTGACCCGGCCCCGAGGCGGTCACGCCCCATGTCGAATCGCGCAATCATGTGAACATCCCAAGAAGCGATAGCGGTCACATCGCTCAATAACCGATCGCATCGCCCGGGCCGAGCACCTGAATCGCCATACTGCTGGCCTCACCCAGAACGTCCGTACTGGTCCTTGCCGTGGTCCTTGTACTGGTGCCGGCCTCATGCCGACGCCGAGCCCCACTCCTGAGAGGAGTGATCGATGGCCTCCGAGCGGTCCGACACCGCCGCCCTCGCCCTCAAGATCCTGGTCGCCGGTGGCTTCGGGGTCGGCAAGACGACCCTGGTCGGCGCGGTCAGCGAGATCCGGCCCCTGCGCACCGAGGAACAGCTCAGCCACGCCGGTCAACTGGTCGACGACACCGGGGGAGTGGACCAGAAGACCACCACCACCGTAGCCATGGACTTCGGCCGCATCACCATCCGTTCCGGGCTGTCGCTGTATCTCTTCGGCACCCCGGGACAGGACCGCTTCTGGTTCCTGTGGGACGAACTGGCCCAGGGAGCCCTGGGCGCCGTCGTCCTCGCCGACACCCGGCGCCTTGACGCGTGCTTCCCGGCGGTCGACTACTTCGAGCACCGCCACATCCCGTTCGTCGTCGCCGTGAACTGCTTCCCCGGCGCCCGGGCCTACGGCGCCCATGACGTCTCCCGCGCACTCGATCTCGACCGTGGCACACCGGTCGTCCTGTGCGACGCGCGCGACCGGGACTCCGGCAAGGAAGTGCTCATACGACTCGTCGAGTACGCGGGGCGTGTGCATACCGCCCGTATGCTCGACTCAGTCTCCTGAGACCCCGCCGCGCCGCCTTCGCCCCGCCCGCGCGCCGCCTTCGCCCCGCCCGCGCGCCGCCTTCGCCTCGCCGCGCGCCGTCCCCCGCCCTGGCCGACGCCCGTTCGCCGAGGGCCGCTGCCGGAGTGCTTGCCCTGCTCACGTCAGTACGCAAGGCTTACGAGGAGCGGGGAACGTGCGAAACGGGGAGGACCGGACATGGCTCTGGACAAGGAACTCGACTGGCTCCTGGACGACCTGACCAAACGGGTCGAATACATACGGCACGCCTTGGTGCTGTCCAACGACGGCCTGGTCACCGGCGCGAGCACCGGGCTGGCAAGGGAGGACGCGGAGCACCTCGCCGCCGTCTCCTCCGGACTCCACAGCCTCGCCCGCGGATCCGGACGCCACTTCGGCGTCGGCAAGGCCCGGCAGACGATGGTGGAATTCGACGACGCGATGCTCTTCGTCACCGCGGCGGGCGAGGGAAGCTGTCTGTGCGTACTCACCGCGGCGGAGGCGGATGTCGGCCAGGTCGCCTACGAGATGACCCTCCTCGTCAACCGGGTCGGTGAACACCTCGCCGTCGCCGCCCGACAGCCCGGCGGCGCGGCCCTCACCGACCGCTGACGGGGGCTGACCAGCGGCGACACCGCGTCGGATCGAGGTTTTCCACAGGCCCGACGCGAGCGGCCCCGACCGCGCTACCTTCGTGACGCAACGTCATCGGATCTCACGAAGTGAGCGAATCTCAGGGGGAAGTCGCCATGACGGTCAAGGACGCGGTCACCACACACACCGTCGCCTACGGGCGCGCCGCGCGGCAACTGGAGCTGAGGAAGAACGAGTTCGACCTCGCCGTCCTACTGGGCCGTGTGCGCACCGTGCCCGGCATCGACGGCGGGCGGCGCCGGGTGACCCCGGACGAGATCGAGCGGCTGCGCGCCGCGCCGGACTTCCCGACCGGGCTGCGTGAGCGCGTCCGCACCGTCGGCACGGCGAGCGCCGCCGAACTCGCCGCGATCACCGGCGACCGCTTCACCAAGCTGGCCAGGACCGGGCACTTCAGCCCGGTCACCTTCTACCTCAACCGCTATCGGGCGGTCGTCTGGCTCTATGTCGCGGACGAGGTCCAGGAGTTCACCGAACGGCATCCCGGCCTTCTCACCGGCCGACTGCCGGCCGGGGTGCGGGCGAAGCTGGACCAGGGCGAGGACGTCCGCCCGCGCAACTGGCGCGCACGACGTCTTGGCCTCCTGTTGCGCCAGGCGGACGACCCCTGGGCGGCCGCGGCCGCCATCGCGTCCCTCCTCACACCGGTTCAGGTGGCGGAGGTGGTCGGCGATCCGTACGAGCGGGAGCACCTCGCCCGGCTCCGCCCCGACCCCCCGAACGCACGGCCGGAGTCCCTCGCCGCCCGTGACATCGTCGACCGGCTCCTGTTGGCGGAGGACCCGGACGAGATCCTCTGGCACCGGATGAGCCTGGCGCTCGCCCTGGACGAGGCCAGGGCGCTCCGCCCCGCTCCCCGCCCGGACGACACGGGTCACCGCCCGCCGCCCCCCGAGCGAGGGCCGGAACGCACCGGGCTGCTCACCAGGCTACGGATGGGCCGACGCCGGGCGGTCCGGGCCGGTTGTGCCGTGCGAACTCCGTAATCGACGCGAGCGGTACGACGAGTCCTACGCGCCGCCGCGAGGCAGGACGATCGACAGCACGGCGGGCAGCGGGTACCAGTCGGCCGACACGATGCTGGCATGCCGCCCGGCCAGCAGGCCGACCCGCTCCCGGGCCTGTGCCTCGGTCGGGTTGGTGCCGTCGATGGCGGGCGCCACGCTGTGCGCGGCCGTCATCACCACCAGGTAGTGGCGACTGTCGTACCAGCCGGTGTCGATGGACCCGCCCGCATAGGCGGAGGCGTCACCGTCGAAGACGACGAACCAGGGGCGTATCCCGGCGTCCGCGTACCTGGTGCGGGGATCGCCCGCGGCGGCACGAATCACAGCGGGGAACGCGGCCGCCTCCCGCAGCCGGCCCGCTGCAGCCAGGTTCCGCAGATGCGTGGCGTATTCGCGATCTGTCCACAGGGTGTCCAGCGGGTTGTCCTGCTCGACGGTTCCAGGGATGAGCTCGACGATGAACTTCCCCGCCATTGCGGAGCGTGTGGGCCAGCCGCCCGCCCGCACGGCCGTGTCGAGGTCCGGGTGGCCCCCGGCCAGATCGGCCGGCCGGAACAGGGCGTCACCCAGCCGGGCGCTCAGCAGCGCGTCCAGTGCCGCCGGGCCGCGGCCGTTCTTGGCCTGGAAGCCGTCCTTCAGCTCGATCTTCAGCAGGATCGGCCGATGCCCGGGATGGGCGTCGTGCCACGCCCGGATGTCCGCGAGGCACCCGCCGAGGTTCTGGTTCCTCGGCTTGGTGCGCAGCTCACCGGCGTGAGCGGCGTTCACGCAGTTGTTGTCGCTACCAAGGGGGTTGCTGTGCGAAACGCGCCACGATCTGCCGAACACGTTCGTCCACACATCTATCTCCAGCATCCCCGCACCGGAATCCAACCCGTCGGCGAAGTACGGATACGTGGACTTCTCGTACGCGTTGTGGACGCCCACGCCGGTGGAGTCGGAGTAGGCCAACTGCCCGGGATCGGCGGAAGCGGAATCGGCGGAGCGGGCCTCGCCCGGCGCGAATCCGAGGGACAGCGCCCCCGCCAACACCGCGGACGTGGCTGCCTTTGCGGTACGCGACACCTTCATCGTGAGCCCCTGTCTCCTGTCGGCGTCCATCAAGTCGACCGAAGCGTAGGGGAGTTGTGTGAATGAGGGGAGACCTGGTGGCTGCCTCAGCGGAAACGGGGAGCGTTTCGCGGCTCGGACACGCATGCCCACGGCGGACCGGGCTCCCTCGCAGCCGGTTCCCCGAGCACGCCCGGCCCGCGGCCCCGCCGGGCCACCCTGCCCGGGCCAAGGGGCCCGGCCCCGCCCAACCCCGCCCAACCCCGCCCGGCCCCGCGTGGGCCGCCTGGGCCGAGAGGGCAGCCCGGGCCACGCGGCCCCGCCCGGGCCACCCCAGCAAAGGCACTGCCCGCCTCAAACCGGCCGCCCGGGCCGCCCGGCCCCGCACGGGCCGCCCGCCCCGCCCGCCCGGCCGGACCGGCAGGTGGCAGGCATCCCCCTTCGAGCGCCCTGAACCCCGCCCCGAGTCTCGACCATGGGCGCCGTGCCGCCGGGCGCGGGGCCGTCCGGGTGCATCCTGGCCGCCGGGCGTGCACCATGGCGGCATGCTGCTGGCCCGACTCGCGGAGGTCTCCGACCAGGTCGCCGCCACCTCCGCACGTTCTCGCAAGATCGCCGCACTGGCCGACCTGTTCGCGGCGACCTCCCCCGAGGAGGCCCCCCTGGTCATCGCCTACCTTGCGGGGCGGCTCCCGCAGGGGCGGATCGGCGTCGGCTGGAGCACCCTCAAGCAGCCCGTCCCGCCCGCCACCGAGGCCACCCTCACCGTCGCCGCCACCGACGCCGCCCTGACCGGGCTCGCGCAGGTCGCCGGTCCGGGATCCCAGGCGGAGCGGCAGCGGCTGGTACGGGAACTGATGGGTGCCGCCACCGCGGCCGAGCAGCAGTTCCTCCTCCGCCTCCTGACCGGCGAGGTGCGGCAGGGGGCACTGGACGCCATCGCGCTCGAAGGGGTCGCCAAGGCGGCAGCGGCACCCGCCGCCGACGTACGGCGAGCCGTGATGCTCGAAGGGTCGCTGCCCCGTGTCGCCCAGGCCCTGCTCGCCGAGGGGCCCGCCGCACTGGAGCGGTTCCAGCTGCGCGTCGGCAGCCCCGTGCATCCGATGCTGGCCCACACCGCCAAGAGCGTGACCGAGGCCATCGCGGCGCTCGGCCCCTGTGTCGTCGAGGAGAAGCTCGACGGGATCCGCGTCCAGGTGCACCGCGCCGGTGACGACGTCCGCCTCTACACCCGGTCCCTCGACGACATCACCGACAGGCTTCCGGAGATCACGGCGGCTGCCCGGGAACTGCCGGGCGATCAGTTCGTTTTGGACGGCGAGGTGATCGCCCTGGACACGTCGGGCAGGCCCGTACCCTTCCAGGACATCGCGTCCCGCGTCGGTTCCCGTATCGACGTCGCGACCGCCGCTGCCGCCCTGCCCGTGTCACCCGTCTTCTTCGACGTGCTGGCCGCCGACGGCGCCGTCCTCGTCGACCTGCCCGGCCATGAGCGGCACGAGGCGCTCGCCCGGCTCGTACCCGCCCCCATGCGGGTGCGGCGCACCGTCGTCGACGATCCCGGGGACCCGGCGGTGTCGGAGGCGGCCGAGGCCTTCTTCGCCGAGACCCTCCGGCGTGGCCACGAGGGCGTCATGGTCAAGGCACTCGACGCCCCCTACAGCGCCGGCCGCCGTGGCCGGTCGTGGCTGAAGGTCAAGCCTGTGCACACCCTCGACCTCGTCGTCCTCGCCGCCGAGTGGGGCCACGGTCGCCGTACCGGCCTGCTGTCCAACCTCCACCTCGGCGCCCGCGCCGCCGACGGCTCGTACGTGATGCTCGGCAAGACGTTCAAGGGCCTGACGGACGCCATGCTCCAGTGGCAGACCGAGCGGCTGCGCGAGCTGGCGGTCGAGGACGACGGCTTCACCGTCCGCGTCCGCCCCGAGCTCGTCGTCGAGATCGCCTACGACGGACTGCAGCGCTCCCCGCGCTATCCGGCCGGAGTGGCGCTCCGCTTCGCCCGCGTGCTCCGCCACCGTCCTGACAAGCCGGCGGCGGAGGCCGACACCATCGACCGCGTCCTCGCGGGCGGCGGGGCTCAGTCGTCCAAGGTCGTGTAGCGGATCCGGGCCCACAGCGGCAGCACGAACCAGCACAGCAGGTACCAGGTCACCACTCCACCGACCAACCACGGCACGAACTCGTCATGGGTGGCGACCCGCAGCACCAGGAACAGCGCCGACACCAAGGTCGCCAGCAGCAGTACCAGGCCTATGAACGTCAGCCGCGAGGCCCAGACGACGGCCTGCGGCTTGATGCGCCGCCCCGACACGATGCGGTGGAACGACACCGGCCCTATGAGCGCCCCGGTCGCCGAGGCGCCCAGCGCCACGGTGATGATGTAGATGGTCTTGTCGGCGTTGGGCAGGTCCGCGAACGTCGGCGTGAAGACCACCGTGAGCAGGAAGCCGAAGAGGATCTGCACACCTGTCTGGGCGACGCGGATCTCCTGGATCAGCTCGGCCCAGCGCCGGTCCGCCCGCTCGTCCGGCGTCTCGTTGCGCCCGCGCGGCGTTCCCGCCGACCCCGCCGATTCGGCTGTGCCCGCCGACCGCGACGACCGCGCCGACTCCGCCGTTCCCGACGACTCCGCCGTTTCCGGCGACTCCGTCGCCAGCGCCGTTCCCGAACTGCCCTCCGCTTCCGCAGTGCCGTCCGTCCCCACCGTCCCGCCGTCGCCTCTCGGCGTGCCCCGCTCTGCCTGCTCAGTCATCGTCGTCCTCCCGCAGTCCGTGCCGCACTGGTCTTCTAACCCCGAACGACCGGATCAAGCGCCGCTCCCGTGTCCGTACGGCAGCGGAAGGAACTCGTCGGGTGTCGGGCACGCGGAGCGTGACCGGACACGCACACAGCGCCCATGCTTGGACGACACCTCCGGGAGGGCCCCGGGAGACCAGGTGCCGAAAGGAGCCGCGCCCCGTGCGTGCCACCCTCTGCGTCGCGCTCCTGGCGCCGCTCGCGCTCGCGCTCGTCGGGTGCTCGGTCCCGCAGCACGAGATCCGGGCCGTCTCCGGGGCCGCCTCCGCCTTCACCGCCCGCCGGCAGGCCTCCGACAATGCCGCCGCCTGCGCGTATCTCGCTCCCGAGACCCGCGAGGAACTCGCCCACGACCCCGGCCCGACCTGCGCCGCAGGGCTCGCCGAAGCCGACCTGCCGAACGCGGGGGAGGTCCGCGCCACCGAGGTGTACGGTCGCCAGGCGCGCGTCGAGCTTGATCAGGACACCTACTTCCTCACCTCCTTCGCGGACGGCTGGAGGATCAACGCGGCCGGCTGCACGCCCCGCCACCGCAAGCCCTACCGCTGCCTCGTGAAGGGCTGACGCGCATGCGCACCATGTTCACCCTTTATCTCCTCGTCGTGGTCTGCGGCCTCGTCTTCTTCAGCGCGGTGGGGATGATGCACAGATGACGCGGGTGACCCGCTTCCTCCGGGACAACGGGATCTCCCTCGTCTTCGGCGCCGCCTTCCTCGGAGCGCTCTTCGGGCAGGCGCTGGCCGGGCAGGCCGCGTACAACAACGATCTCCGTTCCGTCGGCGCGCGGGCCCTGGGCTTCGGTGACTACCTGACGACCTCGCAGTTCGCCGTCGATGTCACGGAGAACTGGCAGTCCGAGTACCTGCAGTTCTTCTTGTTCCTCTTCGCCACCGTCTGGCTGGTACAGCGCGGATCGCCGGAGTCGAAGGAACTGCACAAGGTGGGCGTGGAATCGGAGAAGGAACAGCGCATGGGGGAGCACGCCGAGCCCGAATCGCCCCGCTGGGCCTCCGTCGGAGGCTTCCGGCAGGCGCTGTACTCCCGGTCCCTCGGCGTGGTGATGTTCCTGCTGTTCGCGGGCTCCTGGTACGCGCAGTCGGTGGCCGGCGCGGCCGCGTACGGCGAGGAGCGGCTGCGCGAGCTCCAGGACCCGGTTCCGTGGTCGGACTATCTCCTGACCGCCGACTTCTGGAGCCGTACGCTGCAGAACTGGCAGTCGGAGCTCCTCGCCGTCGGCTCCATGGCGATCTTCGCCGTCTTCCTGCGCCAGCGCGGCTCACCGGAGTCGAAGCCGGTGGGAGCCGCGCATTCCTCCACCGGGGTCGAAGGGTAAATCTCAAGTCCAGGGTGAGACTCGTGTCAGGGCGAGCCCAGGAATCACCGAACGGAGAGGTCATGACACGAGCGGCCGTGTTCGATGTCGACGGCACCCTTGCCGACACCAACCACCTGCATGTGGCCACCTGGTGGGAGGCGTTCCGGCAGGCCGGTCACGACGTGCCCATGCACGCCGTCCACCGGGCCGTCGGGCTGGCCTCCCACGACCTGATCGCGCATCTGCTCGGTGACGACCGGGACAGGGCCCAGGACGACGCGATCAGCGCCGCCCACAAGACGCTCTACGGGACCTACTTCGACCGGTTGCCCGCCTTCCGGGACGCCGGCCGTCTGCTGAAGACCCTCGCGTCGGACGGCTGGACGGTCGTCCTGGCCACCTCCGCCGGCGGGACCGAGCTCTCCGCGCTGCGCCGCGCCATCGACGCGGACGACGCCATCACCGCCACCGCCGGCGCGGACGACGTCGAGGAGGGCAAGCCCGCGCCCGAGCCGGTGCTGCACGCGCTCGACCTGGCGGGGGCGCCGGCCGGCCGTTCCGTCTTCGTCGGGGACACGGTCTGGGACATGAAGGCCGGGACCCGAGCGGGCGTCACCTGTGTGGGTCTGTTGTGCGGGGGCATTCCCCGCGCGGACCTCGTGGAAGCGGGGGCCGCCGTGATCTACGACGACCCCTCCGACCTGCTGGCGAACCTCGACCGCAGTCCGCTGGGCGGAAGCGGCGGGGCCGGCGGAACCGGCTGACGGCGCCGGGCGCGTCACTTCCCGAGCTCGCGCTGGAGCTCCGACTTGTTCATCGACGACCGGCCCTGGATGCCCTTGCGCTTCGCCTCCTCGTAGAGCTGGTCGTACGTCGGCCCCTTGGTGCCGCTGCTGCCGGATCGCTGCCCGCCACGCTTCGAGGACGACATGTCCTGCTTGGAGGTCTTGCTGGCGGTCTTCGACTCCCCGGAGCGTGCCCGCTCCTTGTTCACCGTACGGGCGGCGATCTCCTCCGCCCGCTTCTCGCTCGCGCCGCGCTTCTTGGAACTTTCCTTGATGTGCTCGTACTGCCGTTCACGCTTGGGGCTGGATCCTGCGGGCATTCGTTCCTCCTGACGTCCCCCCTTGCGGACCTCCCTGCTTCTCCTCACCCTCGTACCAGGCACCCACCTCCGCAAACGCGCCGACGGGGATCCTGATTGACGGGTCCCAGGCGAGGTATTCGTGCCTGTACGGGTAGGGGACCGGACCCGACACAAGGAGTGGAGCGACGTGGAGAGCAACGAAACAAGGAACCACCCCGCGGACTGCGACGTCACCGTGCAGCTCAGCGACTGCGACCGCCAGGACGCCCGGGCGGTGTTCGAGACGCTCGACCGCGTCTTCGCGGGCTGCGACGTACCGGCGCCGGGGCCGGAGCAGGCCCATGACCACGAGCCCACCGTATGGATGGCCACGTTCGACAGCTCCGCCCGCAAGGGCGACCAGCCGGGGCCGCCGCACCTCAGCACACCGGTCACGGCCCTGCTGACGGGCGACCACCATGCGGTGGCGGAGGTCGAGCAAGCCCTCGGAGGGCTGTTCGAGGTGCGGTCCTCCACCTCGGTGTCGGGCGAGCACGAGAAGGAAGCACGCCTGCTGCTCGCGTCGCGTTACGTCACCCACTGACCGACCCCGCCGACGATGTGGTCGGACGTCGTCAGGCGGCACCGGCGGACAAGCCGACGGACACGGTGGTCACGCGCCGCGCCCGGACGTGGTGGAGCCGAAGTCGATCTCCTTCGCCTCCACCGTCCGGGCGCCCATGTTGCGCCGCATCATCTCCAGCGCGGCCCGGGCCAGCGACTCGTGGATGTGCGCCACCGCGTCCGTCGGCACCGTCACCTCGATGTGCCGGATGTGCGCGTCGAGCGCCGAGTACAGCACGCACTGCTCGGTCACCTGGCCGCACAGCACCAGATGGCCGACGCCCAGCTGCCCGAGCAGGTACGCCAGCGGCGTCTCGTAGAAGATCGAGTGGCGTGCCTTCACCACGAACAGGGAGGAGTCGTCCGGCCGGATCGGCTCCACCAGTTCGGCGTGCGGCCCGTCCAGTGCCGTCTGGAGGATCTCACCGTGGTGGGACCGCCATTCGCCGAAGTTGTCGTTGACGTAGATCACGGGTACGTCGTGTTCCCTGGCGCGCGTGAGCAGGTCCACCAGGACCGGCAGCGTCTCGCGTACGGAGGGCAGGAGCTGTTCGGCGTCCCTGTGTTCGTACGTGTTGATCATGTCGATGACGACGAGGGCGGTACGGCCGGTGTCACCGCGCCGCCCCGACGTACCCGTACCGGACGTACCCATGCGCGGATCAGCCGAGCGCGTCACGCAGGGCGGGCAGCAGCGTCTTCGCCGACCAGTCCAGGAAGGCGGGCTGCGAGTCACCACCGACCTGCACCAGGGCGATCTCGGTGAAGCCCGCGTCGGCGTACGGCTTCACGGCGGCCACGAAGTCGTCCGGATCGTCACCACAGGGGATGGCCTCGGCGACGTCCTCCGGCTTCACGAACTGCGTCGCCGCGTCGAACGAGTCGGGGTGCGGAAGCTCCGAGTTGACCTTCCAGCCGCTGCCGAACCACCGGAACTGGTCGTGCGCACGGCGTACGGCGGCCTCCCTGTCCGGGTCGTAGCAGACGGGCAACTGCCCCACCCGGGGCTTGCCCTTGCCACCGTGCCGATCGAAGGCGTCGAGCAGGTCGCCCTTGGGCTCCGTCGCGATGACGAGGTCCGCGAGGCGGCCCGCCAGCTCGCAGGACCGCGCGCCGGACACCGCGAGGCCGATGGGCGGCGGCTCGTCGGGCAGGTCCCACAGGCGGGCGGACTCCACGTCGAAGTGGGCACCCCGGTGGCTGACATGGCCGCCCTCGAAGAGCGCACGGATGATGCCGACCGCTTCCTCGAGCATCTCGTGCCGTACGTCGACGGAGGGCCAGCCGCCGCCGACCACATGCTCGTTGAGGTTCTCGCCGGAGCCCAGTCCGAGCCGGAACCGCCCCTCGGACAACAGCTGCAGCGTCGCCGCCTTCTGGGCGACCACCGCCGGGTGGTAACGGAAGGTCGGGCACGTCACGTACGTCATCAGCGGGATGCGTGACGTCGCCTGTGCGGCGGCACCGAGCACCGTCCAGGCATGCGGCGCGTGCCCCTGCGAACGCAGCCAGGGGAAGTAGTGGTCGGACGTCACCGAGAAGTCGAATCCGGCCTCCTCGGCCTGGACGACGTGGTCCACCAGGGCCCGGGGCCCCGCCTGCTCGGTCATCATCGTGTATCCGATTTGCACCATAAACCCGCGAATTCCCCGAAGGTCTCATCGGAAACCTTGAGCGAACGGGGCGGGGGGCCACTCAGGGGAACCCGGTATACGCCCCGTGTATACACCGTGTGTAGAGTGCGGTCGACCATCTGGTCGCAGCCGGTCGCACCTAGCCGAAACATGGTCGCGGCCGGTCAAACAAGATCGCGTCCTGTCGAACCCGGTCGATCGGGTCCACCTACCGCGGAAGAGAGATGCCCTCCATGCTGTTCGGCACGAAGCCCCCGCACCGCCGTAAGGCCGCCGTTCCCGTCTCCCTCCTGGCCGTGGCCTCGCTCGTCCTCGCGCTGGGCGGCTGTTCGTCCGACAGGGTCGCGCCCAGCAGCGTCAGGGCGGACGCCAAGGGCGAGGCGGGGCCCGTCGACTGCAGGAAGCTCACCTGCATAGCACTGACCTTCGACGCCGGGCCGGGCAAGGACACGCCCCGGCTGCTGGACATCCTCAAGAACGAGAAGGTACCGGCCACCTTCTTCCTGCTCGGCAGCAAGCACATCGACCGCCACCCCGATGTCGTCCGCCGGATCGCCGCCGAGGGGCACGAGGTGGCCAACCACACGTGGACCCACCGGATCCTGACCGATCTCGAACCCGAGGAGATACGCCAGGAGCTGTCCCGTACACAGGAGGCGATAGAGAGGCTCACCGGCCGCAAGCCCACCCTGATGCGCCCCCCGCAGGGCCGGACGGACGACACCGTCTCCGAGATCAGCCGCGAACTCGGACTCGCCCAGGTGCTCTGGAGCGTCACCGCCAAGGACTACTCCACCACCGACTCCGACCTCATCCGGCAGCGGACGCTCGACGGCGCCGACAAGGACGGCATCATCCTGTTGCACGACATCTACGACGGCACCGTCCCCGCCGTGCCCGGCATCATCGCCGAGTTGAAGAAGCGCGGCTTCACCTTCGTCACCGTCCCGCAGCTGCTCGCCCCCGCCAAGCCCGAACCGGGCACGGTCTACAAGCCCTGAACGTCCCGCCCTGACGTACCGGGGGCACGGCGTGAAGTGGGCCACTTCGGGAACCCCACCTGAAGGTTCACCGTTCATCCATATGTGGCCGCGAGGGGCCCGTGTCCCCGGCCAACCGCCGCGAGGCGACCGCCCTCCATGGCCACGGCGACAGGCCCCGGCCGGCTCCCCCCCCCCGCCGGTCGGGGCTCCGTCGTCCTACCGACAGGGCGCCGCCCACAGCTCAGGCCCCGCCCCATGTCCCCGCCCCATGTCCCCGCCGTCCTGTGTCACTGTTCGTAACGCGCGTGCGACACCGCGCGTGCGACGCTGACTCGTGCAGGAGACGACAGAGCCCTAGGAGCGCGGCGATGACGCAGCAGGCCCGGGAACTTCTGGAAGCCACCGCACGAGAGCTCGCCCCGCGGCATGGTGCGAACCGGCTCGTGGCCGCGATCGCCGACGGCACGGCCGCCCGCGTCACCATCGGCACCCTCGCCCTGGAGCAGCGCCACATCGTGGCCTCCGACCGCCGCTCCTTCCTGCACCTGGCCGCCCGAGCGGCCGACCGCCCCCGGGGCGCCGCGTTCTTCACGACCCTCGCCGAGGGCGAGGCCCTGGCCATGGACCGCCTCGGCGCCCTGCTGGAGGGCTGCGGGCTGGACGAGGTGGCGGCCGGCGCGTACGAGCCGTCGGCCGGCTGCCAGGCCTATCCCGCGTACGTCGCCTGGCTCGCGCTCAACGGCGATCCGGCCGACGTGGCCATCGCCCTGTACGCCAATTTCGCCGCGTGGGGCCGATACTGCGCGACCATCGCCGCGGCGCTGCGCACGCGCTACGGCTTCGCCGACGAGGCGTGCGGCTTCTTCGACTTCTTCGCGCTGCCCGCGCCCGCCCTGAAGGACCAGGCCGTCGCCGCCGTACAGGAAGGCCTGGACGACGGGCACGTCACCATGCCGGCGGCGCTGCGCCACGGCCGGCTGCTCCAGTCGTACGAGACGATGTTCTGGAACGCCCTCACGCCGGACACCGCCCCACCGAGGTGACGCTGCGGTGGGGGAGCGTTCGCACCGGCCGGATGCGGGTACCCGCCGTGCGTTCGTTTCCCACCGGCGGACCCCGGAGGCATCCATGGCGGTACGGCATCAGCTGATCAAGAGGGCACCCGAAGCGGTGTGGGCCGTGCTGGAGGACCCGTCCCTGTACTGCGACTGGGTCGTCGGCACGTCCTCGTCCCGGCCCAAGGACGGCGACTGGCCGAAAACCGGCTCAACCCTCGAGTACACCGTTCGCCTGGGCCCCTACACGGCCGAGGGCGAAACCGTCGTACGGCTCCACGAGCCCCCCAGATGCCTGGAACTGGAGGCCAAGAGCGGCGCCCTGGGCACCGCCAGGATCGCCATCGAGGTACGCCCCTGGGGCGACGAGACACTCGTCGTCGTCGACGAGCACCCACTGCGCGGTCCCGGCGGTCTGCTGCACAACACGGTGCTCGACGCCCTGCTGCAACTGCGCCACCGCGCCATGCTCCGCCGCCTCGCCGACGTGGTGGAAAGGGAAGCCCGGTGACCTCCTCCGGTCCCGTCGTGCCGGACGCGGCGCCCGACACCGTGCCGGACGCCGTGGTCATCGGCGCGGGCCCCAACGGCCTGGTGGCGGCCAACGTGCTCGCCGACGCCGGCTGGTCGGTCGAGGTCCTCGAAGCGCAGGACGAGCCCGGCGGCGCCGTCCGCAGCGACCGGGCCGCCCACCCGGACTACGTCAGCGACGTGTTCAGCGCCTTCTACCCACTGGCCGCCGCGTCCCCGGTACTGTCCCGCCTCGCCCTCCACGAAGAGGGCCTCCACTGGAGTCACGCGCCGCGCGTCCTGGCCCACCCCCTTCCCGACGGACGGTGCGCGGTGCTGGAGCGCGACCGGACGGCGACGGCGGCCGGACTGGAGAAGTTCGCCCCTGGCGACGCCCTCGCCTGGGACCACCTCTGCGACCTCTGGGACCGGCTCGGCGCCGACATCATCGACGCCCTGTTCACGCCGTTCCCCCCGGTACGCTCCGCGGCGCGGCTGGCCGCCCGCGTGCGCGCGGCGGGCGGCCTGAGGCTGGCCCGCATGCTGACGCTGCCCGTACGGCGCCTGGCGGAGGAGGAGTTCCACGGGGAGGGGGGCCGGCTGCTGCTGGCCGGCAACGCCCTGCACGCCGACCTGGCCCCCGAAGCGGCGGGCAGCGGAGGCTTCGGCTGGCTGATGGCCATGCTCGGTCAGTCGTACGGCTTCCCCGTGCCCGTCGGCGGGGCGGGTGCGCTCAGCGCCTCCCTCGTACGCCGCCTCCAGCGGCGCGGCGGCGTGGTGCGGTGCGGTGAGCGGGTCGTGGAGGTGACCGTCAGGTCCGGGCGGGCGGTGGCGGTCCGCACGGCCGCGGGGGAGACGGTGCCGGTGAACCGCGCGGTCCTCGCCGACGTGGCGGCGCCCGCTCTGTACGAGGGCCTCGTGGGCCCCCAGCACCTGCCCCCCCGGCTGCTCGACGACGTACGGCGCTTCCAGTGGGACTGGGCCACCTTCAAGGTCGACTGGGCACTGTCGGGCCCCGTCCCCTGGACGGCCGGTGAGCCCGCTGCCGGCGCCGGCACCGTGCACCTGGCCGACGGCATGGACGAACTCACCCGGTTCTCCGCCCAGCTCGCCATGCGAGAGGTGCCCGACCGGCCGTTCCTTCTGTTCGGCCAGATGACCACCGCCGACGCGACCCGCTCCCCGGCCGGCACCGAGTCGGCCTGGGCGTACACCCACGTACCCCACGGCATCCGGGGCGACGCGGGCGACGACGGCCTCACCGGCCGCTGGGACCGCCGCGAACAGGAGGCATTCGCCGACCGGGTCGAGGCGCAGGTCGAACGCTTCGCACCCGGGTTCCGCGCACTCGTCCGCGCCCGCCGGATCCTCGCTCCGCCGACCCTCGAGGCGATGGACGCCAACCTGCACGAGGGAGCCATCAACGGCGGCACCGCGGCGATCCACCAGCAGCTCGTTTTCCGCCCCGTACCCGGTACGGGGCGCCCCGAGACCCCGGTGGAGGGCCTCTACCTCGCCTCCGCCAGCGCCCACCCGGGAGGCGGTGTGCACGGTGCTCCCGGCGCGAACGCGGCTCGCGCGGCCCTGCGCAGTTCGCGCCCCCTGCGCCGGGCGCTCGCCCGCGCGCAAGCCGCACTCGCGGGCCGCGGTCTCCGCTCGGTCGCCACCGGCTCTTCCCCCGACGAGCTGCCGGACGACCTGCCACGAACGGGGTAGCGCGGGCATGCTGGGTGAGCGGGCCCGATCGGAGGTGAGTGGCCGTGATCGTCACGGACAAGGTGCTGCTGGTCGACGACCACGAGGACAATCTGTTCGCGATGGAGGAGGCCGTGTCTCCGCTCGGCTACCCGCTCGAGGCGGCCACCTGCGGGGACGAGGCACTGAAGGCCGTCCTGCGCGGCGGCGTGGCGGTCACGGTCCTCGACGTCGTGATGCCGGTGCTGAGCGGACTCGACGTCCTGCTCTACATGCAGCGGCTGGAGCGGACCCGGCGCATCCCGGTCATCCTGGTGACCGGCCTGGGCATCGATCCCCAACTGTCCCGCGACGCCATGCGGCTGGGCGCCGCCGACCTCGTCGCCAAACCGATCGATCCGTGGGCGCTGTGCATCAAGGTGCGCTACCTGCACGAGGCGACCCGCCGGCACCTGTCACCGGTGATGGCCGGGTAGGGCGACGACGCCCGACACGCCCTCGGCCCACGCGGACGGCCGCGGAAGGCCGCCCCCGCACTCGCCGGTCTCCCTCACTCCCGGTCCGCCCGCTCGGCGCGGGTGGCCGCGTCACGGGCCCGGCTCCGCGCCTCGCTCGCCGCCCGCTCGGCCTCCTGGAGCCGCCCACGCGCGGACCGCACGGCCTCGTCCGCCGTACGCCGCAGCGCCTCGGCCTCCTTCAACCGTCCTGCCAGCGCGTCCACCCGCCGCCCCGCCTCCCGCAGCTCGGCCTCGGCCCGCTCCCAGTCCGCCTTGGCCCGGTCGCGCTCCACCTCCCGCGCGCGTGCCTCCTCCTCGGCGTGCCGGAGCTCTTCCCGAAGCGCCTCCCGAAGCTCCCGCTGCTCCCGCTCCCGCTGTTCACGCTGCCGCCGGTCCCGCTGCCGCCGGTCCTGGTCCCGCTCCCGTCGCTCACGCGCCACAGGTACGTCGGTACTCCGCGGCTCCTTCTCCTCCTCCGTACGCCGGACCCCACGCCGCCCATGGGCAGGGGGTGCGACGTCCGGGAGGGCCGCGGCGAATCCCACCGGGGCGCTCAGCGGTTTCACCAGCCGCCCCGATGCCCACTCCTCGGCCGCGTCCGGGTCCGCGAGGACCGCGTGCAAGGTCGACTCGACCTCGTGCTGGACGTCCTCGCCGACCGGTTGCCCGGCATCCGCCGCCAGTTGCCGCGCCTCCCGTGCCAGGGCCGTCACCAGGACGTGCTGCTTCCGGCTGAGCTCCCGGAGCCGCTCACCGTCCAGCTCCTGGTGCGCGCGGCGCAGTCCGTCCCCGAGAGCGGCCAGCGACCGCGCTTCCGCCGGGCGTTCCCGTACGAGCAGATTGCTCACCCACGCCGCCAAGGTCGGCCGGCGCAGCGCGCGGACGGCATCCGCCAGGGCCCGGTCGCCGGCCTTGCGGGCCTCGGCGGCACGGACGTTGCGGGCCGCGGTGAAACGGTCGGGGCGCAGCCCGTACAACTCGTCGGTGACGCTCTCCAGATCCACGGCTCTCCCGTAGGGCACGGTCCCTCAGCACATCGCCGCCAGCATTATAGGTATGCCCGCTTTTGGGATGACTTGAGGTTTTTTCCTCTGGGGGGCGTGGTCACCCGCCCGGTGTGGACCTGCACCAAACGTGGGCGTCGACGGGGGCGGCCACCTGTCGGCCCGGGAGGAGCGGCGTCTCTAGGAGTACTACGAGTACTACGGCATCCGCCGGCGACGACGCCATGACCCGCTCCGAGGAGCACATGCACGCGGGCGTGGGCGTGGGCGTGGGCGTGGAGATGCGTGAGGCTGGAAGGGCCCGGCTCCGCGAACACGTCGTCAGCGAGGAGGCCGGCGGACCGTCCCGGTGCGGCACGAGGAGGTCACCCTCGAACGCCGGCCCGTCACCGGCGCCAACGGTGGCGCCGCCCTGTCCGGGCCGGATCTCCGGGGCCGAGCACGAGGTGACGCTGCACGCCGAGGAGCCGGTCGTCGATGCGAGGGTCACCCCGGTGGAGCGGGTGCGGGAGCACCTAGGGAGTCTCCGACCGCTGACCCCCCGACGTGAACGGCCCCGCTCCGGCGAGGAGCGGGGTTGCGTACGTCCCCTGGCGAACGCCGCGCACCCCGCTGCGCGTCCGTTTCGCCGCGATGTACCGCCCCCGTCGTATACAACGGCCGTTCCGGCACGGCGAGGCCCGCACGGCCTGTCGTGGCCGTGCGGGCCCGGGGGAGCGGTGTGCGGGCTCAGAAGGAGAAGACGCTCGAGCCCTCGGCCTGCATGATGCAGGAATTGGCATACATTTGCTCGAAGTTCACGCGCCGGCCTTCCCAGGTGCCTTGCGCGGTGACGACGACCGGGTCGTAGATCTTGATGCACGGGCGGGTTTCGTCACCGCCCAGCTTGTCGAACTTGCCTTCCGCCGCCCGCAGTTCGGCGCACGCCTTCTGCGGTGCCGGATGCGTCCCGCCGGCGGTCGGATTACAGGTGAGCGTCACCGCCCGCGTGGGTACCGCGGTGGCGGCGGTCTCGCCCTGGGCGACCGTGAGGACCAGGGCCGTCGGTGCGTAGAGCCGCGGTTCGGGCGCGGCGGCCTTCGCGGCGGCCCCCGTGACGGTCATGGGCCCGAGGACCCCCGCTGTGGCCAGACCGCAAACGATGGCGCGCCTTACCAGTGTCCGCATGGCATAAAACCTCTCAGCTCGATTCCGGTTCGTTCGGTGCCGTGCGGCAGCCACATTGCCGTGCCGGTCCTGTTGATGCACATTCAGCAACGCTTTTCGGTTTGGTCTGTTATTCAAGCGCTGACGCGAAACGTATTCCCGGAGCATCGCACGCGCGCATGGGCCCCCTGTTTCATCAGGGCTTTGTGGTGTGCCTGAAATGGTTCAAACATGCACCATGCGTAGAAACGTTCGGGTGGTCGCCGGTCAACACGTCCGAAACATGACGGCAACATGAGGGGTTGAGATCCAGCCTGCCGCCCTCGGCGTGCCGACTCAAAAGGACCTGTCATCAGAAGGTAATGTCCTGGCAAAGTTGACGAAGCTGTCGTGATGCATGATCGTTAGCGCACCGCACCACGGTGCCCCTGCACCGGCAGCGCTGCGGAGACCCCGTGGTTCGTCATCCACGCCCCCCACACGCACGACCGACAATGACCCGACCACACCGCGTCCCGGCCCCCACGGCCGGAGCGCAGGAGGCAGGCCGCCATGAAGTCCCTGATCGACAACGCTCGTACGTTCCCCGCCCGCGTCGCCCAACGGCCGAACGAATTCCGCCGTCTCGCCGCCGGACAAGCCCCTCAGGCGCTGTTCATCACCTGTTCCGACTCGCGGGTGATCCCCTCCCTCATCACCGGCGCCCGCCCGGGGGAGCTCTTCGAGCTCCGCACCGCCGGCAACGTGGTGCCCCGCTACGACGAGGCACGGCCCAGCGCCGAGACCGCCACCGTCGAGTACGCGCTGCGCGTCCTCGGTGTCCGCGACATCGTCGTGTGCGGGCACTCCCACTGTGGCGCCGTCGGCGCCCTCGTACGCGGAGACGACCTCTCCGCCCTTCCCGCCGTGCGGAGTTGGCTCGACCACTCCGTACCGGAACCACCGGACACCCAGGACCTGGCCCAGGCGGTGCGCCGCCACGCCGTGGCGCAGCTCGACGCACTGCGCGGCTACCCGGCCGTGCGGGAACTGCTCACGAACGGGCAGGTGTCGCTCCACGCCTGGTACTACGAGGTCGACACCGGTGCCGTGAGTGTGCACCGGCCGGAGCTGGACGGCGAGTTCTGGCCCCTGTGAGGGAGCCGAAGCACTCTCGTCCCCACCTCCGCCTGTCCGCCGCCCCCCGGGGCGGCGGACCGCACCTCTAGGAACCCACCCTCATGTTCTCCCCCCTGAAAGACCCCGCTGTCGTGCGCCGCGACATACTCGCGTCGCTCGTCGTCTTCCTCGTCGCCCTGCCGCTGTGCGTGGGCGTCGCCGTCGCCTCGGGCGTACCCGCCGAACTCGGACTGGTCACCGGCATCGTCGGCGGACTCGTCGTGGGCGCCCTGCCCGGCAGTACCCTGCCGGTCAGCGGCCCCGCCGCGGGCCTCACGGTGCTGGTGTACGAGGCCGTCCAGGAGTTCGGCCTGGCCGCGCTCGGCGCCATCGTCCTCATATCCGGACTGCTTCAACTCCTCCTCGGAGCCCTCAAGTTCGGCCGCTGGTTCCGCGCCATCTCCGTAGCCGTGGTGCAAGGCATGCTCGCCGGCATAGGCCTGGTCCTCGTCCTGGGGCAGGTGTACGCGATGGCCGACACCGACCAGCCGTCCGGCGGTCTCGGCAAACTCGCCGGCCTGCCCGAGCTGGCCGGCTCCGTCCTCTCCGGTGGCGCCGCGCTCACCGCGTTCCTCGTCGGAGCCGCCACCGTGGCCGTCCTCGTCCTGTGGCCACGGCTTCCCGCCCGGGTCCGTGCGGTGCCCGGCCCGCTGGTCGCGGTCGCCCTCGCCACCGCCGTTGCCGCCGTGTTCGAACTGCCCGTCGCCAAGGTCGAGGTCCAGGGGCTGCTGGAAGCCGTCCAGCCCCCGGGTCTCGGTGGCTTCGGCGGCATCGCCACGGTGGGAGCGATCGGCACCGTCCTCGCCTTCACCCTGATCGCCTCGGCGGAAAGCCTGTTCAGCGCGGCGGCGGTCGACCGCATGCACGACGGTCCGCGCACGGACTACGACAAGGAGCTGATGGCCCAGGGCATCGGCAACACCGTCTGCGGCGCCCTCGGCGCCCTGCCCATGACGGCCGTCATCGTCCGCAGCGCGGCCAACGTCCAGGCGGGCGCGCGTACGTCCCTCTCACGCATCCTGCACGGACTGTGGCTGCTGCTGTTCGCCGCCCTGCTGCCCGCCGCGATCGGTGTCATCCCGCTCGCCGCGCTCGCCGGCGTCCTGGTGCACGCCGGCTGCAAGCTCGTACCCGTCAAGGACCTGGTCCCGCTGTGGCGCGAACACCGCGGCGAGGCGGTGATCCTGGGCGTCACCGCTGTGGCCATCCTGGTCACCAACCTCTTCGAGGGCGTGGTGCTGGGCCTGCTGCTCGCGGTCTGCAAGACCGCCTGGGAGACGTCCCACCTCCACGTCGAGGTGCGGGAACTCACCGGCGGCCGCCTGGTCGCGGCCATCTCGGGCAACGCGACGTTCCTCCGGCTGCCCCGGATCCTGGAGGAGCTGGAGAACCTGCCGAAGGACCGGCCCATCGAGCTCGATCTCTCCGGGCTGCGCCACCTCGACCACGCGTGCCGGATCGCCCTGGAGAACTGGGCGCTGCGCCACAACGACGCCGGTACGGAACCGGTACGGATGCTGCCTCCCGGGAAGATCCCCGCTCAGGCCTCGTCGGTGTCCAGGACGTAGTCGACGACGGACGAGGGCGTCAGCCGGTCGTTCTTGACGATGGCGACGCTGTCGCTCCCGGTACGGGCACCCGTACCGGGAGCCTCGTCGTGCTCGGCGGCTCGGGCGGTCGCGGCACCGGCGGTGAGCAGGACGCCGGTGGCGGCGGCCATGGCGGTGGCACGGAGGTTCATGCTTGCCCTCTCGGTTGTGGCTCTCGACGCGTGGCGGTCGGCGGCGGTCGTTCACGACCGCGCCGATGATCAACGAATCCCCACCGGAGAAGTGTCGGGCGCCGGGTTCTCGTCGGCTTGGCATGGACGGCCATCCTGCTTGTTGACCGGGGTGCCGCGAAAGTAGTTAAATGGGACATAAAGGGCAGATAAAGTCTTCCACAGGAGGCGGGCCCCGCAATGACCACCCACCCGAGCATCGAGCAACACCCCGATCTCGCCGAGATGCGGTCTCGGTTCGAACGGGTGACAAGTACCCCCCGTGGCCAGGCGATCGAGACCCTCGGCCTTCTCACGGGTCTCTACTTGGCAGTCTCACCATGGATCGTAGGGTTCAGCGGCCTCACGGCTCTCGCCGTGTGCAACCTGATCACCGGTATCGCCTACGCCCTGTGCATGGGCGGGTTCGGCTCGGCGTACGAGCGGACCCATGCCATGGCCTGGGCCGCTTGCGCCATCGGCGCGTGGACGATCATCTCCCCCTGGGTCGTGGCCGGTAACGTCGACACGACCCGCACTGTGGTCAACAACATCATCGTCGGCGCCGTGGCCCTGCTGCTCGGCCTGGCGATGGCCGCGGTGGCCATGGCCGACCGCCGCCCGAACCGCGCCCGCGCCCGCGCCCGCGGTGGACCCGGCCCCGCCATGGAGTGAATGAGCTGGCAGCTCGACCGCGAAGGCCCCGGCGTCCTGGCGCCGGGGCCTTCCCGCACGTCCACACGGCGGCCGGTCAGGCGTGTGCGGCGCGGCGCCGACGGCAGTACGAGACGGTCACGGCGGCGAGCAGCGGTCCCCAGGCGACCGTGGGCAGGTAGAGGAACCCGGTGACGGTGTTGCCGAGCGGGGTCATGTCGGTGTGGGGGACGGCCCACCACAGGAGGAACGGAGTCCACAGCGCCGTCAGCGCGACGGCACCGACGGCCGCCGGCACGACGGCCGCCATCACCGGGACCCGCCGCCCGCCGAGCAACGGCACCCAGTCCGGGAGCACCTCCCCCCACGGCCGGACCAGACCGAGCGTGAGCAACGCGAGCGCCTCGCAGGCCACGCTCAGGCCGACCACGTACACCGAGGCCCAGCCGGTGATGCCCATCGCCTCGTACCCCGCCTCGGTGTAGCCGCCCCGGTGACCGGCCGCCAGCAGGAGGCGCCAGACGCCCGACGGCAGGGCGAGCAGCGGGACGACGTGGGCGGCGACAACCGCCCAGCGAGGCGCGGCCGATACGGTCCGGACGGACTGGCTCGTGGTCATGCCCACCATGCTGTCGGCCTGCCGCACCCGTGGCATCGGCCCCGGGAACCAGCCCAGGAGCCGCTCCGGAAGGAGAGCCGCGACCAGCGCCTCCGCCGTGCGGCGGAGAGCCGTCGTCCCGACCCGGTCCTGTTCTCGGGACCGCCCTCGTGGCTCCGTACGCGCCGCGGCCGTTCAACGGCACGCCGCGGCAAGAGCTCCACGCCCGGCGGGCACGAGGATCACACGAAGCCGTAACACCGCGCACGTGTGCGGACCGGCCGGGGCGGGGAGGGCCGTGATCATGACAGAGACTCTCGCCCCGGCCCGCCGGCCCGTGCGGCAACTGCTCGCCGCCTCGGTGGGCAACGCCGTCGAGTGGTACGACTGGTACGCCTACACCTTTCTCGCCACCTACATCGCCGGCCAGATATTCCCCGAAGGGTCCGGTAACTCCCTCGTCCCCCTGCTGTCCACCTTCGCCGTCTTCGCGGTCGGGTTCTTCATGCGGCCCGTCGGCGGCCTGCTCATGGGCGCCGTCGCCGACCGGCACGGCAGGCGGGCCGCACTCACGGTCACCATCCTGCTGATGGGTGGCAGCAGCCTCCTGGTGGGGCTGACCCCGACGTACGCCGCGGTGGGCGTCCTCGCCCCGGTGGTGCTGGTGGCCGCCCGGCTCCTGCAAGGCCTCTCGGTGGGCGGGGAGTTCGCCGCCTCCACCACCTTCCTCGTCGAATCCGCCGGGCCCGGCCGGCGCGGCCTGTTCTCCAGCTTCCAGTACGTCTCCACCACCATCGGCCAGCTCGCCGCCTCCGGCATCGCCGCCACCCTGGTCGGCGTGCTGGGGGAGAGCCGGATGGAGGGCTGGGGGTGGCGCGTCCCGTTCCTCGTGGGCGCAGTGCTCAGCCTCGTCGGCTTCTGGATCCGGCGTGGCGCCGAGGAGACCCTCCAGTCCACGCAGGAACGCACCGGACAGACCCGTCCCGGGCTCTTCGACGCGCTGCGCCGCCATCCGCGCGAATCGCTGCTGATCTGCGGCATCACGGCCGGAGGCACCATCGCGTACTACACCTGGACCTCGTACCTGCCCACGTACGCCGAACTCAACGCCGGCATCGACAAGGCCGACGCGCTGCTCGCGGGCACCCTCTCGCTCGGCTTCTTCGCCCTCCTCCAGCCGCTCGGCGGACTGTTGTCCGACCGCTACGGCCGCAAACCGCTGCTGCTGTTCTTCGGCGCCGGCTTCGCCCTCCTCGGCGTGCCCCTGCTGCGCTCGATCGGGGACTCCTTCACCTCGCTGCTCCTGGTCCAGTGCGCGGGCATGGTGCTGCTCACGGGGTTCACCTCGATCTCGGCCGCGGTCAACGCGGAAATCTTCCCCGCCCGGGTGCGCGCCGCCGGCATAGGCTTCCCGTACTCGCTGACCGTGGCCCTCTTCGGCGGCACGGCACCCTATGTGGGCACGCTGTTCAAGGAGTTGGGCCGACCGGACCTGTTCCCCTGGTACGTGTCGGCCCTGTGCCTGGTGTCCGCCCTCGTGTACGTACGCCTGCCCGAGAGCGCCCACAAGGAACTGGAGCGCTGAAACCACCGGCCGGATGTCGTCCGCGCACATGACCAAAGTCCGTGCTTCCCACAACGACATGGGGGTACCAGGGCGCTCGTGACCACTCGCGGACCGGTGACCGGCGCCGACCGGCCGGTGTGTGCCGATGGACGGATGTCTGCCACGCATCCGTTAGGCACCGTCCCGTGGCGGTCATGGCTGAGGAGTCCCAGTCCCGAGCACGGAGGAACCATGCCCAACCCCAATCCGCTGAAGGCCGCCGCCGAGAAGCTGACCGAGACCCTCCGGGACGGCGGCCCGGCCGAAGGAATCCCCGGTGCCCCCGCCCCGGAGCCCGCCCAGGTCGACGAGCCCACCGAGGTACGCGGCCCCCTGCCGCCCAAGCCCGACCAGGGCGAGCCCGCACCCTACTCGCCCACCGGCCGCCACACCGGCAACCCGCCGCAGTCCCGCGCCCAGGACGGCCCCTACCTCACCACCGCCCAGGGCGCCCGGCTGTACGACACCGACCACTCGCTCAAGGCGGGCCCGCGGGGCCCGGTCCTCCTCCAGGACCACCACCTGCGCGAGAAGATCATGCACTTCGACCACGAGCGCATCCCGGAGCGCGTCGTCCACGCCCGCGGCGCCGGCGCGCACGGAGTGTTCCAGGCGTACGGCACCGCCGAGGGCGTCACCAAGGCGGCCTTCCTGCGCAAGGGCACTGAGACGCCGGTCTTCGTACGGTTCTCCACCGTCCTCGGCTCGCGCGGCTCCGCGGACACCGTCCGGGACACCCGGGGTTTCGCCACCAAGTTCTACACCGAGGAGGGCGTCTTCGACCTCGTCGGCAACAACATCCCGGTCTTCTTCATCCAGGACGCCATCAAGTTCCCCGATGTGATCCACGCGGGCAAACCGCACCCCGACCGGGAGATCCCGCAGGCCCAGAGCGCCCACGACACCTTCTGGGACTTCGTCTCCCTGCACACCGAGGCCCAGCACCACACCATGTGGAACATGTCCGACCGCGGCATCCCGCGCTCGTACCGCACCATGGAGGGCTTCGGCGTCCACACCTTCCGCCTCGTCAACGCCGAGGGCGCCACCACCCTGGTCAAGTTCCACTGGAAGCCCAAGCTCGGGGTGCACTCCCAGCTCTGGGAGGAGGCGCAGATCACCGGCGGTGTCGACCCCGACTTCCACCGCCGCGACCTGGCCGACGCGATCGAGGCCGGCGCATACCCGCAATGGGAGCTCGGCATCCAGACCTTCCCCGACACCCCCGAGCAGACCTTCGAGGGCATCGACCTCCTCGACCCCACCAAGATCGTCCCCGAGGAGCTCGCCCCGGTGCAGCCCATCGGCCTGCTCACCCTCAACCGCAACCCGAGCAACTTCTTCGCCGAGACCGAGCAGGTCGCCTTCCACGTCGGACACCTCGTCCCCGGTATCGACGTGACCGACGACCCGCTGCTTGCCGGGCGGCTCTTCTCCTACCTGGACACCCAGATCACCCGGCTGGCCGGGCCCAACTTCAACCAGATCCCCATCAACCGCCCGCACGCGCCGGTCAACGACATGCTCCGCGACGGCTTCCACCAGCAGGCCGTGCACAGCGGCGTCGCTCCCTACAAGCCGAACTCCCTCGACGGAGGCTGCCCCTTCTTCGCCGGCGCCACCACCGGCGCGTACATCGAGACCCCCGTCGAGGTGCCCGCGGCGCGCAAGGTCCGCGAAGCGCCGGCCAGCTTCGACGACCACTTCAGCCAGCCCAGGCTGTTCTGGCTCAGCATGTCCCCCGTCGAGCGCGAACACATCGTCACCGCCTACACCTTCGAGCTCGGCAAGTGCTACGACAACGCCGTCAAGCGACGCCAGCTCCAGGCGCTCGCCAACATCGACGCCGAACTCTGCGCCCGGGTCGCCGAAGGCCTCGGCCTTCCCGCACCCGAACCCACTCAGCCCCCCGCCGACGTGGCCCCGAGCCCCGCGCTGTCACAGGTCGGTCAGGAGTGGCCCGCCGACGGCCGCATCATCGGCATCGTCGCCGACGACAACGGGCACCTGGACGGAGTCCGGACCGTCCGTCAGGCCGTCCTGGACGCGGGATTGGTGCCCCTCGTCATCGCACCGGCGGGTGGGAAGATCGGGGCGGACGGCTCCGAGCCGGTCACCGTCCAGCGCACCTTCGCCACCGCGCGGTCCATCGAGTTCGACGCCCTGCTCCTGGCCGGGGTGCCCGCGCCCGGCAGTGACGCGTACGGCGCCCGGGACGCCAAGGCAGGTGACGCCGGACAGGCCGGCAACGGCCTCGACCCGCGCCTCCTGCTGATGCTCTCCGAGGCCTACCGCCACGCCAAGGCCATCGGCGGCTGGGCGGGAGCCGACACCGTCCTGGAGGCGGCGGGCGTACCGGCCGGGGCCCCGGGTGTGGTGACCGGCGACGGCGGTGAGAGCGTCCTCGCCGGGATCACCCGGCTCCTCGGCCGCCACCGCGTATGGGACCGCTTCCCGCCCGCCGCCTGAGCGGGCGGTAAGCGGCCCGTGGCTCCCGGTGCGCGTCGTGCCGCAGCGGCGTGATGTGCTCGATGTCGTACCGGGCGCGCAGCGCGGCGATCGCCGTGTGGTCCGGGGGGCCGCCCCGGTCGAGGATCGCGATCAGCTCCTCGAAGTACCGCTCGTGGTCCGGCGTCGGGGACGCCTGGAAGAACGTCCTGGCGGGGCCGTCCGTACGGTTGGCGAGGGCGTGCGGACAGCCCGGCGGGACGAGGTTCACCGTGCCAGGCGTGGCCCGCACGGTACGCCGGCCGGACGGGGACTCCCGGTGCCTCCGGTCGTCACGGTCCGCACCCGCGGCTCGAACGCCAGGACGTCCAGTTCCCCGTCGAGGAGGGAGAACAGCTCCTCGCTCCGGGCGTGCACATGGACGCCCACGTCGAACGGGGGGCACCACGACCTCGAAACTCGACGCCGCCCGGGACTGCTCACCGGTCACCTTGCCGGTGACCTCCTGGGCGGGCGAGCGCGGGGCGCACCCGTGGCCCGTCGGTACCAGCAGCCCGTCGGGGGCGTCGGACGGCATGGCGGCCGACGCCCCCTGATGCGCGGTCACCAGGTCACCGGAAGGTGCTCGGGCCCGCGGATGAGCGCGCCGCGGCGGAACCGCACCTCCTCGACCGGGACGGCGAAACGCAGCCCGGGGAACCGGTCCAGGAAGGCGTCCATCAGCAGCTCGGACTCCATCCGGGCGAGCATGCCCCCCACACAGAAGTGCGGCCCGTACCCGAACGCCACATGCGGATTGGGGCTGCGGTCGAAGTCCAGCGCCTCCGGGTCCGGGAAGACGCCTGGGTCGCGGTTCGCCGCCAGGTACGAGACGTGGACCGGCTCGCCCGCCCGGATCCGTACCCCCGCCACCGTCACGTCCTCCAGGGCGATCCGGGACAGGCCCACGGTGCTGCGGTGCGGGATGTAGCGCAGCAACTCGTCGATCGCGCGCGGGCGGACGGCGGGCTCGGCGCGCAGCCGCGCCACGTGCTCGGGATGGGTGAGCAGGACGAAGAGCATGTTGCCGCAGTTGTTGGTGACGGCCTCGCAGCCGATCTGGATCAGCAGCGCCAGCCCCACCGCCTCGGACGGGGTGATCTCACCGTTCGCCACGGCCGTGCCCAGCAGCCCGATGACGCTTTCCGCGTCCCCGTCGTCGGAGGCGTCCTCGTCACGCGGCTGACTCAGCAGGTCGGCGAAGTAGGCGCACATGTCCTCCTTGGCCCGCTGGCTGCGCTCGACGCCGGGGGAGGACGACAGGATCAGTTTCGTCCACTCGTGCATCCGCGGCCGGTCGATCGCCGGCACACCCATCAGCTCGCACACCACGGCCAGCGGGAACGGCCCCAGCAGGCGCTCGGTGAAGTCGGCGGGCGGCCCGTCGGCCAGCACCTCGTCGACCAGCTCCTCCAGGACCTGCCGCGCCCGCTCGCGCAACCGCTCCACACCCCGCTGGGTGAACGCGGGCGCCACCGCCCGGCGCAGCCGGGTGTGGTCGGGCGGATCCTCGAACCCCACCGCCCCGTCGGCCGGGATGAAGTGCGGCGCCAGCCGCGTGACGTCGTTCTCGACGACCAGCTTCCGGCTGAAGCGCGGGTCGTCGGTCACCGCCTTGACGTCGTCGTAACGGGTCACGAGCCAGGCCCAGCCCTCACTGTTGGGCAGCTTGATCCGGGTGATCGGCCCCTCGCGCATCAGCTCGGCGAGCACCGGGTCGAAATCCACCCCGTACAGGTCGAGGGCGGGCCAGTGGCGTACCGGCGGCAGTGCCGCCGTGGTCGTCGTCTCATCCAGCACGGGTCGATTCCTCCACCAGGACACGGTCGGGTACGTCCTTCAGCACGCGGGTGCCGAG
Source organism: Streptomyces sp. NPDC041796 (assembly GCF_055590785.1). Lineage (NCBI taxonomy): Bacteria > Bacillati > Actinomycetota > Actinomycetes > Kitasatosporales > Streptomycetaceae > Streptomyces > Streptomyces sp. NPDC041796. The sequence goes on from NZ_JBVJAH010000009.1 coordinate 272,107, forward strand.
GCGTTCGGACACACGGTCGGACACCGTCCAGCGGCCGAGCGACATCTCGGCCGTGATTCCGGGGCCGAACCCCGCCGGCAGCCCCCGGCCGCGCGGTGGGATGCGCGCTTCCCTCGTCGAACAGCCGCCGCAGCGCGTCCACGACGACGGCGCTGGCGATGCCACGCGGGTGGCCCCAGGACACGAGTCCAGGTCGGAGGCGTCCCAGCCGTGCTGCCCGCCGACTCCTCGAGAGCCGGAGCCAACGGCTCCATGGTGCCGGGCACCCGCTTGTCGAGCTTGAAGTGGAAGCCGGTGGAGCGCACGTCGTACGCGATCCGGTCCTCCGTTCCGGGAACCGGGTACGAGTCGTTGTGCTCCAGCGCCACGCCCGTACCGTCCCGGCCCCGCACGACGGCGGCCGCGAGCCCGTCGGCGAACAGGCCGTTCGACATCAGGTTGCCGACGCCGAGGTCGGCCGGCTGGTAGCACTGCTCGATCGGCCGCAGCAGGTGCCGCTTCCGGACGCCCGTGTTCTCCATCAGCCGCAGGGCGAGTCGCGGCCGGGGTGGTCCGCGTGAATGGTCCGCGCCAGGTAGAGCGTCTGCTGCACGGTGATCACGTGCTCGGGGACGGAGACCGCGGGTCTGCACAACGTGGCCATGATGCAAGCCCTTTCGTCGCGATTGCACTCAAAGGATCCAGGACCGGCGATCGTCGCGCGCGTCGAAGAAGACCCGCCGGGGTACGGCGAAGCGGTGACGGGGCGCCCCCCGCCCCGGCGGTTCCGCCCCGTCGGCCGACGGCGCCCTCCGCCCGGAACCGCGCCGACGGGCGGCGGACCGGCGAGCGACGCCGACACCCGGACGGAGCACAAGGCCCGGCATCACGCCATCGCCGCCCGTTGCGCCATGGCCGGGCACGGTCACCGCCGTTCCCCGGTTCGCCCGGACGGGGGAGCAGCGGATGCCCCGGCGGGAGCACGCGGCGGAGCATGAGCGTATGCCCCTCCATCTCCGGATCGTCCACGGCCGCCCGACCCCTACCGAACTCGCGGCCCTCACCGCCGTACTGACCGCACTCGCGTGCCGGACCGGCCCGGAGGGGCCCGGAACCGGTACGGCCGCGCGCCGGGCCGAGTGGGACCGGGGCTGGCGGGCCCACCCGGCCCCCGGATCGTGGCGCGCCCGATTCGGCCTGCCGCCGCGGCACCATTGACGGGGTGAAGGCGACCCACGACGTGCGACTGCTCCTCACCTCCGACACCCACCTGCCCAAACGCGCCAAGCGGCTGCCCACGGAGCTCCTGGCGGGCGTCGAGGTCGCCGACGTGGTGCTGCACGCCGGCGACTGGGTGGACACCGCCACCCTCGACCTCCTGGAGGCCCGCGCCCGACGGCTGGTGGCCGTCCACGGCAACAATGACGGCCCCGAGCTGCGCGCCCGGCTGCCCGAGGTGGCGCGCGCCGAGCTCGGCGGCCTCCGGTTCGGGGTCGTCCACGAGACAGGGCCGGCGCAAGGCCGCGAACGCCGGTGCGAAGAGCGGTTCCCCGACCTGGACGTCCTGGTCTTCGGACACAGCCACATCCCCTGGGACAGCACGGCCCCCGGCGGCCTGCGGCTGCTCAACCCCGGCTCGCCCACCGACCGCCGCCGCCAGCCGTACTGCACGTACATGACCGCCGTGGTCACCGGTGGCCAACTGGCCGAGGTCCGCCTCCACCGCCTCCCTCCTCGCCACCCGGTGCCGCCCGGCACCCGGTAGAGCGGATACGGTGCCGGTGTGGTGATCGACACGGAGGACACGGCCGGGACGGCGCTGCTGCTGGCGGCCGCACCCGTCGGCAAGGGGCGACTGATCGACGCGGTGGGCGTGCTTCCGGCGCTCGCCGCCGTGCCGCCGGGCGCGCTGACCGGCACGGCGGCCGCGACCCTGGTCGAGCTGGCGGACCCCCTCGACCCGCAAGCGGTGCTCACCCGCCTTCGTGCCGCCGTGGCCGCGCCCGGCCCGCTCTCGCTCTACATCGCCGGACAGCTCCACCTCGACCACCGGCAGCGCCTGCCGCACCTCGCCCTGGCCCGGACGTCACCGTCCACCCTGCGCTACACCGCGTTGCCCTGGCACTGGATCGCCGGCGAGCTGAAGCTCCGCCGGCCGGGGACGACCACGGTCGTCGTCGACCTGGTCGCCGACGACCCGACCTGGCTCCAACTCACCACAAACCGGGGTCTCCTCGCGCTGTGCCACGGGGTCCGCGTCTACGGCCGGGTCGTCCCGCCGCCCGCGCGCCGCACGATCGGGAGCCCCGACTACCTCAAGGCCTGCGCCACGATCTGGCGCAGTGGAGCCCGCCCGCCGCTCGCCGCCCTCCACGAGCAGGTCGTCGCGCAGACCGGGGAGCAGCCGGCCGCGGTGCCCGGCGCGCTGCTGTTCGCCGCGGACTTCCCGCCCACGCCGGCACCGACGCCCCCTGTGCCCGCGCCGACTCCCGCCCCGGTGTCGACGCCGACGACGACGTCCGTGCCCGCCGTTCCGCCCGCACGGCAGGAGACCGGTACCGATCCACTGCCGTCCATCCTCGCCGCCGCCGCGTCGGGCCGGCACGGCGAAGCCGCGGCGGCAGCCGCCGCCTGGGAGCAGCACGCGCACCGGACGTACGGTTCCGGCTCGCCCCAGGCGATCCACTGGCTGGAGGTACGCGCCGACCTGGCCCGCCTCGCCCGGGACCCGGCGGCCAGCTGCCGGCTGTGGATGGTGGCCGCGGAAGCCCGGCTGGCGCGCCGGCAGACCCTCGACGACCCGGAGGTGGAGGGCGCCGTCGACCGGGCCCACCACCAGTGGGAGCAGCTTCACGACGCGGACACCGCCCGGGCCCTGGCCCCGGCCCTGATCGCCCTCCGCCGCCGGGTGCCCGGCCGCCAGCGCGGAGCGCTCCAGGGGCTGCAACAGCGGCTCGAACGCTGGCACGACACCACCGAAGGTGTCATGCGCTGACACGATGGCCGAAAGACGTCGCCGCCGACCGCGCTTACGGCCGTTCCTCATACCGGCGCGCCGACTCTCCCTAGCATGTGCCTCTCGTACGACCGACCTGACGACACCGAGGCGGATGAGGACTGGATGGCACGCGAGTTGTGGAGCCCGGCGGAAATCGACACGACCGTGCCCAGCGTGGCGCGCATGTATGACTTCTTCCTGGGCGGCAGTGACAACTACGAGTCCGACCGCGAGGCGTGCGAGCTGCTGCTGAAGCAGGTGCCGAGCACGAAGGCGCTGGCGGTGAACAACCGGCACTTCCTGCGGCGGGTGGTGCGTGTGCTGGCCGCGGAGTACGGAATTCGCCAATTCATCGACCACGGCTCCGGCCTGCCGACCCAGGACAACGTCCACCAGGTCGCCCAGGCCGTCGACCCCGACGCCGCCGTCGTGTACGTCGACAACGACCCCATCGTGCTGGCCCACGGCCGTGCACTCCTGGACGAGAACGACCGGACGGCGGTCATCCAGGCGGACATGCGCGACACGGAGGGCATCCTCGGACACGACGAGACCAGAAGGCTGATCGACTTCAGCCGTCCGGTCGCGGCCCTGTTCGTGTCGGTCCTGCACTGCATCCCCGACGAGGACGACCCGGGCGCGCTGGTCCGGCGGGTCGCCGAACGCCTCGTACCGGGAAGCTTCCTCGTGGTGTGCCAGCTCGTCAGCGACCGTCCGGAGATCCGCTCCTTCGTGACCGACTTCATGGCGGAGGCCACCGACGGCCACTGGGGCCGGGTCCGCGAGGAGCGAGAGGTGGCCGAGTTCCTCACGGGCCTGGAGATTCTCGAACCGGGCCTCGTGGAAGTGTCGACCTGGCGCCCCGACAACGACCTGGCCCCCACCCAGCAGACCGATGAATGGCTGGAGTGGGGCGGCGTCGCGCGGGTCGTGTGAACCGGCCGGCGGCGGCCGCCGACCCCGTCAGGAGTAGTGCCGGACGCGCTCGTCGAGCAGCGCCAGCGACTCCTTCGGAGTGAGAGCACAGGCCCCCAGTCTGTCGAGCATGTCCCGGTACTGCTCGACGGTCTGGGGCTTCTGGCTGAAGGTGCTGTCCGTCAGGTGCTCGATGTAGACGGCGTCCTTGAGGTCGCCGAGCGCGAACCGCAGGTACGTCACACCGGTGCCCACACCCACCGACGCGGTGAGGTCCAGCGGGGCGATCTGCACCGTGACGTGGGAGCGCTGCATCATCGCGGCGAGGTGCTCCAGTTGCTCCCGCATCACCCGCGGGCCGCCGACCGTGCGCATCAGGACCGACTCGTCGATCACCGCCCACAACCGGGGCGCGTCCGGCTGGTCGAGCTGCCGCTGGCGCTCCTGCCGCAGGTCCACCCGGCGCCCGACCTCGTGGGGGAGGAGCCGGGCGGGGCCCGACTCGATCACCGCCCGCGCGTAGGCCGGGGTCTGCAGCAGGCCCGGCACGTAGAACGGCTCGTACGTGCGTATGATCGCCGCCGCTCCCTCCAGGGCGACCAGCGGGGTGAAGAAGTCCGACAGGACGTCGCTGAACGAGCGCCACCAGTCGGGCCGCCGGGACTGCGCGACCAACCGCTGGAACTCCGCGACCAGTTCCTCGTCCTCCACGCCGTACAGCCGCAACAGCGCCTCGGCGTCGGCCGGCTTGCAGCCGTGGCGGCCCAGTTCGAGCCGACTGGTCTTCGACCGTGAGAATCCCAGGCGGACGTCGACGTCCGAGGGGTCCAGCCCGGCGCTCACGCGTAGTTCGCGCAGCTTGCCGCCCAGGATCAGCTTCAAAGCGGTCGGGTTGTTCTCGACCGCCCCCAGGGGCCGGACGAACAACGACGGACTCCGTTCCGTGGCGGTCATCGGGGCGCTCCTGCTCTGTGAGGACACGACAGTATCCAGCACGGGGCGGCGCGGGCCAGAGAGCGGGTCGCTCCTGTGGCCGATTCGGTCTCGTGCCGTCTCAGTCCATTACGGAGTCGAAGTCGCCGTCGCGGGCTCCCGCGACGAAGGCCGCGATCTCGTCACGGGTGTAGATCAGCGCGGGGCCGAGGGGATCGCGGGAGTTGCGGATCGCGATCCGGCCACCGGGAAGTGCCGCCAACTCGACGCAGTTTCCGGTGGCGTTGCTGTACTCGCTCTTGGTCCAGGTGACCGGACCCAGGTCTCCGGCCCGCATACCGTTGAAGAACTCCACACCCACCAACCCCTGCCGTCTCGTTCAGGTGTTCTCGTCAGGCCGGAATGCAATCCCAGATGCAATTGCATTTCGAGCACTCGGCCGACGATACTCGTTCCAGATCGGTTGCCGCACCGTCGAACACCGAAGCCTGCAGGGGGACATGCCCAGTGACGGCTCATACGTCGGCCTTATCGCGTACGGACACCGCGCTGCCGCGCGACGAGAGTCTGGACGCCTTCGCCGCCTGCGGGCTCGGCGGGTGTCCGAGGAGCGCGGGGCACGCGCGGCGGTTCGTCAGGGCCACGCTGACCGACTGGGCGCTGCCGTCGCTGGTGCCGGACATGACGCTGATCGTCAGCGAACTCGTCACCAACGCCGTCCAGCACGGTCTGGCCACGCCGTCCTCCCCGCCCTCCGACCACCCCGTCTGGCTGGGCCTGTTCCGGTACCCCGGCGTCGTGGTGTGCGCCGTCTCCGACCCGAGCTGTGACCCGCCGCGGCCGCGCGCCGCCCACGACACCGCGGGCAGCGGCCGGGGTCTCGCCCTCGTCGAAGCCCTCTGTGAGTCCTGGTCCTGGGACCCGGCCCCTCAGCGGGGCAAGACGGTCTGGGCGACCCTGTCCCTGCCCGGCGACCCGGCCTGAGCCCCGACCGGCTGAGCCGGCCCGCACGGCGCCCGGCACCATGCGGACCGGCCACGCGCATCAGTCCTGAACGGCGGCCGAGAGGTTCTCGGAGATGACGTCCTCCAGGATGTGCGACAGGGCGCTGTCACCCTTGACCGCCGTGGAGTTCTCCGCGCACTGCTGGTTCTGCGTGTCGTTCACGAGGTCCTGGACACCGATGTTGATCAGCAGGATGTTCTGGACGTCGCCCTCGACCGGCAGGCCGACGCACAGCTTGTTCAGCGACCCCTGAACGAGCCCGACCTGCGGGCTCATGTGCCCACCGGTCTTGGTGTTGCCGTACGACTGGGTGGCGAAGTTGCCGTTCTGCGTGTCGATTCCGCGGTCACCCACGGCGGCGGCCATCGGCGCGGACACGCCGAGGACGGCGGCGGCGACGCCGGCCGTGGCCAGAACCTTCTTGATCATGTTCGTCCTTCATCGTTCGAGACACCCGGATTCCCGGGTTCCTTTGCGCAACAGGCCGTCCCCCGACGCGTCACGGCCGCGGGATCAGGAGACGGTGAGTTCACCCCTTTGCCGCAGTGCGGGGACACCGGTGCGCCCGGTGAACCGGACGGGGCGCGTTCGGGCCAAGGGGGAATGACATCGCCCGCGGGCGGTCACACATGGGTGCATGAACCATTCCGCAGCGGACGAGCGGGTCGTCGAACGGCTCGTACCGGCATGGCTGGAGGAGGCGGCGCGGCATGACGCGCGGGCCGCCGAGGAGGCCCGTGAGGCGTGGCGGCGCGGAAGCCTGTCCGCCGACACCGCCCGGGAACTGGCCGACTGGGTGACGGCCCGGGTCACCGACACGGGTTTCAACAAGGACGAGGGGCCCGCCCCGGACGGGCCCGTACGCATCAGCGTCGCCGACAAGGCGGCCGTCCACCGCTGGCTGGCCGCACAGGGGTACGACGTCTGACCGGGGCGACGCGCGCCGGCCGGGCGCGTACCGCACAGGCGCGCGCCGCACACGTCAGCCGAACAGGGGGAAGCGGGCCGCGTCCGGGCCGAGAGCGGTCCGTTCGGCCGGGCTGAGCGCGGCTCGGCCGGTGGCCGCGCGGGCGTAGTGCGCGTCGTCCCACGGCAGGGGAACGGGACGGCCCAGGAGCCCGTCCAGCGTCCGGCGTACCTCGGCGAGCCCTTCGGGGGAGGGGCCCGGCAGCCCGGCCGGCCGGACGCCGAGGTCGAGGTGGTGGATCGTCGCCTCCACCGCCAGGGTGCGCAGCAGATCGCCCGCGCTCAGGACGTGCCCCTGTGTGACGACGTGCTGCGCCGGATCGGTGTGCTCGGCGGCGTGCAGGACGGCCGCTGTCGTCTCCAGATACAGCTCGCGCAACTGCCCGAAGTGCAGGAACATCCCGGCGACCGTCCGTGCGAACCGGCGGCCCTGCGCCGCGCGTTCCCTGCCCTCGGCGTCCTGCTGCCGCCAGTCGGCCCAATAGCTGACGGCGTCCCGGTCGGGCGTCGCGTCCGTGGGGGTGTGCAGGGCGTTGAGGGCGCGCTGGGCATCGGTCAGGCAGTGGAACACCAGGTCGCGCACGGCCCAGCCGGTGCATCCGGTCGGCGCCCATGAATGGTCGTCGTCGGTCTCGCGGACGGCGGCCATGAAGGCCCCGTACGCCGCGCGCAGCACATGGCTCGGACTCGTGGGGTTGTCGGCACGTGTCATGAGGCCAGTGTGCGGCAGGCGTCGTGCCACGAACCCGGCGTCGGGTTGGTGTGTACCTGACGCTAGAGTGCGGTGCTCGATCCATTGGCGTACGGAGGAGGGGGCGGCGCATGAGTGCGCAACTGCGGGAGGCGGCAAGCGAGTTGGCGGCCGTGCTGTGGCGGGAGCACACCGTCTACCGTGAACGGTCCGGGGGAGTGGTCATCCGTGGCGAGCACGTCAAGCGCTGGATCAGTCTCGCCCCGGCCGGGGGCAGGGACGAGATACTCCTCCGGGCGGGCCGCATCCTGGACGGCGGGACGACCGCCCCGGCCCGCTCGGAGGCCGTCATGCCGCTCGGCGCGGGTACGGCGGAGCTCGCCGCCGCGTGCCGGCGCCTGCTCGCCGAGACGGCCGCCGACGGAGCCGCCCGTGCCGCGCGGGTGACCGGCACGGCCGACGGGGCCCGGCGGAAGGCGGCGGCGCGGCCCCGGCGCCGGAAGCAGCCCCGCCGGCCGGGGAGCAGGGGGCGACACACGGGTGTGGGCTCCTGGATCGTCCTGCTGTGCCTCGCGGGTGTGGTCGTATACCACCTGTGGAGCATGGGCGCGATGCCGTGAAGTGACCAGGCCGCGGTTCTGTTCCGGCACTGCTTTTCGTGGTCCACTTGAGGCAGGCAGGAGCGAGACCGATGGATGCGAAGCGCAAGTCGGTACCGGCCGGTGCAGCCGTCGCCGTGGTGATCACCGCGGCCATGACCGCCGGCCTTTACGCGTGTTCGGGATCCGCCCCGGCGCCCACGCCGCTGTCGTCCACCCCGCCGGGCCCGGCACAGGCCCGGGGTGTCTCGCCCTTCACGGGGCTCGCCGCCAAGCCCGCTCCCGTGATCGCCGTCAAAATCGACAACGTCCGTCCGGCACGTCCCCACACCGGCCTGCGCGCCGCGGACATCGTCTACGTCGAGCAGGTCGAGTCCGGGCAGACCAGGCTCCTCGCGATCTACTCCTCACGGCTGCCGCCCGAGGTGGGGCCGGTGCGCAGCGCACGCGAATCCGACCTGGAGCTGCTCCGGCAGTTCGGCCGCCCCGCCCTCGCCTACTCGGGCGAGCAGTCCGCGCTCCGGCCGCTGATCGACGCCGCCCCCCTGTTCGCCCTGACCCCGGGCGACGTCCCCCGGGCGTACTTCCGCGGCCAGGACCGCCCGGCCCCGCACAACCTGTACGTCCGGCCCGAACGCGCCCTGGCCGCCGTGCCGAAGGCCGACAAGGCCAAGGACATCGGCTTCCGCTTCGGTGCCGCGCCGGCCGGTGGCAAACGGGTGAACGAGCACACCGTGCGCTACCCGGCGGCACGGTTCACCTTCACCTGGTCGGACGCCGGCAAGCGGTGGCTCGTGGCCATGGACGGGACGCCCGCCCGCACCACGGACGGCGGGCGGGCGGCGGCCCGGACGGTCGTCGTGCAGAACGTCGAGGTCCGCCCCTCCACGTTCCGGGACCGGGGCGGCAACGTCACCCCGTACACCGAGACCGTGGGGTCCGGCACCGCCCTCGTCCTGCGCGACGGCAGGAGCCATGACGCACGGTGGACCCGCCCCGCGGCGGACGGCGGCACCACCTTCACCACACCCGCCGGACAGCCCCTCAACTTCGCCCCCGGCCAGGTCTGGGTGGTGCTCAAGGGCCGCTGACCGCCCGGACCTCACCCTGTGGCGTTCAACCGCGCGAGCTGCTCCGGCGACAGCGCGAGCCCGGCGGCCGAGGCGCAGTCCCGTACGTTCTCCGGGCGGCGGGCCCCCGGGATCGGGATGACGCACGGCGACAGGGCGAGCATCCACGCCAGGCACACCCGCTGGGGGCTCACGCCCAGTTCACCGGCCACCTCGTGGAACGCGCGGTGCCGTGACCCCAGCGCGGCCGCCTCGCCCATGCCGCCGAGCGGGCTCCACGGCAGGAACGCCAGCCCCAGCCGCTCGCACAGCTCCAGCTCCGGAAGACTGCCGCGGAAGGAGGGGGAGAACTGGTTCTGCACGGCCACGAGCCGCTCGCCCAGGATGTCGTGGGCCAGCCGGATCTGATCGGGGTCGGCGTTCGAGACGCCCACCGCACGTACCTTCCCCGCGTCGCACAGCTCCCTCAGCGCGCCGACGGAGTCCGCGTACGGGACCGCGGGATCCGGGCGGTGGTACTGGTACAGGCCGATGGTCTCCACCCCCAGCCGCCGCAGCGACGCCTCGGCCGCCCGGCGCAGGTGCCCGGGCGAACCGTCCAGCGCCCACGAGCCGTCCGGGCGGGTGTGACCGCCCTTGGTGGCGACCAGGACGTCCGAGGTGTCGCCACCGTAGGCCGCCAGAGCGGTGGCGATCAGCGTCTCGTTGTGCCCGGGGTCACCGGCGTCGAGGTGGTAGGCGTCGGCCGTGTCGATCAGGGTGACGCCCTCGTCGAGCGCCGTGTGCAGGGTCGCGATCGCCTGCCGCTCGTCCGGCCGTCCCAGGACGGACAGCGGCATGGCGCCGAAGCCGATCGCACTCACCTCCACGGATCCGATACGGCGGGCCGGCATGGCGGGGTGTGTTCGTGTCACTGTCACCGTCCCAGCCTCGGTGCCGTGCCCCGTCGCCGTCCAACACAGGCTGGTGATGGCAGCCATCAGCCGTCCCGATCGCCGACCCCTCCCGGCAGCGAGGACAGCAGCGCCCGCACGGCCGCCGACGGCCGGGCGTGCGCCGGCCACGCCACCGACACCTCCCACCCGACGTCCGTGGCCGGAACGAGGCACCGCAGACCGCGGGCCTGCTCCTTGTCCGCGACCGAACGCGGCACGAAGGCCATCGCGGCCCCCCGGCCCACCACTTCGAGGAGCTTGTGCACATCGTCGAGCTGCATGGCGAGGCCGCGCCGCACCCCCGCGGCGGCGAACGCGGCATCGGCGACCCGGCGCGAGCCCCATTGCGGGCGCAGGTCCACGAACACCTCACCCGCCAGCTCCTCCAGCGCCGCGGGCTCCCGCCGGTCCGCCCACGGGTGCCCCGGCGCGCACAGCAGCACCATCGGCTCCCGCGCCAGCGGCCGCAGCCGCAGGCCCGCCGTGTCGCCCGGCCCGGCGACGAAGGCCACGTCCAGGCGGCCCTGCCGCAGCCGCTCCAACAGCACGGCCGACCCGGCCTGCTCGACGTGTACGTCCACCGAAGGGTGCCGCGCCCCGAACTCCATGAGCGTGCCGAACGGGTCGGCGGCGCCCATGCACTGCTCGGTCCCCACCCGCAGCGTCCCGCCGACCACGTCCCGCACCGCCGCGACCGCCTCACGCGCCGCGGCCGCGCTGTCCAGCGTGCGCCGGGCCTCCCGCAGCAGCGCCCGGCCCGCGTCGGTCAGGTCGACGCCGCGCGCCGTCCGGACGAACAGCTCGGCCCCCAGCTCCCGCTCCAGGGCCCGCACCGACGCCGACAGCCCCGACTGCGCCAGGTGCAGCCTCGCCGCGGCGCGCGTGACGTTGCGCTCCTCGGCGACGGCCACGAAATGTTCCAGATGCCGAAGCTCCACGTCAGGCAGTCTAGGGACACGCCTCCGTATGCCCCCACGTGCGGGTGATCCCTGGCGCGGGAGGAGCACGTACGCGCGCCGCACGGGCACGGCTCCCTGCGTGAGGAGCCGATACCGGGAGGGAGCCTCGTATGAGCACCGGACCCGACGGCCGTGCCGTCCTGGCATGGGGCGTCAACCACTGTGGACAGCTGGGCGACGGCACACGCGGTGAACGGGGCGCCCCGGTGGTCCTGCGCGACCTCGGGGACGCCGTCGTCTCCGTGGCGGCCGGCTCCCACCACACCCTGGCGCTCACTCGTGACGGCACAGTCCTGGCCTGGGGCGCCAACCACTACGGCCAGCTCGGCGACGGTACGCGACAGGACCGCCGGCGGCCGGTGCCCGTCACGAAGCTGAACGGGGTGACCGCTCTCGCGGCGGGCGGCGGCCACAGCCTCGCCCTGCTGGCGGACGGCACCGTACGCGCCTGGGGCGCCAACGACTGGGGGCAGATCGGCGACGGCACCCGGCACGACCACCACGTGCCCGCCCCCGTGCCCGGCCTGCACGACGTCGTGGCGATCGCGGCGGGCGGCGGCCACAACCTCGCTCTGCTGAAGGACGGCACCGTCCGGAGCTGGGGCTCCAACAACCGGGGACAGCTCGGCGACGGCAGCAAGGACGAACGCCGCACACCCGTGGCCGTCCGCGACCTCGGGGACGTCACGGCCGTGTCCGGCGGCGGCTACTTCAGCGTGGCCCTGCTGGCGGACGGGACGGTACGCGCCTGGGGTACCAACCACTGGTACCAGCTCGGGGACGGCACCAACGAGGAGCGCCGCACGCCCGTACCCGTCCGCGGCCTCGCCGGCGTGAGGTCCCTCGACGCCGGATGGCACCACACCCTGGCGGTGCTCGAGGACGGCACCGTACACGCGTGGGGCAACAACCACTGCGGCCAGCTCGGCCTCGACCCCGGCCACGGCCCGGCCGCGCCGGTCGCCGTCCCCCGCGTACAGCGGGTGCACCGGGTGACGGCCGGCTACCGGCACAATCTGGCCGTGCTCGCCCCCCGGGGGACCGACGGACCGCAGTACTGCCTCACCTGGGGCCTGGCCCCCGACGAACGCCGGAACGGCCCGGAACCGGCGCGCGTCGACCTGACCGGCGACCACCCCGGGCGCCGCGTCCGCTCCCTCGCCGCGGGATGGGCACACACCGTGGCCCTCGTCGAACACGTCGACGCATAGGGGTCGGCGCCGCGGCTCCGTACCCGCTCGACCGCGTGGGCGTCCGACCGGGGCCGCACCGATCACCGCGTGGTACCGGCGCCCGGCCGGACAGCCGCCGAACAGGTCCTACGCCGCCAGGCCGAGCCGGGCCTGCCGGGCGTTCGGCCGAAGTGCCCCGGCCGTCCGCGCCCGCCGGGAGCCGATCGCGCTCACCGCGGAACCGTCGCTCACGGCAGCGGGGACTCGACCGGTCGTCGCCGACCGTGTGCGGGCGGGGCGGGTCAGCCCGGCCTGGGCGAGGGCGAGGAGATCGGCCAGCCCCAGCCCGAGGGCGTGGCCGACGGCCGCGAGCACTTCCGAGGAAGCCTCCTTGCGGCCGCGTTCCAGCTCCGAGAGATAGGGCATCGAAATCCGGGCCGCGTCGGCCACGTCCTTGAGCGTGCGTTCCTGCGCGTGGCGCTCACGACGCAGGACGTCACCGACGATGTGCCGCCACAGCGGCTCTTTGGGCGGATGAGTGTTCATCCGTTCACCGTAGGAGCGTTGAGCCCGAACGGCTCCACCGGAGCGGGGAATGGCGTTCCGCTCTCGGTGGAACGCCCGGGGGAGCGCGGAGTGCGGACCCGCCGCCCGCCGGCCGGGGACCGCGGCACCCGTGGTTCGCGTGCCGGGGGCGATGATCGCACACGTGATCGACTGGTCCGGTTCCGCCCCCGGCCTTACGGTCGAAAGAGTGAACGGAGCCGTCTCCTACGACGCTCCGGAACCATCCGCTGACCCTCCGACGAGGGATGCGCGCCATGACCGGAATGCAGCCGACCCCCGCACCCCGCACCACCACCCCGGAGCGGGGCGGCGGCAACGCGATGGCCCTGGTGGTCATCGCCTCGTGTCAGCTGATGGTGGTCCTCGACATCACCATCGTGAACATCGCTCTGCCGCAGATCCAGAGCTCGCTTGACTTCTCGACCACGAACCTCTCCTGGGTGGTCAACGCCTACACGCTCACCTTCGGCGGCCTCCTGCTGCTCGGCGGCCGTGCGGGCGACATCCTCGGCCGCCGCCGGGTGTTCGTCTTCGGTGTGCTGCTGTTCGTCTTCGCCTCGCTGCTGGGCGGCCTGGCGCAGAACTCCGGGCAACTCCTCGCCGCCCGTGCCCTCCAGGGCGTCGGCGGCGCCATCGCCTCCCCGACGTCCCTCGCCCTGATCAGCACGACGTTCCGGGAAGGCCCGGAACGCAACCGGGCGTTCGGCGTGTTCGCGGCCGTCTCCGCGGGCGGCAGCGCCATCGGGCTCCTGGCCGGCGGCATGCTCGTCGAATGGCTCGACTGGCGCTGGGTGCTGTTCGTCAACGTACCGATCGGCCTGCTCATCGTCCTCGCCACACCCCGCTGGATCAAGGAGTCGGAGCGCCACCCCGGCAACTTCGACATCGCCGGGGCGCTGACGTCCACCGTCGGTATGGTCCTGCTGGTCTACGGGTTCATCCGGGCCGCACAGGACGGCTGGGGCGATCCGCTCACCGTGGCGTCCTTCGCCGCGGCCGTGGTGATCCTCGCGGGATTCGTCCTCGTGGAACGGCGCTCCAGACAACCCATCACCCCGCTGCACATGTTCGCCGACCGCAACCGTTCCGGCACGTACGCGATCATGCTCAGTCTCGCCGCCGCGATGTTCGGGATGTTCTTCTTCCTGACCCTGTTCGTCCAAAACGTCCTCGGCTTCAGCCCGCTCCAGGCCGGTCTCGCGTTCCTGCCGGTCAGCGCGATCATCGCGGTGGGGGCGGGGATGGCCTCCCAGCTCCTGCCGCGCTACGGACCCAAGCCCTTCATGGTGACCGGAGGACTGCTCGCGGCGGCGGGCCTGGGCTGGCTGACCCTGACCGACGTGCACTCCACCTACCTCGGCAGTGTCCTCGGCCCGATGCTCGTCTTCGGCCTCGGCATGGGCATGGAGTTCGTCTCCCTCACCCTGATGGCGCTGTCCAACGTCCCCACCCATGAGACGGGCGCGGCGTCCGGGCTCCTCAACGCCACCCAGCAGGTCGGTGGTTCGCTCGGACTGTCCATCCTCGTCACCGTGTTCGGCACGGCGAGCGCCAACGAGGCCGAGAAGCAGATCCCGGCCTTCCTCTCCCAGGCGAGCCCCGTGGAGCGCCTGCGCTTCCAGCGCACCGGAGAACTGCCACCGCCCTGGGCCGATGAGGTCCTGACGTCCGGCGTCTCCGCCGCGTTCATCGTCGCGGCCGTCTTCACCGCCGTCGCGGCGCTCGTCGCCCTCCTCGTCATCCAGGTGCGCCCCTCCGACATCGAGCGTCTCAAGGGCGGGCTGGGCCCGGGCGGTGTGTGACCGGGCCGTACACCACCGGGACGAAGTACCCCGTGGACCCCGGCGGATCGGCCACCCGGCGCCTAGAATCGCCGGGCATGGAGCAGACACCGCACGGCTCGCCCGACGATCCCAACCCGCTCCGGCGGCTCTCCCTGGAGCAGCTGCGCCGCCGTACCAGCGTGAAGTGGCGCACCTACCCCGACGACGTACTGCCCCTGTGGGTCGCCGAGATGGACGTTCCCCTGGCCGAACCCGTGGCGCGGGCGGTCACCGACGCGATCGCCATCGGCGACACCGGGTACCCCGCCGGGACCGGCTACGCCGAGGCGCTGGCGGCGTTCGCGAGCGAGCGATGGGGCTGGCACGCCCTCGCCGTGGACCGCACGCGACTCGTGCCCGACGTGATGCTCGGCATCGTCGAGGTGCTCAAGCTGATCACCGGCCCCGGTGACGCGGTCGTGATCAACTGCCCCGTCTACAACCCGTTCTACCTGTTCGTCGAGCACATGCAGCGCCAGGTCGTGGAGGCACCGCTCGACGCGCGCGCAAGGATCGACCTGACCGTCCTGGAGGACGCCTTCCGGCGGGCGGTCGCCGGCGGGCGCCGCGCCGCGTACCTGCTGTGCAGCCCCCAGAACCCGACCGGCACCGTGCACACCGCCGAAGAACTCGCCGCGGTGGCGGCGCTCGCCGACCGCCATGGCGTACGCGTCGTCGCCGACGAGATCCACGCGCCCGTCGTGTCCCGCACGGCACGCTTCGTGCCGTACCTGAGCGTGCCGGGCGCCGACAGCGGCTTCTCACTGATGTCCGCGTCCAAGGGCTGGAACCTCGCCGGCCTCAAGGCCGCGCTCGCCGTGGCCGGACCGGCCGCCGCCGACGACCTGGCGGCGATGCCCCCCGAGGTCGGCCACGGGCCGAGCCACCTCGGTGTCATCGCCCACACGGCCGCCCTCCGCGACGGCGGCGACTGGCTCGACGCCGTGCTGGACGGACTGGACGAGAACCGGCGCCTCCTGGTCGACCTCCTGGCCAAACACCTGCCCGGAGTACGCCACATACCCGGCGAAGGGACGTACCTGGCGTGGCTGGACTGCCGGGCGCTCGACCTGGGCGACGACCCGGCCGCCGTCTTCCTCGAACGCGCCAGGGTCGCCCTCCACCCCGGTCCGCCGTGCGGCACCGGAGGCGCCGGCCACGCCCGCCTCAACCTCGCCACCTCTCCCGAGGTGCTCGGCGAAGCGGTACGGCGCATGGCCGACGCCCTCTGAGCGGGCCCCTACTCGGCCTCGCGTGACGCCGGGGAACCGGTCATGTACGACGACCACACCCGCAGCGGCAGGAAATCGGCCCGGTCCGACTCGCTCCCGCCCACGCCGTTCATGGGCAGCAGCCCCTCGGCACCGGGCCTGCTGCGGAACACCGTGACGGCCGTGGACAACCGACCGGTGTAGCCGACGAACCAGGACGCGGGAACCTCGTCCTCGGCACCGGTCCGGCCCGCGGCGACCGGGGGCAGGGCGCGGATGGCGTCGGGGGCCATGACGTCCACGGCCACGTCCCGCAGCGCTTCCGACACCTCACGCGCCACCTCCGCGTCCACCGCCTGCCGGGCGGCGGGCCGTTCCAGCCCCTCCAGCGGCGTGCCCAGGTGGCTCACCGCGGTGACGGAGTACGGGTCGGTCTGCCGTCCTTCGGCGGCGAACGTGGCGTACGCGCCCGCCATCCTGATCGCGCTGGGGGTCGACGTACCGACGGAGAAGGACGGCTCCAGGGGCGCCATGCTCAGCGGTAACAGGCCGGATCCGACCGCCAGATCACGCACCTTCCCCAGCCCCACCGCCTCGCCCAGCCGGCTGTAGAGACCGCTGTCGCCCCGGACCAGTGCCTGACGCAGCTCCGGAGGCGCGTCGTCGACGGAACCGACCCCGTGCTGGAGTGCCGCCGCGAGGACGAACGGGGTGAAGGCCGAACCCACCGGAACCCCCGCCGTGTCGGCGTTGTTGGTGAAGTGCTTGGTCGCGTCGGACCCGCCGTACAGCGCCAGGACCGCCCCGTCGCCCGGCCGGATCGACGCGGCGCCGATCTCCACGTCCCGGTCGGCGATCCGGCGGGCCGGGTCGAGCGACGTCTGCCGCACCTCCTCCACCGTCGCCCGCAGCCGCTCCACCTCCCGCTTGTCGAAGGTGGTACGGATCCGGTAACCGCCGCGCCCAAGCTGCTCGGTGGTCAGCCCCGTGCGGTTCTTGATGTACTTGTTCGCCACATCGACCAGATAGCCGATCTGACCGGACAGGTTGGTGGACACCGACTCCGGCCGGGGCTCGGGGAAGACGGTGTACTTCGCCCGCTCCGCCTTCGACATGTAGCCGAGCTCCACCTGACGGTCCAGGACGTACGCCCACCGTTCCACCGCCCGCCGGTGATGGGCCTCGCTCAGCGAGGGGTCGTACAGCTCACCGCCCTTGAGGAGGGCGGCCAGCAGGGCGCTGCGGGAGGGATCGAGGTCCTTGGCGTCCATGCCGTAGTACGCCACCGCCGCGGCCTGCACCCCGTAGGCGTTCCGGCCGAACCAGCTGGTGTTGAGGTAGCCCTGGAGGATCTCCTGCTTGGACAGCGACCGCGACAGCTTCACCGCCAGGCAGAGCTCGCGCAGCTTGCGGTCGAGGGTCTGGTCCTGGGTGAGGTACGTGTTCTTCACGTACTGCTGCGTGATGGTGGAACCGCCCTGCACCTCCCCGCCGCGCGCCATGTTCACCGCGGCCCTGGCCAGGCCGCGCACCGAGAACCCGGGGTCGCTGTAGAACGTGGCGTTCTCGGTGGCGACCACGGCGTTCTGCAGGGACGGCGGAATGTCGGACAGAGGCACGTTCTGCCGGTTGACCGGGCCGACACTCACCATCTGGGTACCGTCCGCCCAGTAGTACACATTGGCCTCGGCACGCGCGTACGCGTTCACGTCCGTGATCTGCACCGTGGAGTAGACGTATCCCACCAGTGCGGCGAGCGTGGCGAAGCCGAACAGCGTGAGGCCGAGCACCTGACGCCACGAAGGGACCCACCGCAGGAGCCCCCGGCGGCTCCGCCGCGGGTAGTCGATCCGGAACCGGCGGCCCCTTCCCGGCCGCCCGTGCGGAACCCACGCCTTCCGCCCCCAGCGACGCAGCACGGCTGATCGCCCCCCTTTCCGTACGGGTGACTTGCTCGTCCCCTACTACGGGACGCGGCTGCCACCCGTTCAGGCGGGCGTGGGGGAGAGGCGCCGACGTCAGTTGCCGAGGGGCAGGCCCGCGGGCAGACCACCGAGGAGGCCGCCGCCGACCGGCAGCGGGGACGCCTGGCCGGGGGAGTCGGGGGACGTGCTGAGCGGTCCCGTGCTGTTGAGGTCGGTCACGACGGGCGCGCCCACCGAGGCGGGCGGCTGCTCCCCGGCCACCGCCGGGGAGACCGCGGCGACGCTCGCGCCCGCGATCGAGGCGCAGACGGTGATCAGACGGGTGCGGGGGTGACGGGACATGACGTGCTCCTGTGGTCGAGGGGGGAATGGCCGGATCCAACGGCCGAAATGTGCAACGAACCGGACGGGCCGACGACACGGCCCGCCCCTCGCCCGCCCCCGCCCACCGGCCCGTCAGGGCGTGGTCAGTTCGTAGAACCCCCTCCCGAAGGTGGCCGCGACCAGACGGTGGTGGCCGGCGTCGTACTCGATGTCGTCCACCGGGACCGCCGGCATGCCCCGGCCGAGTCGGAACCACTGCCGCCCACCCGACACGGAGGCGAAGACCCCCTGGTCCGTGCCCGCGTACAGCAGCCGGCCGCGCCCGATGACGACGTCGTTGACGGGCGCGTCCGGAAGGTTGCCGGACAGGTCACGCCACCGCTTGCCGCCGTCGGTGCTGCCGTACACATGGGCGATCCGGGAGCCGGAGCGGTAGCCGGAGTGGGTGGTGATGACGCGGTCGGGGTCGGCCGGGTCGACGACGACCCGGGTCACCCAGGGACGGCCCTCGGCGAGCCTGGTCCACGTCGCGCCCAGGTCCTCGGTGACCCACACCCGGCCGTCGTCGGTGCCGGCGTAGACCGTCCGGCCGTCGCCCGCCGGGGCGATGGAGGTGATGGTCCCGTAGTTGGTGTAGACCGGGTCCGGGCCGGGGCCGCCCGACAGGTCCGGGCTGATCGCCCGCCAGGTCGCGCCGCCGTCCGTGGAGCGGTTGACCACCTCGGAGCCGTAGTACAGGACGTTCGGGTCCCGGGGGTCGAAGACCACGGGCGTGAACCAGTTGCGCCGCTTGAAGACCGTCCTGTCGGCGAAGTACGTGAGGGTGTCACCGCCGTCCGTGGACCGGAAGCAGTTTCCGTACTGGTAGCAGGCGAATACCTTGTTCACGTCGGTCGGGTCGATGAGGTTCTCCTCCCCGTCCCCGCCGAGGTACTCGTTGAAGCCGTCACCGCCCCAGGAACGCAGCGAGCCGTTGTCCTGGGAGCCGCCCGAGACGCGTGAGGTGTCCTGCGGGCTGATGGCCGCGCTGTAGAGCTGGGTGTACGGCTCGTGGCGGGCCTTGACCCAGCCGCCGTCCCCGTTCGCGTCCGACCGGTAGACGCCGCCGTCGTTGCCCAGGTAGACACGGCCCGGCCGGCGCGGGTCCCAGACCATCGCGTGCTGGTCCACGTGGATGGTCGAATCGTCGGACGTCCAGGTCGTGCCCCCGTCCTTCGAGGTCATCAGTGGCACGCCCGCCACATGCACGTGCCTGGCGTCCATCGGGTCGGCCCACACCTTCCCGAACCACCAGCCGAAGCTCGACTGGGAGCCGGTGAGTTTCTCGTCCGGCGGGGTCCGGCTCCAGGTGTCCCCTCCGTCGGCCGAGGTGTAGAAGCCCTCGAAGGGGCCGCTCGTCCTGGTGACGATGGCGTAGAGCCTGTCCCCCGCCACCGACAGACCGATCCGCCCCACGTCCGGCCCCTGCGGGGGCAGACCGCCGCCGAGCCGCTGCCAGGTATTCCCTCCGTCGCCGCTGCGGAAGACACCCGAACCGACACCGCCGTAGGTGCGCAGCTCAGGTGTACGGCGGTGGTCCCACAGCACGGCGTACACCTCGTCGCCCCGCACGAACACCTCGGTGGCGCCGGTGAATTCGTTCTGCCCGGCCAGGATCCGGCGCCAGGTGTTCCCGCCGTCGTCCGAACGGTACACGCCGCGGTCACCACCGCCGTTGTAGAGCGAGCCGGCCGCGGCGACGTAGATCCGCCGCGGGTCGCCGGGGTCCACCGTGATGGCGCTGATGGCGCCGGAGTCGCGCAGCCCGATGGGCCGCCAGTGGGCGCCGCCGTCGGTGCTGCGGTAGAGGCCCGTTCCCTCGTACGTGATGCTGCCGCCACCCGGATTGGGCTCGCCGGTCCCGGCGTACAGGGTGCCGTCGGGCGCCGTGGCGATGGTTCCCATGGCCTGGGTGAGGCCGTCCGGCCAGGCGGAGGTGAACGTCTGCCCGGCGTCCGTGCTGCGCCACACTCCGCCACTGGCCGCGGCGGCGTACACGGTGTCGGCCCGCCGGGGGTCGAGCGCCAGCGACACGATGCGCCCGCCGATGTTCGTCGGCCCGACGGACCTCCAGCGCCCGCCCACCGTGGGTAACCGGCGTGCCTGCGCGGCGGCGTCCTCGTGGGCGTGGCGTGGAATCGACTGTCCCGGCAGTGTTTTCTGCAGGTACCGGTACTCGGCCGGCGCGGCGGGCCCCCGGACGGGCCGGTACACGTCGGGCGGGCCGGGTGGCGCGGCCGTCGCGGCCACGGGTGCCGCGAGGACGGCGACGCCCGTGAGCGGTGCCAGGACCAGGTGGAGCAGACGTCTGCGCAGGAACCGCATGGGCACCCTCTCGTCGTCATGGACACGGCTGTCCGAGCCGTGCCGACGCTACGAGAGGGACCAGGGCAACAGAAGGGCGCACACCGGACTTTGTGGCGGCCGTGCCCCGTGGTGCGGTTGCCCGCCGGACGGGCGGGACACCGGCCGTCCCCTCCTCATGCCGAGACGAAACGGTCCAGGTCCTCACCGCGCAGCCGGCCCGGTGGCAGTCTCCGGCCGAACGCGACCAGCAGGAGATCCTGCGCCGCGCCGTGGAGCGGGGTCCCCGTGCCGAAGGACCAGTCGAGGTCGTCGGCGTGGAGCCGGACACCGTCCAGCCGGGCCCCGAAGAACCGCGCACTTCGCGGGGTGACGCTCTCCAGGAGCACGCGGACACGGTCCTCCGGTACGCGGCGGTCGAGGCCGAGCGCGACGGTGATGTCCAGGCCGTGGACGACGTCGTGGCCGAGCGCCGAGACGATGCCGCCGACCGGTGGCGTCCAGGGGTGTTCCGCGTTGTCCCGGAGGAACGCGGCGAGCCGGCGCTCGGAGAAGGCAGCCGCGTCCCGGCGGGCGCAGCGGTCGGTCATCCGGTGAAGACTGCCGTGCGCCTTGACGAGTTCGGCCAGCGTGCGCGGGAGGGAGTGGCGGAAGCCCATCGACATATGGGCCGCGACCTCCCGTACGCGCCATCCGGCACACAGCGTCGGCGCGTCCCACGACGCGACGGGCAGAGCGTCCAACAGGGCCGCGAGCTCCCTGCGTTCGGCCGCGATGGCGGACGTGATGCGACGACGGGTCGTGATCTCCATGGCTCCCAGCGTCGCCCCGGCCCGGCCATAAGTCCAAGAGACAGTTCTTCTGATGCCTAGAATCGGCGCTTATGGATCTTCGGCAACTGCGGTACTTCGTCACGGTGGTGGAGGAGGCCAACTTCACCCGCGCCGCCGCCCGTCTGCACCTGGCCCAGCCGGGCGTGAGCGCCCGCATCCGTCAGCTCGAGAAGGAACTCGGGCAGCCGCTGCTGGACCGCTCCGGCCGGTCGGTGACCCTCACGGAAGTGGGTGAGGCCGTACTGCCGTACGCGCGGGCCGCGCTCGCCGCCGCCGACGGGGTGCGCAAGACCGTGGAGGAGTTCACCGGCCTGCTGCGCGGGCAGGTCAGGCTGGGCCTCATCCCGGGCGCCGACACCGACGAGTTCGACGTGGCCGCGGTCCTGGCCGACTTCCACGACGCCCACCCTCAGGTCGAGATATCCCTCACCGAGGACACCTCGCAGCGCATGCTCGGCGCCCTGCACCGCGGGGAACTGGACATCGCCCTGGTCGGTCTCGCGGACGAGCACCCCCCGCCCGGCACCTCCGCCCAGATCGTCGTCGACGAACCCCTGGTCGCCGCCGTCGCACCCGGCGACCCCCTGCTCACCGACCCCGACCGCACCTGCGTCCCGGTCGGCGCGCTCCGCGACCGCCCGCTGATCAGCCTGCCGCGCGGCACCGGCCTGCGCGGCGTCCTCGACGGCGCGTGCGCGGAGGCGGGTTTCCAGCCCCGGATCGCCTTCGAGGCCGCCGCCCCGGCACTCCTGGCCCGGCTCGCGGCCCGCGGCCTCGGCGTCGCCGTGCTCCCGGCGCTCCCACCCGAGGCGGTATCGGCCCTGCGGCTGCGAACGCTGCCGATCACCGACCCGCCCCTGCGCGGCCGGGTCGCCCTGACCTGGCGCACACACGGCCCGGCAAGCCCCGCCGCCAGGGCCCTCCTGGGCCGGCTGCGCACGGTTTTCGCCTGAGGGGTGCGCGACCGGAGAACTACGTCCATGGTGCCGGTCCGCCCCGGCCCACGGTCCGATTCGCCGCGCCGGCACGGCGGTTAGCGTCACACCATGCGTATAGGACTGCTGGGCACAGGAAACGTCGCACGAGCACTCGCCCACGGCTGGAGCGCCGCCGGGCACGAGGTGCTCCTGGGGTCACGGCGGCCCGACGACCGGAAGGACCTCCCTCTCCCCGTGGCCGGATTGAGCGAGACAGCCGCCCACGCCGAGGTACTGGTCAACGCCACACCCGGGACCGTCTCCGTGGAACTCCTGCACTCCATCGGGGCACCGGCGCTGGCCGGCACCCCGCTCATCGATGTCGGGGTCGGCCTCTCCGACGACTTCACCGAACTCTCGCACCCCAACAGCAGCCTGGGCGAACAGATCCAGGAGGCCTTCCCGCTCACCCCCGTCGTCAAGACGCTGTGCACGATGGACTCCACCGTGATGACCGCACCCGGCTCCCTCGACGGCCCGAGCACCGTCTTCCTCTCCGGCGACGACGCCGAAGCGAAGAGGACCACCGGCCGGCTGCTCACCGACCTGGGCTGGCCCCCCTCGTCCCAGCTGGACATCGGTGGCATCACCACCGCACGGGGGCAGGAGCACTTCGCCCTGCTCTTCATGGGCATCGCGGGCGGTCTCGGCACCCACACGTTCAACATCAACGTGGTCCCCCTGCCCGCCGCCCGGCCCGGGGCGGCCTGACCGGACGCGCGCGCCGACCGGTGGCGCGGCCTCACAGGGACCGCGCCACCCGGAACCCCACGTCGTCGATCCGCAGGGTCGGGTGGCTGCGGCGGCGCACCGACGCGCGGCAGCTCCAGTGTTCGTCGAACCACCCGCCGCCCCGCAGCACCCGGTAGGTGCCGTAGACCTCGGGGTCGTAGAGGTCCCAGCACCACTCCCACACATTGCCCAGCATGTCGTACAGGCCCCACGCGTTGGGCAGTCTGCCGCCCACGTCGTGGATTCGGTCCCGTGCGTTCCCGCGGTGCCAGGCGATCTCGTCCAGCGGCCCGTACCGCGCCCCGGTCGTACCGGCACGGCACGCGTGCTCCCACTCGGCCTCTGTGGGGAGCCGGTAGCCGTCGGAGAATACGTCCCACTCGACGTCGTGGGTGTCCGTACCCAGGCGGTACGCGGGTGCCAGACCCTCCCGCTCGGACAGGGCGTTGCAGAAACGCACCGCGTCCCACCAGGACACGTCCCCGACCGGCGGGCCGTCACCGCCCGGGGTCTCGCCGGGCCGCCCGCCGGTGACGTCGGCGTACCCCGCCCGGGTGACGGGGAACGCCCCGAGCCGGTAGGGCGCCAGGTCGACCGGCCAGCTCCGCCGGGTCCGCCGGTCCGACAGCGTCACCCGTCCCGCCGGCACGGTGACCATCGTGGTGTCCCCGTTCACATCCATGATCGGATGAGCCTACCGGCCCCAGCCGTGCGTTCAGGGCGCCGCGTACCGGTTCGCCAGGACGGCGACGGCCTCGGCGATCGCCCGCCGCAGCTCCGGGGGACCGAGCACCTCCGCCTCCGTCCCGAGCCTCAGCAGGTCACCGACCGCGACGGACTCCGTCTCGACGGGCAGCTCCACGCGTACCCAGCCGTCCTGGTCGGGCGGCCCCGCGCCTTCCAGGGCCCGCGCGCCCACCGCACCGAAATGCATGGGCAGCAGCCGCTGCGCCCGGGGCGAGATCCGCAGCCGGGCGGTTCCCCGGTGCAGCGCGGCCTCGAGGCGCCGGGAGGACTCCTCCCAGTAGGCCGCCAGATCGAACCCCGCCGGTCGCTCGAAGACCTCCCCCGTCGGCTCCACGTCCAGGAACCGCGCGATCCGGTAGGTCCGCACGGCCTCGTCCGCCACCGCCACCACGTACCAGATGCCGCCCTTGAGGACGACGCCCAGCGGCCGCAGCTCCCGGTGCACCTCACCACCCCAACGCCGGTAGTGGGTCCGCAGCACCCGCTGCTCCCACACCGCCCCGGCGATCGCCTCCAGATACGGGACGGGATCCGCGTCCCGGAACCAGGCCGGCGCGTCCAGGTGGAACCGGTCCTGAACGCGGCGCGCCTGTTCCGCCGGTCCGGCCGGGAGAGCGGCCTGCAACTTCAGCTGCGCGGTCGCGAGCACCGCGCCCAGGCCGAGGTCGCGCGCGGGGCCGGGCGCCCCGGCGAGGAAGAGGGAGCTCGCCTCGGCGCCGGAGAGCCCGGTCAGCCGCGTGCGGTACCCGTCCATCAGCCGGTACCCGCCCTCCGGCCCCCGCTCGGCGTGGACCGGGACGCCCGACGCGCCGAGCGCCTCGATGTCCCGGTAGACCGTACGGACCGACACCTCCAGTTCCGCGGCCAGCTCGGGCGCGGTCATCCGCCCGCGGTTCTGGAGCAGCAACAGCAGGGAGAGAAGCCGGTCGGCACGCATGGGGCCATTGTCGCGCCCTACCTGACAGAAGGTGTCATGTACCGCGCCCAGACTGATCGCACACCGCGGGGCACGAGCCCGGAGCGGCCGATCGAGAGGACACCCATGCCCACGCAGACCACCGGTCACTTCACCTTCGCCGACTGGCAGGAACGTCCGGCGGGGCCCGGCGAAACCAGCCCGAGGCTCGCCCACGCCTCGGTGACCAACACCTTCACCGGCGGCATCGAAGCCCCCTCCACCACGTGCGCCTACACCATCGCCTACGCCACGGAGACGACCGGTTCGTTCGCGGGGATGGAGCTGCTGAACGGCCGGGTCGACGGGCGCAAGGGAACCTTCGTCGTCGAGGAGCGCGGTTCCTTCGACCCCGACGGCACCGTCCGTTGCACCTTCGAGGTGGTCGCCGGAACAGCCACCGGAGACCTGACGGGGCTGCGAGGAACCGGCTCCTTCACCACCAGGCACGGCGAACCGTCCGTCGCCTACGTCTTCGACTACGACCTGGACTGACACGCGGTCAGTCCGGAGGGCGAGGCCGAGGGCCGCCGGCCCTCGATCATTGACCTGATCTCGAGCGCGGTCGTAGGGTGCATATCACCCACACGCCGATCGCTCATTGGGCGTCCCCATGGTTCTTCCGGCTCTCGCATCACCTGCCCGCCGCGCCGCTGCCTTCGCCGGTTCGGTCCTCCTGGCCTCAGGCCTCGCGTTCACGCTGTCGGCGTGCGGCTCCGGTGACCCACCGGCGGGCCGGCAGGCCGGCGGGCCGGCCGCCGCGGTGTCCCTGGAACTCACCGGCGCTTCCCTGGCCGATGCGGTGAAGGCCCAGGCCACGGCCGTGCACAAGAAGGCGGCGGTGCACCAGGAAGCCGGGCCCGAGGTCTGCACCACCGACCCGGCCGTCCGGGCGGCCTGCCGGAACCCGAGCGGCACGATCGACCCCCACGGGGGAGACCTGGACGGCGACGGCGTCTTCGAGGCGCATGAGCCCGTCGGCCCCGGCCACAAGGACCCCCGCGCGTACGACGGTGGCAGGACGTCCGGCGAAACGCAGTGCGAGTGGCTGCGCTCCCGGGGCATGACCTGCTGACCCGGCGCCCGCCCAGGGCGTGGCCTCCGGATCACCGGACGCCGCTCCCTGCTCCGGCCCGATCCGGCTGACACGCCGCGGGGCCGGAGGGAGAGGGATGAGCGGATACAGCTCCGCTTCCCTCCGCCTCCGGCCCCGGTCAGGTCCCGGTCGGGCTCGGCCCGTCGTCGCCGGCCCCTCAGCTTTCGCCCGGCCTGATGCGGCCGCGCCAGCCGCCGGATTCGCCGCCCTGGCGTTCGATGTAGTCCTTGAACCGCCGCATGTCGCCCTTCACGCGCCGGTCGATCGTCCCGGTGAGATCCGCGGCCTTCTCCGCCATACCGCTGGTCTCCACGTCCATCACCAGCTCCACGCGCGTGTGCGTGTCGTCCAGGCGCTGGAAGCTGACCACACCCTTCTGGTGGGTGTCGCCGCTGATCGTCCTCCACGCGATCCGCTCGTCGGGGAGCTGGTCGACGATCTCGGTGTCGAACTCGCGCCGCACCCCACCGATCTTGGTCTTCCAGTGGTTGTGGCGGTCGTCGACCTGGACGACCTCCTCCACACCCTCCATGAACTGCGGAAACTCCTCGAACATCGTCCACTGGTTGTACGCGGTGTGGACGGGGACCTCGACCTCGACCGCTTCCTTTACCCTGCTCATCAGCGTCTCCTCGTTCCCGGTCTGCGGCGCGGCAGGGGCCTGCCGCGCACGTCGGCCGGTGGTGCGGGTACCCGCCCACGTGGATCTATGCGTGCCGGATCGTGAGCGACGGATCGATGAGCGCCCGTCCGGTCGCGTGACGGTGCCCCGCCCTCCTCCCCCAGGAGGGCGGGGCACCGGCATACCCCCGTCGGTGGATCAGCCCCGGACGTTCTTGAGCAGCACCTTCACGTCATGCCCCTTGTGCCAGCCGGTGTCCACGAGCGGGCTGTGGTGGCTCTCGGTGCCCCAGACGTAGTACTTCTCCCACGACTGGTGCCACCGGCCGTTCAGGTTGGATCCGGTGGCCGTGTAAACCTGGGCGACCTTGCCGTCGCGGCGGTTGTCCCAGATGTAGAGCTGGGCCTTGGTCTGCGTGTTCAGACCGCTGTACCGGTCGCACTCGCGGTACTTGACCCCCGCGGCGTTGTCGTCGACCTGGATGGTCCGCCACGCCGTGCACGCCGCGGCCACGCCGACGTCCGACGGGGTGGCCGCGACGGCCGGCGGCACCAGTGCGGCGGTGGCCGCGGCGGCGAGCACCACCGCACCCAGCGCCATACGGCTGCCCACGGGCACAGTGCCTACGTTCCCGACGCGTTCCTTCGTTGTGCGTGCGTTCACCCTGCGCAGGTTCATGTCGTGTCATTCCTTTCCGACGACCACGAGCCCGGTCCCCAGTCGGGTCCCCCGAAGGTCCGTGGTCCCGGCGGCCGCGGTGGTCTGCCGCGGCGCCGTGGTGCTGGTGCAAGAACCTACGGAGGCCGGTCCGCCGCGTCGTCCCACGTCGGTTCGACATTCGCGGCCTCCCGCGGCGGTAGGCCCGGGAAACCTGCAACTTCCGCGGTACGGCGAGGGGTTGACGTAACGCCTCGGCGGCCGGGTTACGCTGCGGCGATGCGGATCCGCCCCCTTGTCGCCGACGTACTGATCACGGTGGCGCTGACCGGCGTGGCCGTGCTGCTCGGGCAGGAGGCCACGAGCCAGGGGTGGCCCGCGCTCGGCCTCGCCGGCCACCTGCTGGTGGGGCTGGTCAACCTGCCGGTCGTGGTGCGCGGCAGGGCGCCCGTCGCCGTCTGTCTCTTCGTGCTGGCGATGTGGACCGTGTACGTCACCGCCGGCTACTGGCCCGTGGTGAACTCCTTCGCCCCCATGCTCACCGTCTACACGGTCGCCTCCCTGCGTCCCCTGCGCACCGCCGCCGCCTGCGCGGCCCTGATGAGCGCCGTGTGGATCTACGCGGGCCTCGTCAGCGACCGTGCCGCCATGCCGTCGGTCGTCGGCCAGGCCATTGGCTTCTCCCTGGTCCTGGTCCGCTTCGGGCATGTGGCCCGTCGCACGGCCGAACTGGCCCGTCGGCTGCGGGCCGAGCAGGAGGAGCGGGCCCGGCGCGAGGTCGCCGAGGAACGCGGCCGGATCGCCCGTGAACTGCACGACGTGGTCGCCCACCACATGTCGGTGATCTCCGTGCAGGTGGGGCTGGCCCGCTTCGTCTTCGACTCCGACCCCGGCACGGCCCGCACCGCCCTCGGCACCATCGCCGGCACCAGCGCGGAGGCCCTGGAGGAACTGCGGCGCGTGCTGCAGGTGCTGCGCGCCGACGGGGACGGCGCCCCGGCCGCGCCCATGCCGGGCCTCGCCCGCCTGGAGGAGACCGCCGAGCGCGTACGGGCCGGGGGAGTGCCGGTCGAGCTGCGCGTCGACGGTACGCCGCGCCCGCTGCCGCCGGGCGTCGACCTGTGTGCGTACCGGGTCGTCCAGGAGGCCCTGACGAACGTACTGAAACATGCGCCGGGCTCCCGCGCGCTGGTGGAGGTTCACTACCGGCCGCACCATGTGGCGGTGTCGGTCACGGACGACGGAGAGGGGGTGATTCAGGACAGAGTGCGGGAGGGCGGCGGACATGGCTTGATCGGGATGCGGGAGCGGGCCAAGCTGTACGGGGGGACGATCAGCATCGGCCCGAGGAGCGAGGGGGGATTCGCCGTCAGGCTGACCCTGCCGACCTCCACCCGGACCGCACGGCAGGGAGACGGCACGACGGAATGACCAGGGTGCTCGTCGTCGACGACCAGTACCTCATCCGGGCAGGCCTGGTGGGGCTGTTGCGTGCCGCGCCCGGGATGGAGGTCGTGGGGGAGGCCGGTGACGGCGAGGAGGCCGTCGCGCTGGTGGCCGAAACCCGCCCGGACGTGGTGCTGATGGACATCAGGATGCCCGGCATGGGCGGCATCGCGGCCACGGAGAGGATCCTCGCCGACGCCCCGGACCCGGCTCCCAAGGTCCTCGTGCTGACCACCTTCGACCTGGACGAGTACGTGTACGGGGCGCTGCGCGCGGGCGCCTCCGGCTTCCTGCTCAAGGACTCCGGGCCCGAGCGGCTGCTCGCCGCGGTCGCCGCCGTCGGCGGGGGCGACGCGCTCTTCGCGCCCAGTGTCACCCGGCGACTGGTCGAGGCGTACGCGCGGCAGGCCGTCCCCGGGGATCGCCAACCGCCCCCGGCCCTGGACGTGTTGACCGGACGGGAGACAGAGGTGCTGCGGCTGACCGCGCGCGGCCTCAGCAACCAGGAGATCGCCGGCGAGCTGTTCATCAGCGAGGCCACCGTCAAGACGCACCTGAACCGCGCCATGAACAAACTGGGCCTGGACAGCCGGGCGCAGGCCGTCGTGGTGGCGTACGAGACGGGCCTGGTGACACCCGGCGGCGGCTGACCCGGTGAACCGAACGGTGCGGCGGCACGTATGGGAGGGCGACCTTCTGTTTCGCACCGGTACGGCATTGGGGGCCATGGATGAAGCACGGGCGGCGCACTCTCCGGCGGGCCATCAGGCTGGCGGCCGTCGGAGGGCTGCTCTGCGGCGGGCTGATGGTGTCGCACGCGGTCGCGGGTGAGACACCCACGGGCGGCCGCACGGCTGTCGACGGTGCCGCCCCGCCCGCCGGTGTGGCGGCGGATCTCGTCGCGCGGCTGGGGACTTCGCGTACCGCCGGAAGCTGGATCGGGGCCGACGGCCGTCCGGTGGTCGCGGTGACCGACGACGCCACGGCCGCCGAGGTCCGGCGGGCGGGGGCGCGGGCCGAGGTGAAGCGGCACAGCATGGAAGACCTCAGTTCGGCGACCGAGACCCTGGAGCGGGCGCCCAGAGTGCCGGGCACCGCTTGGGTGGTGGACTACGCCTCCAACCAGGTGAAGGTCTATGCCGACCGCAGCGTCTCCGCCGCCGACTGGTCGCGCATGTCCGACGTCGCCCACCGGGCGGGTGACTTCGTCCGCATGCAGCGGACCCAGGGCGAGTTCACCACCCGCATCAATGGCGCGGTCCCCATCTTCAACGGCACCGGCCGCTGCTCCGTGGGCTTCAACGTCACCGACGGCCAGGACAACTTCATCCTGACGGCCGGGCATTGCGGTCCGGAGGGCACCCGCTGGTTCAGTGGCGACCAGGGACTCGACGGGCAGATCGGTACGACCGTCTCCCAGAGTTTCCCGGGCAAGGACTTCTCCCTGGTCCGGTACGAGGACCGCGACGCCTTCGACGGGTCCAACGCCGTGGACATCGGCGAGGGCCGGAGCGTGCCCGTCATCGGCGCGGCCGACCCCGTCGTCGGGCAGGAGGTCTTCCGCAGCGGCAGCACCACAGGGCTGCGCTCGGGCCGGGTGACCGCGCTGAACGCCACGGTGAACTACCGCGAGGGCACGGTGACCGGACTGATCGCGACCACGGTCTGCGCCGAGCCCGGGGACAGCGGAGGGCCCCTGCTCGCGGAAGGCCTCGCGCTGGGCGTGACCTCGGGCGGCAACGGCGACTGCGTCGAGGGTGGCATGACGTTCTTCCAGCCCGTGACCTCGGCCCTGACCGCGCTGGGCGTACGGGTCATCGACGGGCGCCTGGCGGCCGACCGGGGCACTGTCGCAGCTCCGTCCACGCCTCCGTCCACCCCTCCGTCCCCCGCCGGCGCCGCGCCGCCCGCCCAGGCCGCCGCACCGCCGGGCGGTGGCTCCGGGCGCCGGACGGTCACCGCGATCGTGAGCGTGGGTGAGCTCATCCCGGGCCTCGGCGTCATCGGCGTGAGCCTGGTCGCCCTCCTCGCCGTCGGCCGTCTCCTGTCGGAGCGCGCCGACCGCGACCACCTCCGCGAGCACTACTCCCAGCACTGGGGTTGACGCTGGATGGATTATCTGGTTCGTATCGAATAATCCGGTTATCGACCTACGTGCTTATGGTGAGCCCGCTGAAGCCACCCCCCTACGCTTGGGAGACATAGCAATGGGTCAGTTCGCACGTACCTGGGGCGCCGGAATCTCCGCCGCCGCGCTGATCGCCGGCTCGGTCGGGACGGCCGTGGCGGTCTCGTCCCCGTCGTCCGCGCCGAACAAGCCGGCCGCCACCGCACTCACGACCGCGTCCGCCACCGCCACGGTGAAGAGCGTGAGAGCGTGGCAGCAGTTCCGTATCCGCGGCGTCGTCAAGAGCCTGCGGCCGGGCAGCAAGGTCATCCTGCAGCAGAAGCAGAACCGGCGCTGGGTGACCCTCCCCGCCTCCATGAACACGACCTCCCGCTCCACCTACAGCATGCGCGTCATGCTCGGCCTGAAGGGCCACAACAAGCTGCGCCTCGTCGACAGCCGCAAGCGCGTCGTCTCGCCGGTCATCAACGTCTGGGTGCGCTAGGGAGCGTCCCCGGTCCGGCTCCCGGGCTCGCCCGCCGCTGAGGCAACGCGAGCCCGGCCCGGTGCGGCAGGCTAGTGTCGACCTGTGGCTCAACTCGACGCGTTCAGCGATCTGCTGGACTATCCGATGTACGTCGTGACAGCCGAGGCCGGCGGTGAGCGGGCCGGCTGTCTCGTCGGCTTCGCCTCGCAGTGCTCCATCCACCCGCCCCGCTTCGCCGTATGGCTGTCCGTCGCCAACCGGACCTACCGGGTGGCACGGCAGGCCGGCCATCTCGCCGTTCACCTCCTCCTCCGCGAACAGGATGAACTGGCCCGGCTGTTCGGCCAGGAGACCGGGGACGAGATCGACAAGTTCCAGGAAGTCGCCTGGCGGCCGGGCCACGGCGGGGCGCCCGTGCTGCCCGACGCCTGCGCCTGGTTCGTCGGCCGGGTGCACGGCCGCATCGACGGGGGTGACCACGTGGGCTTCCTGCTCGACCCCGTCGAGGCCTCCCCGCCGGTGCCGGGGCGGCCCGCCCTCACCATGTTCAGCGACGTCGCGGGGCTCTCGCCGGGCCACCCGGCATGACGGTGCCGACGGACGCCCGGCGGCCCTCCCCCCGCGACCCCTGGCCGGTCAGGTACCTACTAGGTACCATGAGGGTTATGCCGTCCCTGAACATCACCTTCACCGACGAGGAGCTGGAGGAGGTCCGCGCCGCGGCGGCCGCCGAAGGCAAATCGCTCAAGCAGTACGTCCACGACCTGCCCCTCCGGGAGCGTCAGCGGCGCCAGTTCGTCCGCTACGCCGTCTCCTGGGGCGAGGCCCACCGCGCCGAGTTCGACGAGGCCTTCCCCGACGAGATCCCGAGGGCCGAGGGCCGAAGGGGAGGCGCGGCCGCCTGATGGTGTTCTACGTCGACGTCCCCTGGCTCCTGGACGTTCAGGAGCAGGCGGTCCCCGAGGACGTGTCCGTCGCGGACTACTCCGCCCTCGTCGCGGCCGTCGCCCGGCACAAGACCCGCATCCCACGCCCCACCACGGCCGAACCCGACCCGGCCTGGCGCGCGGCCGCCCTCCTGCACACCCTCGTGCGCCTCCAGCCGCTGCCGCACCGCAACTCCCTGTACGCCTGCCAGGTCGCCGTCGCCTACATGCACGCCTCCGGTGAGGGCATCGACGCCCCGTACGGGGCGCTCGTGGAGCTGGTCCGCGACATCCAGGCGGCGAAGGCCACCGTCTACCAGGCGGCGGACCGCATCCGGGGCTGGCGGATCTGAACCCGCCCGCGAGCGGCTGATGCCTCCGAACCGGCCCGCGGCCGCCGTGTGGGTGCCGGTTGCCGCGGGTATGCCCCTCATGTCGGTCATGGGGCCTTGGGGTGGGGGCGCGCGTGCCATCGCAGAACTCTGCCGGACCTTCCGGAACTCCGGCTCACCGTCAGCTCGATCAGGAGATCGCGGCGCTGTTCGAGGAGTACCGGACGCTGCGCGAGGAAGTCGCGTTACGCGTCGCGTCCCGCATGCACATGATCGGCTTCGCCGGTGTCATCTCGGCCCTGCTCGCGGTCTCCAACCGGCTCACCTTCGGCGCCCTCAACCTGTACATCGCCGGCCTCGTCCTCATCCTGGCGGTCCTGTGGCTGCGCGGGGTCAACCTGGCGATCCAGCGCATAGGGCGACACCTGCGCGGCGTCGAAGCCCGCATCAACTCCCTGGCCGCCCAGGCATGGGGCACACCGGAAGACGTCCTCACCTGGGAAACCCGCATACAGGTCGGTCGCCGCAAGGTGCGCAGGCTGCCGCGCTGGGCCAGCCGGCTGGGGGGCTGGTACGTGACGTAAGCCCGCGGACAAGGGGGGCGAGTAGGGCAGGATGTGACTCCATGGCAACTGTCTTGGCCTTCCACGCTCATCCCGACGACGAGGTGCTGATGACGGGGGGCACGCT
Organism: Streptomyces sp. NPDC041796; assembly: GCF_055590785.1. NCBI lineage: Bacteria > Bacillati > Actinomycetota > Actinomycetes > Kitasatosporales > Streptomycetaceae > Streptomyces > Streptomyces sp. NPDC041796. The sequence goes on from NZ_JBVJAH010000009.1 coordinate 305,129, forward strand.
CGCCCGGGCGGCAGCCGAAGGACACCGCGTCGTGATCGTCGTCGCCACGGACGGCGAGATGGGCCCCTCCCCAGAGCACGGGGAGCCGCCCCGTCTGGCGGAACTGCGGAGGAGCGCGGCGCTGCTCGGGGCCGCGCGTGTGGTGCACCTGGGGTACGCGGACAGCGGGAACGGCGAGGTGCTGCCACCCGATCCGCCGGACCGGTCCCGTTTCGTACGCGCGGACCCCGGCGAAGCCGCCGAGCGCCTGGCCGCGATCCTCCGGGCGGAGCGGACCGACGTGCTCCTCAGCTACGACGCCAACGGCGGATACGGCCACCGTGACCACGTCAGGGTGCACCAGGTCGGCCGGCGCGCCGCCGAGATCGCGGGCGTGCAGCGGCTGCTGGAGGCGACGATGCCGCAGGACCTGGTGGCCGGTCTGACGAGGCTGGTCGACCGGTTGCGCCTTCCGCTGCGCGTCGACGCCGTCTCCCGTACCGCGTACAGCCCCCGTTCGGCGATCACGCACCGGGTCGACGTGCGCCGGTACGCCTCGCAGAAGCGGGCAGCCCTCGCCGCCCATCGGTCGCAGGTGAACGGAAGCGGGCGGCTGGCCCCGGTCCTGCGCGCACTGGTGCGGCTCCCGGCGCCCCTCTTCGGACTGGTACTGGGTCGGGAGTGGTTCGTCGACGCCACCGGAGGCTCCACGTCCGAGGCCCTCAAGGACCTGTTCCGCCCGGCGCGGCACGGTGCCACCACCCGTGGCGGGGCGTGACACGGCTCCCTCCCCGGTTCCGGCCGGCGTTCCTTCCTCGTACAGGGGACCCTCAGCAACTTCGCATCCGGCTGATCGTTTGCAGTCGTGGGCGGGCCCCCTCCGCCCACGACCGACCACCTGGAGGCCCGATGCGCAGGAAGCTCTCGACCACCTTCGCCGCGCTCGCTTTCGCTGCCACCACCGCCCTGAGCGGTGTCGTCGCCACAGCCGGCACCGGCGTCGCCGCCGACTCCACGCCCGCCGTCGCCGACCCGGCCGTGCGCGAACAGGCGGACCGGATCATGAACCTCACCTACCGGGAGTTCGCTCGAACCCCACGGGTCGAGCCGTTCAACTGGACGACCGACGGCTGCTCCGTACCCAACGGCTACGCCCCGTACAGCGAGGTGTTCCGCCCCGCCTGTGTCCAGCACGACTTCGGGTACCGGAACTACGGCGCCAACCACGAACTGAGGCTCAGCCCCACCCGGGAGACCAAGAACTGGATCGACAGCAGGTTCCGCACCGAGATGGAGCGGGTCTGCCAGGACACCTACTTCACCCCCCTGGCCCACATCAACTGCGTGAACGCCGCCCAGGCGTACCACCTGGCCGTCGGCTTCGGAGGTGACCCGGCGTTCTTCTGAGTGCGGCCGGACGGAAGTGCCGCCGCTAGCGCTCGGTCGGCGTCGTCGCCCGCTTGGTGAAGCGGTGCCACCAGTGGTGACGCCTGGGGTGTACGGCCCTGCCGAGCCGGCGGCCGATCAGCAGGTAACCCAGCAGGGCGCCCGACGTGTTGAGCAGGACGTCATCGATGTCGAAGGCCCGCCCCGTGATCAGGGCGCCCTGCACCAGCTCGACCAGCAGCATCACCAGTGCGGTGACCACGGCCACCCGCAGCAGCCCGCGAGCCTTGGGCACCAGCACCGGCAGGAGCACGCCGAAGGGGACGCCCAGCAGGACGTTGCCGCCGAGTTGCTTGACCGTGTCCCGGAGAGCGGGCTGCGCGAGATAGTCGCGGATGGAGTCTCCCGGGCGCAGATTGCTGTGGGTCAGCGGCTCGGAGGCGGCCGACGGCTCCAGGGTCAGCCGGGCCAGCACCACGGCGAAGGCCACCATCGCCGCGAAGGCCAGCAGCATCGCCACCACCCGGCCCCACCGGGGCGCCCCCCGCCGGTCCTCCGCCACCTTGTCGCGCAGCACGGTCCGCGCCATCACAAGCCCCCCACTCGGGTCGGTCTGCCTGAGCTTCCGTTACCCCCGACTCGGCGCGGCACGCGCCGGTAACGTTGAGTGACGGTCCGGGATGCGGATGCGGAGAGGCAGTGTTTGTCTGATCTGGCCCGGCCCTCGAGGCACCCCGACCAGACGGAAAGCAGGGACCCATGAGCATCGCGGACGAACCCAGCAGCCGGATCCAGCAGATGCGCTCCAAGGCGCAGGAGTTGGAGCAGGCCGCGGAACGCGCCACCGACCCGGACGACAGCCAGCGGCTGCGGGACAAGGCTCGTCGCCTCAGGGAGCAGAGCGAGCAGGAGCGTGGCATCTCGGGCGGGAACATCGACCCCATGTAGCGGTCGCGGCGCCCTCACGGCAGGCAGCGGTACCGGCCCATCGCCGGCCTGCTGCCTGCCCGTCGGCGCGAAGGGGCCTCGCTGCCGCCCGTCACGAGGCCGACGGGCGCGGCCCGCCGGGACTACCGAACGCGTCCCTCGCGTGTCTCCTCGTCCTCCTCCTCGGGCAGATGGACGTCGTCCACGGCGATGTTCACCTCGACCACTTCCAGGCCCGTCATACGCTCCACCGCCTCGATGACGTTCTCGCGGACGGCGCCGGCCAGGTCCACTATGGGCACGCCGTACTCGACGACGACTTCGAGGTCGACGGCGCTCTGGCGCTCGCCGACTTCCACCTTGACGCCGCGCGTGACGCTCGCGCGGCCACCGGGGACGCGGTCCCGTACGGCTCCCACGGTGCGGGCGAGCCCGCCGCCGAGGGAGTAGACACCGTCCACCTCTCGGGCCGCCATTCCGGCGATCTTCACCACGACCCCGTCCGCGATGGTCGTCCTGCCCCGGGCCGCCGGGTCGGCAGTGGGGGTTCTCGAACCGCTCGGCTCCGTCATGGGGAAGCCACCTCCTCGACGTGCGGAATTGGGGGGATCCCTTCTTCCAGCGTGCCCTCGGCATAGGTCCCGCGCCACGCGGGGGCGCGCGACACACGGCCACGGTGTGCGCTGCGTAGCAGGCCGACCACTGTTCGGGTACGGTCGGACGCAGAGAAGTCGTGGTTCCGAAGTGTGCGCCCGTGATCGCGATCACGGGCGTTCGTGCTGTCACACCCCATGTCGGGCCCGCACTCTCCGGGCCCGCACGGTGCGGGCCGTTCAGGCATAGGAGGCCGGTATGGCTACTGGAACGGTCAAGTGGTTCAACAGCGAGAAGGGCTTCGGCTTCATCGCCCAGGACGGCGGCGGGCCGGACGTCTTCGCCCACTACTCCAACATCACCGGTGCCGGTTACCGGGAGCTGACCGAGGGGCAGAAGGTGTCGTTCGAGGTCACCGAAGGACGCAAGGGACCGCAGGCGGAGAACATCGTCTCCGCCTGACGCCCGGCCGGGACGACCACGACGGCACGGCACCGACCACAGTGCGGCCGCCGGGCACCGGTGTGGTCGTCCCACCGCCGCCTCATCACTCCCACCCGGCGTGATGACGCCCCACCCGAGCGCGGGGGGGGGGGGGGGGGGCCCCCCCCGGCGGGAACCGCCCCCAAAAAAGCCCAACGGGTGGCAAGAGACCTCCCCCCCCAGCGGGGTCCGGAACGGACACGCCCCCCTCCCGTTCCCCGGACCACACTGCTG
>NZ_JBVJAH010000009.1:308741-357130 GCF_055590785.1 Streptomyces sp. NPDC041796
AAAAAGAAACGACCAAGGGGGTGCGGGGGGGCGGTGTTTGTCCCCCCCCCCCCCCCTCCTCCTCCCTCCCACTGGGGGGGATGCCCCCCCCCCGGGGGGGGGGCGGCCCCCCCCCCCCCCCCCGGCCGGACACCGCCACGAGAGACGCACGCGGGCTGACGAGACGTACCCGTCCTAGGCGATGTGCAGACGGACCGCGTCCGCGCCGCGTGCCGAGGCCACCGTGGCGGCCTCCTCGCCGAGTCGCTCGCGGACGGCGGCGGACAGCGGCCCGAAGGGAGTGACCGTCAGGTCGAGCGCGCGGCCCACGTTCCTGGCCCGCCAGGTGCCGGCGATCTCCGAGCCGACCAGCAGAGCGCCCGGACCGCCGATCGCCCGCCAGATCTCCTTCTCCCGGTTCCTGTCCGGCACCAGCAAAGCCCGGTCGCGTGCCTGCAGGTACGGGTCGCCCGGCGGCAGCAGCCGCACGAGTCCGTGCGGGCTCCCGGCCGACACCAGCGCATCCAGGTCGGAGGCGGGCAACCATGCCTTGCGGCCCTCCACCCACACCTCGGCCAGGTCGTCCGGCCACACCGCCTTCACCGCGGTCGCCCTGGTGCCGAGGTACTTCGCCACCTCGGCGGGGCCGGCGGGGCCGAGGAAACGCAGATAGGCGCGGACCAGCCCGGTGGTCCCCGACGCCGCGGCAGGCACCGGGAACCGCCTGGCAAGCGGCGCCAGCACCGTCCCGTTCCCCTTCGGCGCCACTGCGACCGACCCGAAGATCCCGGCCTGCTGGAAGAGCAGCCCGGAGATGTGCCGCGCCCCGCACCGCTCGCACCAGTAGGTCAGCGACTCCGGGACGGAGGCGCTGACGGCCGTGCTGACCTCGCCCTTGGCCATAGGCGCGGTCACCACCGCGCGGAACGCCTCGGCGGTGACCCGGAACGCCTCGATGCCGAGCCGCGCGCCCTCCCGGATCACCGCCGTGTCGATCCGTGCCGTCGCGTCGGCGTCGTCCAGCGGCCACAGAGCCACGGCCAGCGCCCGCAGCTCCGTGCGCCGGTGCAGATGGGGCGCGCCGCGGAACGACCAGACGCGTTCGAGCCCGTCACGGGACGCGCCCCGCCCGGCCAGGGCCGGCTCGGCGGATCCGTACGGTGTGTCCTGGACGCCCAGGGCGAGCACGTCGGGGGTGGGGGAGGAGCGGTCGAACCCGTGGGCCTTCACCCGGTACGCCAGTACCTGGCTCCGGCTCACCTCGGTGCGTCCCGCACTGCTCACGGCCGCACCCTACCCACCCGCCCGTGCGACGAGACCGTTATGCGCCCAGTCGGCGCAGGGCTGCCTTGTGGGCCGTGTCGAGCGCGTCGCCGGCGGGGACCGGAACGTCCGGGACCACCCCGACGCCCTCCCAGTTGGTGCCGGTGACGGTGCTGATGGTGCGGGCGGTGGGGACCGTCACGAGGACGTGTTCGGCCACCGCGTAACGGGCCGTCGGATGGGCGCCGCCACGGGTTGTCTCGCCGACCACGACGGCCCGGCCGTGGGCCTGGAGCGTGTACGCCACGTCCTCACCGCCCGAGAAGGTGAGGGAACTGGTCAGCACGTAGACCGGGCGGTCCAGGTAGCGCGGAGCGGGAAGGTGCGCGGTCGTCCAGAACTGGCGGGTGGAGTCGGTGCCGCGGTCGTAGATGTCGTTGAGGTGCACCTGGTCGTCGGGGAAGAAGTAACTGCACCACATCGCCGCTCCCTCGGGCGCGCCGCCCCGGCAGGCACGGAGGTCGAGGATCAGCGCGGAGCTGAGGGCGACCAGCTCCATGGCCGCGCCGATCGCCCGGCCGCCCTCGTCCGCGTACGCGATCCGCCGTATGTCGATGAGCCCGATGTTGCCGTCCAGTCGCTCGAAGCGCCGGATGCCCTGGTTCTCCGCCCTGAGCAGTTCGAGGAACGCCGACCGGCCCTCGTCCTCGGCGGCGGGATCCAGGTCCTGTGCCTCGTCCGTCCACAGCAGACGGAGGTGCTTGTCCGGGCAGGCTTCCTGCAGGTGGGCCGTCACCGTCTCGCAGAGAGCCGGGCCCTCGAGACCGTCGTAGTCGCCGGCCGTGAGGTGGCGCCGGATCGCGGCGTCGATGTCCGCGGTCCTGTCGGGGAAGACGTACCCGGCCGTGATGCGGTCCAGGGCACGGTGAATGATCTCTGCGTTGGTGGGCATGGCGGGTCATGCTAAACGGGCGGCGCCTTGGCTTCGAACGGTTTTCCGGCGGTTTTCCGGCGCCATGGGTGCCGGGGCCACCGCGACGGTTATTGGGGTGCGAGGCGACCGACCCGTGCGTAGGGTCGACGCCCGTGGAACCGCTCAGTGAGAAACAGATCCGCTCGTCCTTCGTGAACTGCACCAAGGGCGAGGCGTCGCGGCTCAGGCTGCCGCACGACTTCGCCGAACTGCCCTGGGAGGACCTGGACTTCCTGGGATGGGTGGATCCGGGGGCGCCCTTGCGGGCCCACCTCGTACTGCCCCGCGCGGACGGGCCGCTGGGAGTCACCCTGCGCGTGCCGGCCGTGGGCCGCACCAGTGCGGTGAAGTCCAGCCTGTGCCAGATCTGCCTCACCGGACACGCCTCCTCCGGGGTCACCCTGCTCGCCGCCCCCTTGGCGGGGGTACGCGGCCGCGAGGGCAACACGGTGGGCATCTACATCTGCTCGGATCTCGCCTGCCCCTTGTACGTCCGTGGCAAGCGGCAGCCGAAGCTGCGGTCCGGGCGCCATGAAGAGTCCCTCGGCCCGGACGAGCGCATCGCCCGTATGACGGCCAACCTGGACGCCTTCGTGGCCAAGGTCACCACGGGCTGAAAGCGCCGCCCCCGCCGGACGGCGAGCGCCGACACCGACCGGAAGGGCCGGGACGGGCGAGATGGGGGAAAATGTGTAGGAGTACGGGAGGAGTACGAGTGGCTTTTCCCGCGCGTGAATCCTTCCCATGAAGCAGGTGGCTGCCATGGAACACGAGTCGGAAGGACGCATCCTCGCGCAGATAGAGCGCGGGCTCAGCACCGAGGACCCCGGGCTCGCCGCCCGCATGAGCACGCTCAACGATCAGTTCCCGGGAAAGGATCAGTTCCCGGGAAAGGACCAGGGCGCCGCCCCGGCCCCGCCGGCCCCGCCGAAGCGGAACCGGCGCCGGCATCGGAGGACCGCCCTGATCCTGGTCGTCATCGCTCTCGTGGGGATGCTCCTGACGGCGGTGCTCAACGCGTCGTCGAACGAGGCGCCGGCACCGCCCAGCGGCCTCACCCCCGCCGTGTCCCTGTGACGGCCGGGCCCTATGAGGCCCGGCACCGCCGGCACCGACTCAGCCGTGCTCGGGAGTGAGGCGTCCGAAGGCGGCCCGGAGCCGGTCGTACCGCTCCACGTCGGTCCATACGTCGGCGGGGTGCGGGCGCGACACGCACCAGGCCCAGGTACTCGCGCCAAGGCCGGCCATCAGGGGAATCGCCAGCCATGTCAGTGCAGTCACAGCGTCTCCCTTCGTGTCGGATCCGGAAGGTGTCCGGGCGGTCCCGCGGTGAACGCCCCGCGCCGGGGCGCTCACCGGTGCGTCAGGACCGCAGTTCCTTGCGCTCACCGGTGGTGATCTCGATCTTGCGCGGCTTGGCCTGCTCGGCGACCGGGATCCGCAGGCTGAGCACACCAGCCTCGTACGTCGCCTCGATGTGCTCCGTGTCCAGGGACTCGCCCAGGACGACCTGCCGGGTGAAGGTGCCGACGGGCCGCTCGGAGATCACCGTCTCGGCGCCCTCCGTGGCCATCGGCTTGCGCTCCGCCTGGACGGTCAGCACGGCCCGCTCGACCCTCAGATCCACGGAGTCGGGGTCGACGCCCGGCAGGTCGAACACGACCCGGACCGAGCCGTCCTCCCCGGCCGGGGGTGAGGCCCCACGCACGCCCTCACGGACGGGTGGCACCTGTCGTTTCACGCAGGACGCGGGAGACGAGTCCGGGGGCCTCCGCCATCGGCACATGGCCGCAGCCGGGCAGCGGCACCATGCGCGAACCGGGGATCATGGCCTTCACCCGCGACGCCTGCCAGGGAGGCAGCAGCCGGTCCCGGGTGCCCCAGGCGATGGTGACGGGCACGTCCGGGATGTCCCCGCTGAACAGCCGCGACGCCCGCCCGGCACGGAGGGTCGCCTTGCACGCCGCGCTCTGCCGGGCCAGGGCCAGGACGGCGTACGCGTACCTCCGCTCCGCCCCGGTCCAGAACCCCGCCGGGGCCAGCGCCGTCACACTCCGCGCCAGACCGGCCTGGGCCAGACGCAGTCCGATCAGCCCGCCCAGCGAATGGCCCGCCACATGTGGCCGCTCCACCCCCAGCCCGGCGAACACCGCGCCCATCCACGCCACAACCGTCTCCAAGTCGCGCGGCACGGCGGGGTCCAGGTCGGGCGATTGCCCGAACCCGGGCAGATCCAACGCGATCGCCTCGTGCCCGAGGAGCAGCGGCACCACGTCACGCCAGACCCCGCGGTCGTCACCGACCCCGTGCAGCAGCACCAGCGGCTCGCCGTCCCCGTGCCGCTCGTACGCCACGGTGACGGGCGGCAGGCCGGCCGCGTGGCCTTCCGCGCAGGACGCGGGGGGACGGGCCGGGGCGGGCGTCCCGGGCCGCCTCCGCCCGGGTGTGCGTGGAGTCATCGGGCACCTCCACCGCTCGGTCTCTCCTCCTGGAGAACTCCAGGAGAGCCGGAGGCGATTCCCGTGCCCCGACGTGGTGCAAACCGGCCGGGGAGCCGTGGTGGACAGCGCGGCCGGGTCGCGTTTTCCTGGTGTACAACAGATCGTTTCCCCCGCCCGCGGCGGAAGGGGGCACACGGCGATGCCCGACGAGTTCCGCACCACCGTCACCGCGCAACCCGGCGGCGGCACGGTGCTGACCGTGTCCGGTGAGCTCGACATCGCCACCGGTGAGGAGCTGCGCGGCCGGCTGCGCAGCGCGCTGCTCCGGTCGTCCACGGTCCTCATCGACCTGTCCGGCGTCACCTTCCTCGACGCTCCGGCCTGAACGTCCTGCTGTGGGCCCGCCGACAGGCGGCCACCACGGGCGCCCGGCTGCTGCTGCACCCCGCGTCCCCGGCGGTCGAGAAGATCCTCCGGACGACCGGCCTGGAGACGGCCTTCACCCTCTCCACCCCCGCGACGACCACGGCACACCCGCTGCTCCCGGCCCGGAGCTGAACCGCCGGCCCCGGTCCTCCGCCGTCCGCCCTACGTCGGCGGCCGGCCGGCGAGCTCGTCGAGCACGCGCATCGCCCCGGCATGCGCGCTCATCCGACCGGTCACACGGTCGTTGGTGAACAGCATCGCACCGGCGACCGGGACCGGCACCGACAGCCCCAGCGCGGCGAGGGCCTCCGGCCAGTCCCGCTCGTCCTCGCACCAAGCACCGCGCCCCACGCCGTCGTCGGCCCTGCCGCGCTCGGTCAGCAACCGGGACTCGCACGCCCGGGGGTAACGGTCGCCGGGTTCCTCGTCGACCTCGTACGGCGTGAGCAACAGAACGGCGCACCACGCCCACCACAGGCCGGCCGGCGACAACAGCCCGATGCGCCAGGCCCGTAGGCGCACGGCCCGGGCACGGAAGTTCCGGTCGTCGTCGTGTGATCGCATGGCGTACGAAGCCGGCAGCCACATGGACGGCCGGAACGCGCACCTACCCTTGCGGCCATGGGAGTGAGCATAGAAGTGATGGTCGTCGACTGGGCGCGGGTCGAGGCGGCGGCGCCGGAAGAGCGGGAAGACCTGCTGATCGACGCGGCTTTCGGCGACGACGACCACGAGGACGGCCTCCCGGAGGAGGGGTGGATCCCGCCCACGGCCGTGGGCACGGGCTGGTGCCTCAGATACTCCTTCCGCCGCACTCTCGACTCCTACAAGCCGCACTTCTGGGCGGGTGAGCGGTGGGAGCGCATCCGGGACCGTGCGCACCCCCGTCTGCGCACCGCTCTGGACCGGTTCACGGCCCGGCTGTTCTGGCACGGCCTGGAACATGTGGCGGGGGAGGGCGCCGCAGTCCTCGCCGTACCGGAGGGCGCCTGGGACGCGGACCTGCTGCTGTGGTGCCCACCCGAAGACGTCGCCGAACTCGAAGGCCTCCGGGGCGAGGCCCTGCCGGACCTCGGCACCCTGCGGGAGCCGTTCACCCTGCACGCCGCCGACCCCCAGGGCTGGATACCCGACTTCGCGACGTTCGCGGACCTCCTCGAGCAGTGGGGCGACGTCGTCGCGGAAGCGCACCGCCGGGGCTGGGGCATCGTCGGGCTCCGCTGCTGAGCCCCCTCCTCGTCTCGTCACCCCTTCGAGCCCGGCCGTTGCGCCGACTGCCCGGCCTCCCGGGGGCACCGGGCGCGGGCCGCGCGCAGCGTGGTCAGGGACGGCGGGCGAGGGGCGCTCGCCGTCGTACCGCCACCAGACGTGACGAGTGAGGCCGGGGCCATGCAGCACACACGTGTGATCACGGACTCGCCCGGCAACGCGCCTCTCGGCGCACCCGACGACGCGACCCCGTCCACCCCCGGGGCCTCCCCGGGCGCGCTGCCCTGCCTGGCGGCCGTCGCCGCCGCCTTCGCCGCCGCACAGCTCGCCCTGGTCGTGCCGGGGCTCGGGCTCGGCTGGGACGAGACGGTGTACGTCAGCCAGGCGAGTGCGCAGGCCCCGCCGGCGTTCTTCAGCGCACCCCGGGCGCGGGGCATCAGCTTCCTGGTGGCACCCGTCGCGGCGCTGACCACCTCCGTGACGGCGCTCCGTGTGTACCTCGCCCTGCTCTCGGGCTGCGCGCTGTTCCTCGGGCTGTGGGTGTGGCGGCGGCTGCTTCCCGTACCGGTGCTCGCGACCGCCGGGGCGCTGTTCGCCACCCTGTGGGTCACCCTGTTCTACGGCCCGCAGGCGATGCCGAACCTCTGGGTCGCCCACGGGGCGCTCATCGCTGTGGGCTTCTTCCTGCGGGGCGTCCGCGACCCCGCCGACCGCTGGGCGTTGCCCGGGCTCGGCGCCGGGGTCGCGCTCGCCGCCCTCATGCGCCCCACCGACGCGGTGTGGCTCGCCCTTTCACTGACGGGGGCGGCGCTGCTCGCGCGACCGGCACACCGCCGCCCGCGATGGGCGGTGCCGGCCGTGCTCGCCGCGGCCCTGGCGCTCGGCTGCGCCCTATGGGTCGTCGAGGCCTACGCGCACTACGGCGGCCTCGCCGCGAGGCTCCGGCGGGCCAGCGAGATCCAGGGCCACCTCGGCTGGTACTTCGCCGTCGACGACCATGTACGCGCGCTCGGCGGGCGGACGCTGTGCCGCCCCTGCGACGTGCCGTGGCGGCTCCCGCAGGCCGCCGTCTGGTTCCTGGCGCTGCCCCTGCTCGTGGCGGGCGGCGTACGGGCCGCGGCCCGTACCCGCGACCGCGTCCCGGTCGTCCTGGCGACCGTGACCGGTCTGGTCCTGGCCGCGCCGTACCTGTTCACCGTCGGCTACGCCGCGCCGCGCTTCCTGCTGCCCGCGTACGCCCTGCTGGCGCTGCCGGTCGCCGGGTGCCTGCTGTGGGCCGTCCGCCCCACCGGGCCGCAGGGGCGCCGGACGGCCACCGTGGTGCTGGTCGCCGTGGCGCTCACCGCGCACCTGGCGGTGCAGTACCGGGTGCTCGACTCGGTGGCCGACCGGGTGCGCCGCGACACCGTCGCCCTCGGCCGCATCGCCGCCGAGCTCCGCGCGCAGGGCGTCCGCCCGCCCTGTGTGGTGAGCGGCGAGGACGCCATCCGGGTGGCGTTCCGCGCCGGATGCGCCTCCCGCCAGCCCTCGGGCCACGACGGGAGCATCACGCCGGAGGGCCTCACCGCCATGGGCGGGCGCCTGCCGGTGGCGGTCCTTGTCTCCGACCTGGGCGGGATCCCGGGTCACGCCCGCCAGTGGCGCGTTCACCGCCTCCCGGACCTCGGCCACCGCACCGGCCTGCGCGGCTACCTGTCGCCCGCCGCGACCCCGGCCGGGTGAGCGGGGCGCGGTTTGCCGGGTGGTGTGTTCGGCCGGGGCGGTGCGCCGAGCGGGAGCGGTGCGTTTAGGAGGGGCGGTGCGGGAAACGCGGCAGGCGGTGCCGGTGGCGTGTGCCGCCTCTGGAGGCTGCGATGGAGTACCTGCAAGAGCACCCCTACCGTTTCCGTATCGGCCGCCGGGGGGACATGCGGGTGCCCGGAGTGGTGTTCGCGTCCCGTGACCTGCTGCGGGACGCGGAGAAGTCACTGGAACAGGTCGTCAACGTGGCGACACTGCCGGGCATCGTCGGCGCCTCGTACGCCATGCCCGACATCCACTGGGGTTATGGGTTCCCCATCGGCGGAGTCGCCGCAACCGCCATCGACGACGGGGGTGTGGTCTCGCCGGGCGGCGTCGGTTTCGACATCTCCTGCGGGGTACGGCTGCTGGCGGCCGACTGCGACCGCCGGGCACTGGAACCGGTCCTGGGCCCGCTGATGGACGGCCTGGGCCAGGTGATCCCGCGTGGCGCCGGGCCGGGCGGGGTCTGGCGGCTGAGCGGCCGTGAGCTGGAGCGGATCCTCAAGGGCGGATCCCGGTACGCGGTGGAGGAGGGCCACGGCGAGGAACGCGACCTCACGCGCTGCGAGGACGGCGGTGCCGTCGCCGACGCGGACGCCGGCCAGGTGAACGAGCGGGCACGCGAGCGGGGGCTCGGCCAGGTCGGCAGCCTCGGCTCGGGCAACCACTTCCTGGAGGTCCAGCAGGTCGCCGAGATCTACGACGAGGCCGTGGCCGCCGCGTTCGGGCTCGCCGCCGACCAGGTGTGCGTGATGATCCACTGCGGGTCGCGCGGACTCGGCCACCAGGTCTGCTCGGACCACGTCCGGGTGATGGACCGGGCCATGGCCCGGTACGGGATCGGCGTGCCCGACCGGCAACTGGCCTGCACGCCGGTCGACTCGCCGGAGGGCCGCGCCTACCTGGGAGCGATGGCGGCGGCGGCCAACTACGGCCGCGCCAACCGGCAGCTCCTCTCCCAGGCCGCCCGCCGGGTCTTCCGTCGCGAGGCGGACGCCCGCCTCTCGCTGGTGTACGACGTGTCCCACAACCTCGCCAAGGTCGAGACGCATCCGGTGGACGGCGAACCGCGCAGGCTGTGCGTGCACCGCAAGGGCGCCACGCGTGCCTTCCCACCCGGACATCCGGAGCTGCCCGAGGACCTCCGCGCCGTGGGGCAGCCGGTGCTCATCCCCGGCACCATGGGGACCGCCTCGTACGTCCTCACCGGCGTCCCCGGTGGCGACGCCTTCCACTCCACCTGCCACGGAGCGGGCCGCGTGATGAGCCGCCACCAGGCCGCGCGCGTCATCGGCGGCAAGCAGCTACGGGCGCGGCTGGAGGCGGACGGCATCGCGGTGCGCCCGGTGTCGTGGCGCGGCCTGGCGGAGGAGACGCCGGAGGCGTACAAGGACGTCACCGCGGTGGTCGAGGCGAGCGAGGGCGCGGGACTGTGCCGGAAGGTCGCCCGTCTGGTCCCGCTCGGCGTGGTCAAGGGCTAGCGCGTGCCGTTCGGATCTCGCGGGGCTCAGACGTCGACCGTCACGGAGCACGACCAGCCATAGGCGTCCGGAGCCAGGTGCAGCTCGTGCCACGACACGGCCTTCGGCACGGCACCGGTGACCGGTACCGAACCCACGTCCGTCACCGCCATCCGTACGTCCAGCCCGCCGTCCACCGTCTCCACCTCGACGTCCACCGGCACGTCACCGTGCACCTCCAGCCGGAAGACCACCTCGTCCAGCAGCGCCGCCAGCAGATCGTCGTCGCTGCCCTCGGCCACCTGCACCTGCCGCACGGCGGTCGCTCGGGTCCCCGAGACGTCCGCGAAGCACTCGACCATCCCGAGCACCGCCTCCACCAGGCACTGCTCGCGGTTCACACCCCACGCCTCGACGCGCACGTCAGCGGTGTGCGGCACCGCCCGGTGCCCGCCCGTCCCGGGGCGCCGTACCCGCATGTCGTCGTCCGTGTCACCGGCCATGCCGGTCGCGTGCCCCGCCCGCCCGCCCGCATGCCTCCCGAGCGCCACCGGTTACCGCGCGGCGTGCGGCGCCCCCGTGCGGACGAACGCCTCCGCGCCCTCGGCGGCGGCCCCGGCCGTTGCGGACCCGCCCTCCGGCGGGTCCTGCGAGAGCAGCAGGGTCGCCAGGAGGCTCGCCGAACGGTTGCTCAGGGCGTCGGCCGCTTCGAGGAGCCGGTGCTGCTGGGCGACGGGCAGTGACAGCGCCACACATCCGGCCCGGCCGGCCACGGTGAGCGGGAAGGCGACGCACACCTCGTCGTTGGAGTACTCGAGCAGGTCGAACTGGGCCGCGTGCGGCCCATGGTGGTCCAGAGCGTGGAACAGGTGGCGGTGGTCGGTGATGGTGCGTGGTGTCAGCGGCACGGGGCGGCGCCGGTGGAGGTGGTCCATGCGGCCCTCGAAGTCGAGCTGCGCCAGCAGGCTCTTGCCCACGGCGCTGGCGTGGGCCGCCTCGCGGAAGTCGACCCACTCGCGCACCGCCGGGGTGCTGGGGCCCGCCGCGTACTGGGTGATCCGTACCTCCCCGTCGGTGTAGCGGCTCACGTACACCGCTGCCCCGACCCTGTCCCGAAGCGCGGACAGGACCTCCTGCAGGGCGTTCTCGCGTTCCGTGCCCTCGTGTTTCGTCCAGGCGCGCAGCAGGGGACCGGCGGTGTACGCACCCGGCTCCGGGGCCGCCACCAGCTCCTGCTCGGACAGCCAGGCGAGCAGGTGTTCCAGGGAGGGCACGTCCAGGCCGGTGCCACGCGCGATCTGGGCGGCGCTTTTCGGCCCGTCGGCGCCGTCGATGGCGTGGAGCACGTCCAGCACACGCATCGCCTGTTGCCACCGCTGAGCCGATTCCCGCGCGGACGGTACGTGCTGGGCGAGGCCGGTCAGGGAAGCGGGCCGCAGGGGGGCCGGGGTCCACAGGCGGCTGCGCCCCGAGTGGCCGGGAACCCACAGCCCACCTGCCGGGACGGCCAGGACTGCCGGGACGGCGGGGTCGGTGGGGTCAGCCGGGACGGTGGGGTCAGTCGGGTCGGCCGGCTCAGCGGGGACGGTGGGGTCGGCCGGGTCAGCAGGGTCAGCGGGGACGGCGGGGTCGGCCGGGAGGTCCAGGCAGGCGGGCCGGTCGGGCCCGGGCGCGGGCGCGGGCCGCGCGGTGTCCTCCGGGGCGCCGCCGTCCCGTACAGCGGCCTCCCCGGCGTCGGCACCCGTTGGAGGGTTGGCACCGCGGCGCGGCGCGGCCGGGGGGACACTCGGGAGGGGTGCCGTGTGCGGCAGTCCGAGGACCGTGCGGACCTCGTCGACGAACTCGGGGTCCTGGGCCGGGACCTGCACCGCCTCCGCCCCGGTCGTGGGCCCGTACAGCATCGTCCTGGCGTCGCCGTGCCCGTGCCGTGCCGCCTCGGCGACGAGGAACGCGGCATCGTCCCGGGCCTCGTCCCCGAGGGTGCGGTGGACGACGACCGCCAGACGGAACAGCGCCCCGGGATGGCCACACTCGGCGGCCTGCCCCAGCCAGTCCGCGGCCGTGGCGAGTTCGTCGCGGCGCAGGGCCCTCGTCCCCAGCCGGTAGAGGGAGTTCGCGCGGGACCGCTCCGCCTCGGTGTCACTCTCCCCGGCGGGGTCCCCCGTCCCGTACGGCCGGTCCCAGAAGTCCTCCGGTCCGTACAACTCCTGCAGCAGTTCGGTGAGCCCGGCCGGAACCGGCGGCTCCGGGCATTCGCCCCGGGGACCGTCGTACCTGCTCACATCGCTCACCTGATTCCCTTTCCGTGCACCGCCGTGTCCTTCCGCCGCTGTGGGCGGCAATGCCGTCGGAGCCTGCGCCGCAGCTCCACGATCGCGTTGTGCCGCTGCACCCTGAGGTTCTCCAGGGATATCCCGAGCACCTCCGCGATCTCCTTGTCCTCCAGCCCCCGGGCCTGAAGTTCGACGATCCGCTTCCGGGACCCGGGGACCATCTCCGCGATGGCGGGCACCACCAACTCGTGCAGCACGCGCAGGTCCACGGCCGGTGGCGGCAACCGCTGTTCCTGCAGCCGGGCCAGTACGGTGTCGGCCACCAGCACCGCCCGCTCCCGGCGGAACGTGCTGACGGCCAGGTTGTGGGCCGCGCCCAACAGGTAGGCCATCAGGTGCTTGCCCGGCACGGCCCGGCCGCTCAGACAGGCGCGGGCCACCCGGAGGAACGCTTCCTGCGCCACGTCCTGGCCCTGGACCAGCGACATGCCGAAGGTGCGGCGCAGGGCGTAGGGGGCCCGCTCGATGTACGCCGGGTAGATCTCCAGCAGTCGCTGCCCGACGTTCCCCCGCAGCCGCAGTGTTTCGCCGGACGGTACGTCGCTCACCACAGGGCGGTCTCCTCGCGACACCTTCCTGGGGCCGGTCGCACCGTCCACACGGTCAGCACGCTGCCGTCGGCCGCCTCGAACCGCACCACCGAGGGCACCGGGCACCCGCAAAGCTCCTGCTCCACTCCGTTGCCCGCGCCCGGCGTCCGCCGGGCCAGCCGCCTCCAGGGCCGACGCCCCACGGCACTCAGCGCGTGCACCGCGCTCAACGCGGCCGTGACCAATCCGACCCACTCCAGGGACGACGTCATGCAAGGGCTCCCGATCTTCCGTAAGAGAGCGCGGCGCGGACTGCGCCGTCACCCATGGACGCCTCGGCGGGCCGGGACATTAACGCGTGATCAGAGAAGGCCGGAGATGATCGGTCGGAAGCCTGGACTGACGTATCCCGACCGGTTGGAGGCGGAGTCCGGCTGTGTGGCCGCCGGGTCGCGGAGCGGGGAGGGCCGTCGTAGACAGGGGACATGAGCGAGGAGAAGACGTGGTGGCATCCCGGTGAGATCGTTCCCGCGAGTGGGATCTACGAGTGCGACTGCGGAGCGGGTCACCACTGGAGCACGGACGTGAAGGGACATCGCTTCCCGCCACTGCCGGCCGGCTGCCCCGGAAGCTCCTGGTCGGTGAAGACGGAGGCGCACCCGGACGACTGACGCCGGCGGCCGACGGTGTCCGTTCATCCGGACGGCCCAAGGCGTTCCTCCGTGAGGCCCGGGTGGTGCGGTCGGCGTCGGGCGTGGCGGCGGCAGACCGTCCGGGCCACGCACCGTACGGGCGCTGCCGCCCGCCCGCCGGCCGCGACGCCGCCCCGCACGCGGGGGCGGTCCCCGGACCGCCGAGGGGGCGAACCGTGTGCGTGCTCCGGGGCGCCAACCACAGGAAGCGGGCGGTTTCGTACGGCAGTTGGCGCGACGCGAAGCGGGTGACCCGATTCCGCGGGGCCCCCGGAACCGGGCGCAGGGTGGTCCGTACAGTGGAACCATGACGATCTTCGGTCAGCACAGCGGCACGGTGATCTACCGCGAGGCGGGCCCCGAGCACCTGGCGGGCATCGAGTCCGTCGACGCCTCGTTCACCACGGACACGACGTTCGCGGTGGTGGCCACCGAAACGGGCTTCTCCATCCGGGAGACACCGGTCGACCCCCCGCTCCTCAAGGAGTTCCCCGACGAGGAGTGCGCGGAGGAGGACCCGGCGGGCGAGGGGACGCTCGTCGCGGTGGAGGACGAGCGCGTGTGCGGATTCGTCACCACCGTGTACCACCCGTGGAACCGGCGTCTCACCATCGCCGACCTCGCGGTGTCGCCGGCCCACCGGGGCCGGGGCATCGGCAGGGCGTTGCTGGGCCGGACCGTGGACCGCGCCCGCGAGCTGGGCGCCGCACACGTCTGGCTCGAGGTCACCAATGTCAACGCGCCCGCCATCCGGCTGTACCGGAGCGTGGGCTTCACTTTCTGTGGCCTCGACACCTCGCTCTACGAGGGCACGGAGTCCGCCGGAGAGACGGCGTTGTTCATGAGCCTGCGGTGTCAGGGGCGATGACGCCTGCCCGGCCCCCCTCGCCCGGACGGCGTCCTCGTCGACGCGCGTGGTTATGCTCGAGGCTTCCCGCGCCGACCGAGGAGCCATGACCACCCCCGTACGGAACCTGCCCCAGCTGCTGATCGAGGCCAAGCGCTGGTTCGAGGACGCGTTGCAGGCGAGCATGCGGGCCGCGGGCGAGCAACCGGTGACCGCCGCCCAGGGAGCGGTCTTCGCCACGCTGGACGACGAGGGCACCACGATCTCCGAGCTCGCCCGCCGCATCGGCGTCACCCGCCAGACCGCCCACCAGGCCGTGCACGGTCTCATCGGGATGGGGCTGCTGGAGCAGGTGCCCGACCCCGCCTCCGCCCGCAGCCGCCTGATCCGCACCACCGCGGAAGGTGCCCGCGTCCACCGTCGTGCCCTGGCCACGCTCGCCGTCCTCGAAGACCACCTGGCGCGGCGCATCGGTGAGGAGGCCGTCACCGGCCTGCGCGAGGCACTGACCGCGCCCTGGGGCGAACCGCCCCTGGTGGAAGCCCCCTGACGCACGCCCGGGCCCCTCATGGGAGCCGTCGCTACCCGAGGCCGGACGCCTTGAAGACCGCACAGGCGGTCTCGCTGTCGATACGCGCCGACAGTTGACGCATGGCGGTCGCCCCGCACAGCAGCCATCCCGCGGCGAGGCACGCGCGGACGTCCTCGTCGACCACCCGCCACAGCGGTGGGTTGGCGGCCAGCACCCTCGGATCGAGCTCGACGCGGCCACCTTCCGCGTCCCGCAGGATCAGCCGCCGCTCCACACCGTCGGGCCTGCTCACCGACACGAGGCGGTCGGTGCGTACGCTCCGCTCGTGCAGCAGGCCCCGCGAGACCAGGAGACCCGGCCGCGCGGACACCCTCGGCGGAGTGAGCACCACCAGCAGCAGGACGGCGAGGCCGGTCCACAGCGCGGCCCGCCACCCGGTCAGGCTGCCCGCAGCCGCGTCGGTCAGGAGCAGCAGCGCGAAGAGCGTCGCCGCACAGGCGCACGCGAAACGGGCGTCGGCCACCCAGTGGCTGTCCCGCACCACCGGGGCGGGCTGTCCGGCGGGCCCCGCACCACGGATACGTCCCATGGCGGCGACCGTAGACCCGGCGCGGCCGCCACCGTCAGTGGTTGACGCGGACCTGGCGAAGTCCGAGGGGGTCCTTTACGGTCGGCGCGCGGTGCCGCGACCGGAGCCGCGGTTCCGGCCGGTCCGCCAGGTTGGTCGAAGTACGGGTCACGTACCAGTTGTCGGTGAGCGCCAGCGGAGTGCCCACGCGGTCCCGGAGGCCATGCCGTCGTGCTCCGAGGCGCCCCGCCACCGGAGGGGAGCGCGGCGTACGCACAAGGCCCGGCAGACCCTGTCAGTGGCCCGTGCCAGGATGCGTTCATGATTGTCGCACTTCCCCGGACGCCCATCTCCTCAGCCCTGTACGTCGACTGGGTGCTCGCCCGGGACCCCGGCGCCGAACCCGCGGCGCGGGAGCTGCTCGACGCCGCCAAGGGGCAGCTGCCCGTGGCGTGGGAGAAGCCGGGACGGTTCCTGGACGGGATGGCGGTACGCGCCCGGCAGCTGCCGCCCGCTCATCTGCCGTGGTTCTGGGACACGGTGGGCCACTGGCTGACGGCGGCGGTGCGCTCACCGCGCCACGCCGGGCGCGCGTACGCGGAGGCGAGGAAGGCCGAGCGTGAGCACGCCCTCGCCGTCGACCCGGACTTCCACCGGGCCAACACGCTGCTGTTCGCCCGGGCGGGCGCCCTGCCCGCCAAGGACCTGACGGCGTATCAGCGATGGCTGGCGGACGCCTTCCCGCCGAAGGAAGGGCACGAGGAGTACGTCCGGCTGCTGACCGCCTGGGCCGCGTCCCCCGGCGACCTCCCGGCAGACCTTGCCCGCCGCGTGAGGGCATCGGCGCAGGCGGCGGGGATGGGCACCGAGGAGGACGCCCGCGTTCTGGGTACGGTCCTCGCCCAGGCGCGCGGGAAGGCCCTGCCCGACTCCCTCCTGGACGCGGCCGCGTCCGTACTGGCCGAGCACCCGCAGGGCGACGAGGTGAACGCCGCCCTCCTCGAGCTCTTCCCCTCCTCGAAGAGTGACGCGGCCCCCTGGCTGCGGCTGCTGCTCCGCTCGGGCGCGGCCCGGGCGCTGGCGGCCGGCCGGGTCGTCCCCGAGGGCGGACACGCCGCCTGGCTGGGCCGGTTCGCCGCCCACTACGCCTTCCGTCCCTCGGGTGGCGGGATCACGCGCCAGCCGATGCCCGGTGAACTGTTCGAGTTCGTGACCCTGCTCGCCCCCCGGCTGCGCGCGGCGGAAGTACCGGTGTGCCTGCACAAGACCAAGTGGCACTACACCGGCCTGGACGCCGACCTGCTCGACGCCTGCCTCGCCGAGGGCATCCCCGTCGAGGACCCCGGCGGACGCGTACCCCTGGAGTTCTGGGGCGACCGGTCGCGCCGCGACCTCAAAGCCCTGGCCGAGGACCCCGTCTTCGGGCCACGCCTGGAAGGCACCGTCCACGAGGAACTGCTCCGCGGCCGCTTCTCCGGTTCCCGCACGCCCGGCTCGGCGATCACCCGGCTCCCCGAGAACTCCGGCATAGCCGCCGAGGTGCACCGCCGTGTCGACGGGCTGCTCGACGCACTGCGCGGCGGCGGGCTCGGCGCCGCCGACGAGGCCGTGGACGAACTGGCGACCCTGCTCGACCGGCCCACCGCCACGGCGCTGGACGGCATCGAGGAGGCCCTCGCGGCGCTGGACCTGGTGGGCCCGCTCGCCCGCTCCCTGCGAGCCGGCCTCCCCGAGGAGCTCAGCTGGCCCGCCCTGGACGACGCGCTCGCCGAGTTCGGGAGGCTGGGCCACGAGGTGACGGGCGTGACCTGCACCTGGCCGGTGCTGACCGTGTACTCGCAGACCCGGGCCGTCGCCGTCGACCACGCCGGGCCGCGCGCCTCCTCCGCCTTCTCCGTCCCGGACGACGCCACCATGCACTGCGTGCACTTCGTCGGCGGACACTTCCTCGTCGGCTGGAACACCCGGGGGGCCGGATTCGCCGAACACGCCCTCTGGACCGACCGCCCCGACGACGTCTTCACGCCCGAGGACGTCCTCGGCATCGTCCCGTTCGCGGGGTCCGTCCGAGGCGGCCTCGGCTTCCAGTTCGCGAGCGCCGACGGCGGCGGCCGCCACGACGGCGAACGCGTGCTGCGCCCCGGTGGCCGGGAGGGCATCGCCGGAGCCGAGCTGCAGATGTCCGACGGACGCCACATGTGGAGCTCCGAGACGTATTTCAAGGGATGGGCCCGTCTCGACCCGGCGACCGGCGCCCGAGCCGAGGACACCGCCCTCCCCGCGTTCCACACCGCCGGTGAACTTCCGCCGGGAACGGCCCTGTTCGCCAGGGCGTGCACCCTGGCGCCGCTGCCCCCCGGCGCACCCGCGTCCCCCCTCGGGCAGGCGGGCGATCTGGTCGGCTTCCGGGTCCTCCACCGCACCGACCACCGCACGGAGGCTCCCACCGACTTCGTCCTCGAAGGCATCGACGGCCGCACCGCCACCTACCGCGTCTCGGAGCTCGGCCAGGAGCCCTGGGGCATCGTGCGCATGCCCGAGGGCGGCGAGGACGGCGTCCTGGCGGAAGAGGCGAGCATCCGCTGCCACGCCTCCGAGGACGGTTCCCTGTTGTGGGAGGTACGCGGCTTCCAGGCGCCGGACGTCCCCCGTTACAAGACCGCCCGCCGCTCCCACGGCGACACCCCCTTCCCGCCGCCCGCCTTCTGGCACTTCCTCGTCCCGCGCCACCCCGCCTCCTCCACCGCCCTGCGGTCCGTGAGCGACGAGGCGGCGCGTGTCCTCCTCGCCGACCCCGAGCGGATCCCCGACGGCGTGTCCGACGCGCACATCGCGGCCGGCGTCCGGAGGGCCGCACGACTGGCGGCCGACGTGCTGCGCCGCCGCGAGGAACTGTCCCGCCGGGTCCGCATCATGCGGTCCGGGCCCGCCGTCCGGCTGCCCGCCCAGGTCCCCGACACCGACCTGGTACCGGCGCTGTGGGGCCTTCTGCCGGAGTTCCGCGGCCTCGGTGACCGACGCGACCCGCAGCCCTATCCGGCCACCCTCACCGCGGTCGCCGCCGACGGCGCCTTCCTCCGGGGGGAACTCGACGACGAGACCCGCCGACTGGCCCCTCCGGCACCGCCCTTCGAGTGGGGCGTGCTGCTCGGGCACATCGACGCCGCGGCCTGGCGCGCGGCCGTGACCCTCACCGGCGACCACGAGCGGGCCGCGCTCAAGGCACTGCTGAAGACCTGGGCCGGTCAGCCCTTCGCCGAACGGGGCAGTACATGGCGCACCGGCCGGGCGCCCGTGACCTCCTTCGGCGACGAGCGCCTCCGGGCCGCCGTCCACGGGCCGGCCAACTGGGCGAAGACGCTGCGCTTCGTCCAGCCTGCCGAAGCCCCCGCCCCCTCGGGGACGATCGCCCCCGAGGAGGTGACCAACCCCGACCGGGCCACCGTGCCCCAGACCGTCACCGTCACGGTCACCCGCGACGACGCCTCCCGGCTGATCCGCTTCCTCGAACTCCTCGACGAGCACGGGCCACTGCCGGTGGACCCCGAAGCAGTCCTGGCCTTCTGCCGCCGCACCGGCGTCCGGCGCTCCCTCGCGACACTGGTCCTGGCCGGACTGCCCCGCCCCATGGGATACGCCGAGCAGAAGAAGCTGTTGCGTTCGGCGCCGTACAAGGCCGACAAGGACGTCACCGGGGTGTACGACGGACTGCCGCACACGATCGGTCCGTCCGGCAGCGCGGCGGTCCTCGCGGCGGGTGTCCCCGACGACCCGGCGGATCTGTGGGCGAACGGTGGCACGGTCCGCGCCGCCGAGCGGATGGCCGAGGAGTGGAATCGCCTGGTCGGCCGCCGGCCGTACGCCGACGAGGACCTCGCGGTCGCCCTCGAAGCCGACCTGGGGCTCGGCATCGAGTGGGCCCAGCGCCTCTCCGCCTGCACCGGCGACGAGGGCACCGGCGACCAGGACGGCGGCGACGAGGGCACCGGCGACCAGGAGGGCGGCGACCAGGTCACCGGCACCGGCCCGAAGCGCGACGCGCCCGGGCCGCGTTTCGTCCTCGCCGGGGGCAGCACCGGCGGCCTGAGCCTCCACCACGCCAAGGACGACGGCGGTCCCGGGGACTACGTCCGCTCCTCCGACCTGCCGCACACCCGCCCCGCCACCGTCCTGGCCTGGCTCCTCACCGAGCGCCCCGTCGGCGAGCCGACGCGCGCGCACGCCCGACGGCTCCACGCCGAGGTGCTCCGGACACTGAACGACCCGAGCATGCTCGTCCCGGTCGGCTGGAACGCCGAACTCGCCCAAAGGGCACCGGCCGACCCGGCGTTCCGGCCGTACGAAGGCCGGGTGCTGCCGTGCACCTGGTCCCAGTACGGCCGGGACAACCCCTCGGTGGCGTACGACGACGGATGCCTCGTCGTCGCCGTTCCGGGCACCGAGGTCTTCCTCCGCCCGTCCGGGCTGGCCGCCCGCCGCAAGGACAGCGCGGTGGAAGCGGAGGCGCGCCGGCTCGAGACGCTGTACGAGAAGGACGGCGGACTGGCCCGCATGGTCCGGCGCGCCGAGGAGACCCCGGTACCGCCGGGCGCCTACGAGGCGAACCCGCGCCACAGTCACCCCGACCTGCTGGCCGAGGTCTCGGACACCCTCTCCGTGGGTCCGGAGGCCGCCGCTCTGTACCTCCAGCTCCTGGCCCTCGCCCGGCCGACGGACCAGAACGTACGGCGCTGGAACGGCTGGACGGCCGCCCGCCACAAGAAGGCACAGGCCGAGCTCGCGGCCGTCGGCGCGATAGGGACCGACAAGCGCGCCCGCGCGGGCCGGACGGCGTTCGTACCGGGACCGTGGACCGAACTACGGGCCCCACACTGCCCGTTGGAGACGGCGAAGCTCTCGCTGTACCTGGCCACGACGGACGGCAGCGGCGTCCAGGGCCCCTTCACCCACCTCCTGCCGCCCCTGCCCGTGCACGAACTCTTCGCAGTGGCCTGGAAGGAGGCCCGCCAGTAGTCGTCGAGGGCGCTTCCGAGTCCGCGGTAGCGCCCACGCGTCACTCGAAGGACGGCGGATGTTCGTCGGCGCGTCACCATGGCCCCGCCCATATAGGCAAACATCAATGTTCCCGCCTTCGGAAAGGAACGACAGGTGCAGCGTCGACGGGCACATCGCGCATGTCTGCCGGGCACGAGCATGGCAGTGGTGGGAGGTGCTCTGCTTCTCTCCGCCTGCGGCACCACGGCCGTCGATGACGGTGCTCCGTCCCCCGCGCGCACGAGCAGCATCGTGTGCGCGGAGCGGGGCCAGTTGGCCGCATCCGGCTCCAGCGCGCAGCAGAACGCGATGAAGCACTGGATGCGCGCGTACCAGGAGGCCTGCCCAGGGGTGGAGATCCGTTACGTGCCCATCGGTTCCGGCGGTGGCGTCGCCCAGTTCCTGCGCGGGGCGACCGTCATCGGCGGAACGGACAGTCCGCTGAAGGCCGATGACGTGGAGCGCTCCCGGGAAGTGTGCCGGGGAGGCAGGGCCATAGACCTGCCCATGGTCGGCGGGCCCATCGCCATCGGTTACAACCTCAACGGCGTGAAGGACCTCGTCCTGGACGCCACCACGCTCGCCAAGATCTTCGACTCCGAGATCACGATGTGGAACGCGCCGGAGATCCAGCGCCTCAACCCCGGCACCGAGTTCCCCGCCACCCCCATCAGCGCGGTTCACCGCTCCGACGAATCGGGCACCACCCAGAACCTGAACGCCTACCTCGCCGGGGCCGCGCCGGAGCAGTGGCCGTACCCGAAGGGCAAGACCTGGCAGGCCAAGGGCGGTCAGTCGGCCGTCGGCTCCAATGGAGTGGCATCCCAGGTGCAGGGTGTCGACGGCGCGATCGGCTACTTCGAGCTGTCCTTCGCCAAGGCGAAAGGGATCCCCGCGGTCAGGCTCGACACGGGCGCGCCGGAACCCGTCGCGGTCTCCGCCGAGACCGCCTCGGCCGGTATCGCCTCGGCGCGGGTGAGCGGTACGGGCAAGGACTTGGCGCTCACCTTCGACTACCGGACCAGGGCGAGCGGCGCGTACCCGATCGTCCTCGTCACGTACGAGATCGTGTGCGACACCGGGAACCAGCCGGACGTGCTGCCCGCCCTGAAGTCCTTCCTGACCTACACGGCGAGCGAGGAGGGACAGAAGGATCTGTCCCGGATCCACTACGCCCCACTGCCGGACGAAGTGGCCGCCCGGGTGCGGCAGGTCGTCAGCGGCCTGTCCTGAGCGGAGGCGCGGGAGGGGGGTGGGGGCGGCCGGGTCGGGCCCACCCCCACCGCCCACCCGTTAGGCGAACTTCTTGCGCCAGGCCAGCGAGACGTACACCAGGGCCACCAGCACCGGGACCTCGATGAGCGGGCCGACGACCCCGGAGAGGGCCTGGCCGGACGTCACGCCGAAGGTGGCGATGGCGACCGCGATGGCCAGCTCGAAGTTGTTGCCGGCCGCGGTGAAGGCGAGCGTCGCGGTCCGGTCGTAGCCCAGGCCGATGGCCTTGCCGAGCAGGAACGTGCCGAACCACATGACCGCGAAGTACACCAGGAGGGGGACGGCGATCCGGGCCACGTCGAGCGGCTGCGAGGTGATCGTCTTCCCCTGGAGCGCGAAGAGGACGACGATCGTGAACAGCAGGCCGTAGAGCGCCCACGGACCGATCTTCGGCAGGAATCCCGACTCGTAGGACTCGCGGCCGAGCTTCTTCTCGCCCAGGCGGCGGGTGAGGAAGCCCGCGAGGAGCGGACCGCCCAGGAAGATGACGACGTTCAGCGCGATCTTCCACATCGAGATGTCGAGCGTCTCGCCGTCGCCGAGACCGAGCCGGCCGGGCAGCAGGTCGAGATAGAACCAGCCGAGCAGGCCGAAGGCCAGGACCTGGAACACGCTGTTGAGGGCGACGAGGACGGCGGCGGCTTCGCGGTCACCGCAGGCCAGGTCGTTCCAGATGATGACCATGGCGATGCAGCGGGCCAGTCCGACGATGATCAGGCCGGTGCGGTACTCGGGCAGGTCCGCCAGGAAGATCCAGGCGAGGGCGAACATCACCGCCGGGCCGAGGACCCAGTTGATCACGAGCGACGCGACCATGAGCTTCTTGTCGCCGGTGACGGCGTCGAGCCTGTCGTACCGGACCTTCGCCAGGACCGGGTACATCATGATCAGCAGGCCGACGGCGATGGGCAGTGAGATCCCGCCGATCTCGACCTTCGCCAGGGCGTCGTTCAGACCGGGGATCACCCGCCCGAGCCCGAGCCCGAGGGCCATGGCGAGCAGGATCCAGACGGCGAGGAAGCGGTCGAGCGTCGAAAGCTTCGCGACCACCGACGTCTCCTCGGTGGTCGCGGGCGCTTCGGTGCGGGTCACGGGCATGCCCTCTTGTTGTCGGCGGCGGTACGAGCGGTGGCGGCCAGCTCGGCGAACTGGTCGGCGAGCTGTGCGATGACGTCGGACCGCAGCTTGTAGTAGGTGAAGCGGCCGCACGGCTCGGTCTCCACGACGCCGGCCTCCCGCAGCACTCTCAGGTGGTTGGAGAGGTTCGTCTGGCGGGCACCGGTCTCCTCCACGAGGTGGGTGGTGCAGAGGGTCTCGCGGGCGAGCAGTGTGACGATCTGCAGCCTGAGCGGGTCGGCCAGGACGCGGATCAGTTCAGTGTCGACTGACGTCATCATGGGCTGATACTGTCACACATCAGTGGTGGGTGACACCACCGGGTGCTGATGTCAGCGAACCTTGATGCGCCTGCTTCGTCGTGAGACAAGAGAGACCTCCGATGGCCGAGAAGCCCTCCGTCCTGTTCGTCTGCGTCCACAACGCCGGCCGCTCCCAGATGGCCGCCGCGTGGCTGACCCACCTGGCCGGGGACCGTGTCGAGGTCCGGTCGGCCGGCTCCGCCCCCGCCGACCGGGTCAACCCGGCCGCCGTCGAGGCGATGCGTGAGGTGGGCATCGACATGTCCGCCGAGACCCCGAAGATCCTCACCGTGGACGCGGTCAAGGCGTCGGACGTCTGCATCACCATGGGGTGCGGCGACACCTGCCCGGTCTTCCCCGGCAAGCGCTACCTGGACTGGAAGCTCGACGACCCGGCCGGTCAGGGCGTCGAAGCGGTACGCCCCATCCGCGACGAGATCAAGAAGCTCGTCGAGGCCCTGATCGAGGAGATCGCCCCCGAACACACCGCGTGAGGCCGGCCCCGTCGAGCGTCCAGCCGCCGGCGAGGGGCGGCGACCAGGCTACGGAGAGGCGCACCGGCGAAGCTACTGCGCTCCTGGTCTGATGGCGGCCCGTGCCGACGACCTCCAGGCGATCGCTCCGCGCCACCCGGCGGCGGCGGGCCGCACCTCTTGGCAGCGCGCACGGGGCGCCGTGCCAGGGGCCGAGTGCCCCGGACCACGCGCCTCGCGCTGCACCCGACCATGACCCCGCCCCTCCCCCTGACACATTCGCGCCATGTCCCGGCACGGGCGGTGGGGCCGACCGGACGAGCCGTTAGGATCACGGCATGGTCACGGCCTGGTCGTCCTCCGGCACGTCGCGTACCCCCTCGTCGGTGGGGCCCTTGCGCATGCTGTGGGTGGCGCTCACGTTGTTCGCCTTCGTGTACGCCCACGGTGTGAGCGCCGAAGGCACCACCGCCCACCTCGACATGACCACGACCGTGACCGCCGCGGCCACCCTCCACGACCACACGGTCGAGGACCCGCCGGCCGATCACCACGAGGGCGAACACGCCCCGTCCCACGCGGCTCAGGAATGCGTCCCCGGCCAGCCGCAGCAATCGCCCACCCTGGAAGCACCGGGTGCCTGCGCCCTCTCCAGGGACAGCGCCCCCGAGGCGCCGCGACTCGCCCGTGTCGCCTTCAGTGACACGGCGCCGGCCGGGCGAGCCCCGAGCGCGTCAATAAGGGCCACGGTTCTGCAGATCTAGAATCCGGCGCCGCCCCACCGGCCGCCCTCGACGCCCTCCGCCCCTCGCGGCCGCGAGCCCGGGGCGACGGACTGTCGCCGCACCGACCTGCCCGCACGCCCACGACGCCCCGCCGTTTCGAAGCCATCGGCATCCGGACCCGCCGGGGCGCAACCGGCCACGCGCGCAACCGGACGGGCCAGCCACCGGATGACCCCTGCCCACAGGCCGCTTTGGACGTGTGGCTCCGGGTCGTACGACGGCAGGCGCGTCACTCGGGGCTCGACGAGACGGCGTCCGAAGCCACGGCATCCTCTGCCGGTGGCGGACGCGGGCCGGTGCACCGGCGAGCCGCGGCGTACCGCGGCCGCCGTCCCGAACGTGCCACTCACCCCACGACGAGAGCGAATCAGATGTCCTCTCCGCACAGCACCTCCGTCACCAGGTCCGGCCACGCCGCCCTGTCCGTCCTGGTCGGCAACACCCCCGTCCTGCACGTCGGCGCGCCCTTCACCCCCGAGGGGCGCGGCTTCTGGGCGAAGCTGGAAGGCTTCAACCCCGGCGGCATCAAGGACCGCCCCGCCCTGCACATGGTCGAACGCGCCCGAGCCCGAGGTGACCTGGAGCCCGGGGCCCGGATCATCGAGTCCACCAGCGGCACCCTCGGCCTCGGTCTCGCCCTGGCCGGCATGGTCCACGGCCATCCGGTCACCCTGGTCACCGACCCGGGCCTGGAGATGTCCATGACCCGGCTGCTCACCGCGTACGGCGCCCAGGTCAACGTCGTCTCCGAACCCCACCCCACCGGGGGCTGGCAGCAGGCCCGCCGCGACCGCGTCGCCCAGCTGATGCGCCGGCACCCCGGGTCCTGGTGCCCGGACCAGTACAACAACCCCGACAACACCACCGCGTACACCCCACTCGCGCTGGAACTCGCCTCCGAACTCACCCACATCGACGTGCTGGTGTGCAGCGTCGGCACCGGAGGCCACTCGGCCGGCGTCTCGCGCGTCCTGAGGCAGCTCTACCCGGACCTGACCCTCGTGGGCGTCGACACCATCGGCTCCACCATCTTCGGCCAGCCCGCGCGGACGCGGCTGATGCGCGGACTCGGATCCAGCATCTACCCCCGCAACGTCGCCTACGACAGCTTCTCCGAGGTCCACTGGGTCGCACCGGCCGAAGCGGTCTGGGCCTGCCGGCAACTCGCCGCATCCCACTACGCCACCGGCGGCTGGAGCGTCGGCGCGGTCGCCCTCGTCGCCGGCTGGCTCGCTCGCACCCTGCCCGCGGACACCCGCATCGCGGCGGTCTTCCCCGACGGCCCGCAACGCTATCTCGGCACCGTGTACGACGACGACTACTGCGCCGCCCACGGCCTCCTCGACCGCCCGCCCGCGTCCGAACCGGAGGTCCTCGGCCGGCTCGACGAGAAGGAAGTCACCCGCTGGACCCGGTGCACCGGCGTCGTCGACCCGCTCACCCTCACCGCGCCCGCGGGGGAGGCCGACCGGTGAAGCAGCACACCCTGGCGCAGGTGCGCACCTACGAGCCCAGCGTCCAGCTCTTGATGGTCAACCAGTTCACCATCAACCTCGGCTTCTACATGCTGATGCCCTACCTCGCCACGTATCTCGCCGGGCCCCTCGGGCTGGCCGGATGGCTGGTCGGCCTGATCCTCGGCGTGCGCAACTTCAGCCAGCAGGGCATGTTCCTGGTCGGTGGGACGCTCGCCGACCGGCTGGGTTACAAGCCGATGATCATCGCCGGACTGGGCCTGCGGACCGTGGGCTTCGCGACCCTCGGACTCGTCGACTCCGTGCCCGCCCTGCTCGCCGCCTCGGCCGCGACGGGCCTGGCCGGCGCCCTGTTCAACCCGGCCAGCCGCGCGTACCTCGCCGCTGACGCGGGGGAGCGGCGAGTCGAGGCGTTCGCCCTGTTCAACGTCTTCTACCAGGCGGGAATCCTGCTCGGCCCGCTGGTCGGTATGGTCCTGACCGGCGTCGGCTTCCGTGTCACCTGTCTGACGGCCGCCGCGATCTTCGCGGTGCTGAGCGTCGTGCAGATCCGGGCGCTGCCGACGCGCCGGGGCCAGGAGCAGAGCCGGCGGGAGAGCGTCCTCTCGCAGTGGCGGGGCATCCTGGCCAACCGGCCGTTCCTGCTGTTCTCACTCGCCATGACCGGCTCGTACGTGATGTCGTTCCAGGTCTACCTCGCACTGCCGTTGGAAGTCCGGCGCCTGGGCGGTGAAGGCGCCTTCGGTACGGCGGCGGTGGCCGTGCTCTTCGCGGTGTCCGGTCTGAGCACCATCCTCGGCCAGACCCGCGTGACCGCATGGTGCAAGGCCCGCATGGCACCGGCCCGCGCGCTGACCTGGGGGATACTGGTGATGGGGTTCGCCTTCGTCCCTCTGTTGGCCGCCGCGGTCGTGCCCGTACCCGACGGCGGTCCGGGGCTGTGGCTGCTCGCCGCCGTACCGTCGGCACTGTCCGCGCTGTTGCTGGCCCTGGGAACCATGATCGCCTACCCCTTCGAGATGGACACCATCGTCCGCCTGTCCGGCAACCGTCTGGTCGCCACGCACTACGGCCTCCACAACACCATCTGCGGTACCGGCATCACCCTCGGGAACCTCCTCACCGGCGCGGCACTCGACGCCGCCCGCGCCGCCGGAGTGTCCGCCCTGCCCTGGATCGCCCTGACGCTCCTCGGCCTTGCCTGCGCCGCCGCCCTGTACGGCCTGGACCGCACCGGCCGGCTCGCGCCCCGGGCACGGGCTGCCGAGCCCGACCCCGCCACCACCTGACACGCCGGCCGGCGGCCGGCGCGGGATCATGGACTGTCACCCGTCCAGTCCCAGTACGCGGGATCGGTCCCGCGCCGGCGGTAGTGGGCACGGCCGCCGGCACCGTACCGGCCTATCTCCGTGGGGAGCCGGGCCTCTTCGGCGAGTCGAGGCCCGCTCCAGCCGGTGACGTCGAGGAGGAGCCCGTCGAGGGGGCCGCCCACGAGCTCGCCATAGACACGGTCGGGGCGCGGGCCGGGGTCGGGGTCGTCGTGGTCGGCGCCATAGACCCGGCGCCGGAGGATCCTGTCGTCCATACCGATCAGCTTCACATCCGGCACTGACAAAGGGACCGGCGGCGGTGGAGGGCCGATGGCCCCGTCCCGAGGGACCGGCCCGCGAGACCGGCCGTCCCGAGCGACCGGCCCAGCCAGACCGACCGGCCCGAGAGACCGGCCGAGGGGCCGGCCGAGATCGGGCCCGGAACGGTGGACGCCGAGCCGGATAGAGTGCCGCGCATGGGGGCGACGTTCATCTTCTGCGCGGATCCGATCCGGCCACGGCACACCGACGCGCACTTCGCGGACGAAGCGCGTGCGGCCCGCGACCTGGACCATCCGGTCGCGCTGATCGACCACGACGCCCTGACCGCCGGTGACGCGACCGCTGCCGTCGCCCGGGTTCCGAAGGGCTCGGGAGCCGCCTGGTACCGCGGCTGGATGCTCACCTCCGAGCAGTACGGTGCGCTGTCCGACGCCCTGGCCGCACGCGGGGTGTCCCTGGTGACCCCGCCGGAGGACTACCGGCGGGCGCACGAGCTGCCCGGCTGGTACGGGGTGTTCGAGCCGGTCACCCCGCGCAGCGTGTGGCTCCCGGCGACCCCCGGCACGCCTCCGGCCACCTCCGGCCTCGCCGCCGCGGGCGCCGTTCTCGGCGGCGGTCCGGCGATCGTCAAGGATCATGTGAAGTCCCGCAAGCACGAGTGGTACGAGGCCTGCTTCGTACCCGACCTGGCGGATACGCGCCATCTGGCCTCCGTAGTCGCCCGTTTCGTGGAGCTGAGGGACGACGCCCTCGTCGGAGGCGTGGTGATCCGCACGTTCGAGAACTTCCGCCCCGACGTCGGCGAGGCGCGCCTGTGGTGGGTCGACGGCAGCCCGGTCCTCCTCACCGCCCACCCCGACAGCCCGGGGCTTCGTCCGGAGCCCGATCCCGCCTTCGTCCGGCCGCTGGTTGCCGCGCTGGGCTGCCGCTTCGTCACCACCGACCTCGCCCTGCGGGAGGACGGCGAGTGGCGGGTGGTGGAGGTCGGTGACGGCCAGGTCAGCGACCTCCCACGGGGAGCCGCAGCCGGGCCGCTGTTCCACCGACTGGCGGAGGCTGTTGCCGCGCCTGCGGTGTGATCGCTCACGACCGGCTGGTGGGGCGGGCCCGCTCAGGAGCATGTGCCGAGGACCGAGCCGCGGCTGCCCTCATCGGCCGGGCAGTCCGAGGCCCAGCCTGCGTCGTTGCCGGTCGATCTCCGTGACGACGACCGTGACCTCGTCACCCACCTGGAAGACATCCTCCGGAGTTTCCGCAGGGGTTGACGCGAACTCGCGCAGATGGAGCAGACCCTCCATCCCGTCGGCGACCTCGAGGAAGACACCGAACGGGATCAGCTTGGTCACCCGCCCCCGCAGAGTCCGGTCCACGGACACGCCGTCGGCGAACGCCTGGAAGGGGTCCGGCTGCGCATCCCGCAAGGAAAGCCTGGCCTCGCCGTTCCAGGTGTCGAACTGGAGGAACACGCCCGAGACACGCTGACCGACCTGAACGACATCCGCAGCCGTGTCGAAGCGCCGCCAGGACAGCTCGGGGTACGCGACGAACCCGACCCCGGGGAAGAACGGGTGGTCGGGCCCCTCGTCCAACGCCACGAACACACCGAACGGTTCGATCGCCGCGACCGTGCCCGAAAGGGTCTCACCGGGGTGAAGGGAGGAGAGGAACGCCCAGAGTTCCGGGTGCTCGCCGGCGGTCATCCGCATCCGCGTCCCGCCTCCGCCCGGGTCGATGGTGACCAGGTCCCCGGGACGAGGCACCCCGTACGCCTGACCGGGGCGGTGTTCACCGACCGCTCCCCGCGCCCGGCCGCAGGCCCGGGTGCTCCTCGGCCAGCCGGTCCGGCGCCGCCTGTCTCCAGGAGTCGACCAGGATGTCCCACAGTTCCTCCGGGCCGTCCAGCGCGGCGAGCCGCACCCGCACCCACGCCGAACTCGCCTCGTGCGGCGGTACCCAGAACTTGTCGGGCTCGGCCGCGATCAGCTCCGTCCGCTCGAGCTTCGGACAGCGCACGGCGAACGACGTCTGGTCGTCGGGGATCGTGACATACATCTTCCCGGCCACCCGGAAGGTGGGGATGTTCCAGGCCTCCTTCTCCACCGTCTCGGGAAAGGACAGGGCGATACGGCGGACGTCATCAACGTCGATCATGGTCACCACGGTAGCCAGTGCCACTGACACCCACCCCGCGCGGGCGGACACACCGGGTCGACGCCCACCACTGGTCACTGCTGCCACACCAGGACCTTTCAGGACCGCACGGCGTCACACACTGATCACGACCTTCGCGCGGGCGTGTTCCACCTCCAGGTAACGGATGGCCTCGGGCACCTCGGACAGCGCGTAGGAGCGGTCGATGACAGGGGTGATGCCACCGGACTCGGCCAACTCCCTGAGCGTCGCGAGATTCTCGCTGCTCGGTACGGCGGTGAGCACGAGCAGCCGGTGGCGGGCGAACCGGGACATGGCCTGGCCCTTCAGTAGCAGTGCCATGGGGCCGATCAGGCTGCCGCCCTCGGACACGCCACCGCCCGACAGCACGAGTGTCCCGGTCGGCGTCAGCACGCGCCGGCAGCCGGCCAGAGACCGGTTGCCCACCAGGTCGAGCACGACGTCGTACCGCTGTCCGTCCGGGTCTCCGCCCGGTCCGCCACGCCGGGTGAAGTCCTCCATGGTGTAGTCGATGACGTGATCGGCGCCGGCCGACCGGACCAGGTCCGCGTTGCGCGTACGGCAGACGCCGGTCACCTCCGCGCCGAGCACCTTCGCGATCTGTACGGCGAAGATCCCCACCCCACCGGACGCCCCGTTGATCAGAACCTTCTGACCGGGCCGCACGCGCCCGGCATCACGCAGACCCATGAGGGCGGTGTTGCCCGCCAGGGGTATCGCGGCCGCCTCCTCGAACGTCAGGTTGACGGGCTTCGGCGCCACCACCGCCTCCGCG
Source organism: Streptomyces sp. NPDC041796 (assembly GCF_055590785.1). Classification (NCBI taxonomy): domain Bacteria; kingdom Bacillati; phylum Actinomycetota; class Actinomycetes; order Kitasatosporales; family Streptomycetaceae; genus Streptomyces; species Streptomyces sp. NPDC041796. The sequence continues at coordinate 338,776 of NZ_JBVJAH010000009.1, forward strand.
GCGCAGACGTACTCGGCGAACGCACCCTCGGCCTCGCCGAAGACCTCGTCGCCGGGTCGGAACCGGGTCACGCCCTCCCCGACCGCTTCCACCCGGCCCGCGAAGTCCGTGCCACGGATCTTCGCTCTGGGACCGCCGAACCCGAGCGTCGGACGCGCCACGTAGGGATCCCCACGCATCAGATGCCAATCGCGCGCGTTGACGGCGGCGGCATGTACACGCACCAGCACCTCATGGCGGGCGGGTGCCGGCGTGTCGACCTCCCTGACCTCCAGGACGTCGGGGGAGCCGTACCGGTCCTGAACAACCGCCTTCATCGGCTCTCCGTCACTCTCGTGGGGCGGCGCCGGAGCATCGGCCTACCGGTCGTCACGCTAGGCGTGCGCCCGCTCCCCGGGAATCGGGGACAGCCCCTAGGTGACGGCCTGGGAACGGTCCGTTCCCGCCCCTCGCCATGCGCTGACCAACTGCTTAGCATGGTGGTCCGCCGCGGGAAGGGACGCTCCGACCGCATGGATGCCGATGCCGCTGTCCGGCGATCGCGTGGTGTTCCCGCACGTCCCGTCCATCTGGAGGGTCCATGCACACCAGTTCCGTCCCTGGCGGCCTACGCCAGGGTGCCCGCACCGTCCACCGCCGCGACGAGCTCTCTCCGCAGCAGGCCTACCCGGTACAGGCCGCCGAAGCGCCCCCGCTGGAGGTCTTCCGCCGGGCCTGCCGGCGCCTCCTGGGCAGGAGCCCCGACCTCGCCGACACGGTCGTGGAACAGATCCGTACCGAGGTGTCGTACTACGCCGACCCCGTCCTCGCACCGTCCGACCTGCGACCCACCGTGCGCACGGGCATCCGGTACGGGCTGGAGGCCGGCGTGCATCCCGCCGCCGTCATGGACGTCGAGCGGTACACCAGAGAGCTCGGCATCAGACGTGCCGAGCAGGGGTGCCCTCTCGACGAGGTGCTGCACGCGTACCGGGTGGCCGGCGCCGCGGTCTGGAGCGCGATCATCGGGGTCGTGGAGCGGGACGGGCCCGGCGAACTGCGCCACCTGGTGCACGTGGCCGAGCTGGTGTGGAAACACAACGACCGCGACGCCGTCCTGGTCGCGGACGCCTACCGGCAGGTCGCCAACGGCCTCGCCAGCCGGGACACGGAACGCGTCCGCCTGGTACTCGCCGCCCTGCTGGAGAACGGCGGCGACCCGTGCTCCACCCGGGACGCGGCATCGATCCTCGACCTGCCACCGGACGGACGGTTCGCGGTGGCGGTCGTCCGCGCCGAAGCACCCTACGGCCGACTACCGCGGACCGAACCCGAGATCCCCGGCATCCGGCTCCTGCGGCATACGCAGGGACAGCGCCACGTCCTCGTCGCCCACCTCCGCGACCTGCCCCTGGACGCGCTGGCCGACGGACTGGACGCCGGGCCCGGGCTCCGTATCGGAATCAGCCCGGTCGTGCGCGGCCTGGACCGCCTGCCCCGGGCACGGGACATGGCCGCGCTCGCGCTGCGCACCTGCCGGACGGACGGCGAGATCGCGCGGCTCGACTCCCGCCTGCCCGACGGCCTTCTGGTCTCCCGGCCGGACCTGTCCACCGAACTGGCCCGACAAGTGCTCCGCCCCCTGCACGCACTCCAGCCGGCCGACCGCCAGACCCTGTTCGACACCCTCACCCTCTGGGTCGAGAGCGGCGGATCGGCGGCCCAGGCGGCCCGGCGCATGCTCTGTCACCGCAACACCGTGCTCAACCGGCTGCGCCGCTGCGAGCAGATCACCGGCCTGGACCTGACCCGTCCCCGTGACGTGATGCGGCTCGTCCTGGCACTCGACGCGGAGCGACTGCTGGGGCCCACCACCGCCTTCGGGACGGACACCGATCCGGTCTGAATGGGCAGCGGCACAGCCGGGGACCACGCGCGTTGGGAGCGGACAACAGCACGGGTGAGGCCCATCGACTGCCTCGGCCGTACGTGCTCTGGTGAGCCCGCGACGGCCCAGAGCCGCCCGCGACCAGGCCCGCCAGGAGACCGCCATGCCGCCTCAACACGTCCCGGGACCCCCGCACGTCCCCGGATCCCCGCAAACCCCGGGAACCCCGGGAACACAGCGAGTCCCGTACCCGCCCCGAACCCCGTACACCCCTGGAACCCCGTACCCACCCCGAGCCCCGTACGCCCCCCGAGCCCCGTACCCACCCCAAGCCCCGTACGACCCCCACACCCCCCGAACCCCCCACACCCCCGAGAACCCACACGAGCACGTGCCCAGAATCCCGCACGTCCAGCATCCCCTTCCCCTTCCTCTTCCCCATCCGCCTCACCACCATCACGGACCACCCCGGAGCCACCCAGGCCGGTCATTCGCCCTCATCAACGCCGTGACCTGGGCCGTGCATCTGCTCCTCGCCTGCTCCGCCCCCGGCTTCCTGGCCACCCGGGTCCGGGGAGAGATCACCCTCGGCACCCTCGCGCTCCTGCTCCAGGCGGCCCTGCTGCTGTGGTCGGCAGCGCGCTACGACCGTCTCGCCGGGCGTGGCTCCCACGACGAGCAGGAGGGGGAGGAGCACTGATGCAACCACTGACGCGATCTCAGACGCTGCTCGCCGCGACCGACATCCTGGAGACCGACATCCTGGAGACGGACACACGTGCCGCGGTGCTCACCGGCTTCCTCACCTTCATCGTTCCCATCCTCTTCATCTGCGTCCTCAGCAGCCCCGAGAAGGACCGGGTCCACGACTTCTACACAGCCGGTCGCGACATCACTCCCCTCCGACGGACCCTCGTCCTGTCCGGTATCTGCCTGTCCGCGGCCACGGTCCTCGGCACCACGGGCAATGTGGCGCTCGTCGGCTACGACGGGCTCTTCATCGCCCTGAGCACGGTCCTCTCCCTCGGCGTACTCCTCCTGCTCGCGGCCCCGTTGCGCGAACGCGGCGGCTGCACACTCGGCGACACCTTCGCACTGCGGACACCGGGACCGGCGGTGCGGATCGCGGTCGCCGTGGTGACGCTGAGCGCCTGTGTGCCGTACCTGGTCGTACAGCTCGCCGGTGCCGGAGCGACCACCGTCATGCTGCTGGGGCTGTCGGGCCCCGGAGCGGAACAGGCCGCGATCGTCATGATCGGCGCGCTCGTCGTCTGTGCCACGGCGTTCGGCGGGATGCGCGGCACCGTCACCCTCCAGATCATCAAGACGGTCGTCCTCATCGCCATGGCCCTGATCCTGACGGCCGTCGTGTTCCAACGGTTCGGCTGGAGTCCCAACTCCCTCATCCACGGCGCCGCACAGGGCAGCGGCCGTCCCGACGCCTACCTGCGCCCCGGCCTCCTGTTCGGCGCCGGCGCCGGCCCTGATGCCGGGCCGGAGGCCACCCTCGACTTCGTCGGCCTGATGCTCACCGTCGTGCTGGGCGTGGCCTGCATGCCGCACGTCGCCATGCAGCTCAACACCGCCCCCGACGCGGACGCCGCGCGGCGTACGGTACGGCACACCACCTTCGTCGTCGCTGCGTTCTGCCTCGCCACGGCGGTACTGGGCTTCGGTGCCGCCGCGGTGATCGGAGCCCCGGCGATCGCGGCCGCCGACCCGGGCGGTCAGGGCGCCCTGTTGATGCTCACCGGCGATCTGGCGGGCGGCGCGTCCGCCGGCACGGGCGGGACGATGCTCGTCGTCCTGGTCTCGTCGGCGGTGTTCCTCACCACCCTGGCCGTCGTCGCGAGCATCACCCTGGCCGCCGCGGGCGCCATCGCGCACGACCTGTACACGCACGTCCCGGGCCGCAGACGTCGAACCGAGGGTCGTGAAGTGGCCGCCGCCCGCTGGGCCTCCGCCTTCGCGGGCGCCCTGAGCATCGTGCTCGCGGTCCTGGTGCAGGGATGGAACGTCGGGTTCCTGTCGGTCTTCGGCCTGGCGGTGGCGGCCTCCTGCCTGCTGCCGGCCCTCCTCTACACCCTGTTCTGGAGCGGCTTCACACGAAGGGGACTGCTGTGGACGCTGTACGGCGGACTCGGCTGCGCCATCGGGCTCCAGGTCTGCAGCCCGGTGTTCTCCGGCAGCCCGGCGGCGCTCCTCCCGGACTGGCACCTCGACTGGTTCCCCCTTCAGACGGTCGCCCTGGTATCCATACCCACCGGCTTCGTGGCGGGCTTCCTCGGCAGCGTCCTCGACCGGCACGGGTCCGTCGTACCGGCCGCGGAACACGCCGACGCCTGACGGCCCTGGCATGGTCTGGCCCGCTGGGCCGGGCCGGCCCGGCGGCCGCCGTTGTCAGTGCTCGAGTCGCTCCGCCACCGTGTCCTGGACCAGCGCAGCCGGCGGCGGAGGAGGGCGGCCGCCGAGGAGGGGACACCTCTGTCGTAGGGTCACGTCCGTGCTGGAGGGGATCGACGACATCGACTGGGCGGCGCTCGACCACGCGTACGGGCCGGCGGACGACGTACCGGCCCTGTTGCGTGCGGCCGGCTCCGTGGACGCGCGGGTGCGTGACGAGGCGTTGGAGGAGCTGTTCTCCTCGCTCTGCCACCAGGGGTCGGTCTACTCGGCGACAGCCGCTGCCGTGCCGTTCGTCGCGCGGCTCGCCCTGAAGGGGCCCGGCGACCGGCTGAGGCTGTTGTGGCTGCTGCACGCGGCGGCCGACGGGACGGGCCGCGAGTACCGGGACGTGCGCCGGGCGGTGGCCGGGGCGCTCCCGGAGCTGCTCGGCCTTGCGGCGGACGAGGACCCCTCCGTACGGCGCACGATGGTGTGGATCGTCGCCGCCGGTGAGGAGAGGTCCCTCCCGCTGCTCCCACTGCTGCGGGCACGACTGGAGGAGGAGGACGACGCGGGTGTACGGGGCGACCTCGTCACCGCGCTCGGTCTGCTCGACGTCTCACCGGCCACCAGCACGGCACGCAACCGGGCCCTGCTGTCCGCGCCCGAGCCGCAGGTACGCAGGGCGGCGGTGACGGACCTGTTGCGTACGGCGCCGCTGCCGCTGCCCGCCGCTCTGGTGGAATCGGCACTCGACGCCCACGAGGCCGCGCCTGCCGATGACGAGACGTACCATCCGTGGCCCGATTCCTACCGGCCGCTCATGGACCGCGTGATGGACGACCCCGACGCGGCGCTGCGGGCGGTGGAGCGGGGCGTTCCGCTGGCCTGGGAGCTCACCGAGGTGTGGCGGGACCGGGAGAGGGACGTCCTGCCGTGGCTCGCCGCGTCCGCCGGGACCGTGGAGGAACTGTGCCAAGTGGCGAGGGTGGGAGCCGCGTTGGAGGGCGGTGAGCGCGCGCCGTGGCTGGAGCCCCTCCTGAGGTCCGAGGACCCTGCCGTACGGGTGGCGGCGACGCACACCGCGGTGCGGCTGCGGGTGCCCGGCGCGATCGGCCTCGTCCTGCGTCTGATGGACGAACTGCCCGAGCAGACAGCGACGCTTCAGCTCACGCCCGTCACCGCCGCGGGCAGGGTCGTGCCGGCGGCGGTGGAGGTGTTCGGCACGGCGGCCGAGCCGGTGGCGCGGCGGGTCGCGGACTCGCCGCGTGCCGAGTGGCTGGACGCGCTGACGCACTTCCCGGCGCTCGCGGTCGGCTCCGTGGACGCCCTGGTCCGTCTGCTGCCCGCCTCCGCGGGGGCGCTGGGCGCACTGGGCCCGGCGGCCGGCCCGGCGGCGGCGCGCGCCCTGCGAGCCGGGGCCGAGGCCGGCGACCTGGCCGCGGCGATCGCCCTGGCCCGCGTCACGGGAGACGCGGGGCCGGCGGTGGACGTGGTGCGGGCCCTCACGGACGACCTGGCGCGACGCACGGCGGCCGTTCGGGTGGCGGGTGAACTCGGCGCGCCGGCAGCCGCGTTGCTGCCCCTCGTGGAGGAGCGGCTGCGAGCGCCCGACCGGGAGAGCCGGGCGGACGCGGCCGCCGCCATCTGGCGTGCCACGGGCCGCACGCACGACACGGCACCCGTGGTCGCGGACCAGCTCGCCCGCTGCGGCGAGCTGCACCAGCCGCATCTGGGCGCGCTGCGCACCCTGACGGCGATGCGCCTGCTCCCCGAGGCGGCCCGTCCCGCCGTTCGGCACATCGCTGCCTCCCCCCGTCGCGTCGTCTCCGGCTTCCCCTGCGACGGATCGCCGCACCCGGACATCGAGGCGCGACGGCTGGCACGCGGCCTGCTGGCCCTGACCGGGTGACCGGCTGACCGGCTGACCGGCTGACCGCGTTCCTGCGTCACCGGCCGGGCCGCTGACGGCGTTGCCGCGGTGAGAGCCGGAGGCCGTCCCGGCAGCCGAAGGGCCGGCGCCCCCGTACGGCGTCTCTCGTACCCCCGGTACCGGCGTCCCGCCCGTACCGGGTCCCGCCCGTAACCGGTGCCCCCTCGTACCGGTGTGCCCCTCGTATCGGCGCCCCCCGTACCGGCTCTCTCGTATCCCCGTACCGGCGCCCCGCCCGTAACAGGCCGCTCGCTCCAGTCGGCGGCCGGTTTGTCCCGGGGGCGGAAGCGGGCCCCGCTGTCCCGACCCGGCGAAGTGTCACTGCTCCGGATGGCGGCCGCCCCGACTTGCGGGGCCCGTAACGGAGTGATCCATTGAAACGGACGCCGTCATGGCCGGCAGACACCCGGCAGCCCCGGACGTCCGGGACCGGGCACCCCGGGCCAGGGCATCCGGACCCCGACACCCGGGCCCGTACACCCGGCGGGCCGGACGGCGGAGGGCCCCGACACCGGAGGGCCTCGCAAGGCCGATGGCGCGCACCCTGCCGCCATGAGGAGGCGCTGACGATGCCGGAGTTCGATCGCGGACCGACGGACCGGTTCGCCGAGTTGCTCGCCCAGGTGCCCGACCCGCCCGACACCTCGGCGTTCTGGTTCGACTGGGGGCCGGTCTTCTACCGGGGACGGCTCGACGGATCGGCCCGTGTACTGATCGTGGCCTCGGACCCCGGACCGACCGAACGGATCGCCGGGCGCAGCCTCGTCGGCAACGCCGGGCAGCGGGTGCAGGGCTTCCTTACCAAGCTCGGGCTGACCCGCTCGTACGTCTGCCTCAACGCATGGGCGTACGCGGTCCATCCGAGTCGTGCGCTCGCGATGAAGGACCGGCTCGACGACCCGGCGCAGAAGCAGTGGCGCAACGCGGTCTACGACCGGGCGACCGACACAACACTCCAGGCCGTCGTCGCGATGGGGTTCATGGCCCGCGAGGCCGTGCGGTTGTGGACCACACGGCCCCAGGTCGAGCTCGTCGAGATCCCCCATCCGTCCAGCGATGACGAGGACGCGCTGCTGAACACCTGGCGCGATGCCGTCACACGACTGCGCGCGATCGTGACGCCGGACGAGGACGGCGACAACACCGGGTCCAACTACGGGACGAGCTTCGAGGAGTCCGACCACAGCGCGATCCCGCGCCACGACCTGCCGTTCGGCGCGCCGGCCTTCCTGGGCGACGACGCGTGGGTGCGCGCCCAGCCGGGCGTGGCACAGAACTCGGTGAGGCGCCCGTCACCGGACGACGAGCACACGCTGCTATGGAAGGCGCCGAGCTGATGGCACTCGTACTCCTCGGCACGGTCGTCACCTTCGACGACGACCACCGGATCCTCGACCGCGGCGCCGTGTACGTCGGCGACGACGGCCGCCTGGACGCGGTGCGGTCCGCCGAACAGGATCCCCCCGCCGGGTTCTCCGGAGCGCCCAGGATCGACACCGGCGCGCTCATCCTCCCCGGCCTGATCGACCTGCACAACCACATCGCCTACAACACGCTCCCGCTGTGGGAGGCCTCCGGCGTCCCCTACCTCCACCACGACCGCTGGGTCGACGAGGACCATCCGCCCGACTACTCCACGTCGGTCACCTGGCCCGCCAAGGTGCTCGGCCAGGCCGCTCCCGAAGCACTGCTCAAGTACGTCGAGGTCAAGGCGCTCATCGGCGGCACCACGGCCATCCAGGGCGCCCCCCGCTCCACCCGTGCCGTCGACGGCTGGCTGCTGCGGATCATCGACAACGAGAAGCTGCCGACGGGCACCGACATGGTGATGACCGCGGCGCTCCAGCTCGACGCAGAGGAACTGCGCGAGGACCGGGCACCGAAGCTCAACGGGACCCGGCTGCTGATCTACCACGTCGCGGAGGGCCGGTCCGGGTCGATCGTCCACCGCGAGTTCGAGGATCTCGAGCCCTGCCTGAAGCCGGGTCTGATCGGTGTGCACGGCACCGCGCTCGACGGCGCAGACTTCAAGAAGTGGCGGGACGCGGTGGCGGCCGTCAACGCCGAGGAGAAGGGAACCCTCGTGTGGTCACCGTTCTCCAACTACTGGCTCTACCACGACACGACGAACGTGGTCGAGGCGGACAAGAAGGGGCTGCGGATCGCCCTCGGCTCCGACTGGGCGCCCTCGGGGACCAAGCATGTGCTCGGCGAGCTCAAGGTCGCCGACGCCGTCAACCGCCACGAGCTCGGCGGACGCTTCAGCGACCGTGACCTGTGCGACATGGTCACCGCGAACCCCGGCGACGCCCTGGCGACGGCCTGGGGGCCCCAGGTGGGACGCCTCCAGCGCGGCAGCGCCGCGGACCTGCTCGTACTCGAACGCCACGACCCGACCAAGGACGTGTACCGCAATCTGATCGACGCGACCGAGCGCCATGTACGCCTGGTGATGGTGCGCGGCCGGCCGTTCTACGGGACGACAGCGCTGATGACCGCCGCCGGGGCGACGGACACCAGCACGATCACGGTCGACGGGGCCAAGCGCCGCGTGGCCGTCCGCCAACCGGACCGGCCCGACGCGCAACTCGACTGGCCCGGCGTCACACGCGCCCTGGAAAAGGTACGCGACGACCCGGTGGCCGCCTGGCGCGCCTCACAGGACGCGCTCGCCGAGTGGGGAGGGCCGCTCGACGACCCCGATGCGCCGCTCGTCCTGTTCGGCGACATGCCGGACGGCGACCTGGGAGCTTTCGGCGCGGCCGGTGAGGTCCCACCGGACCTGGTCATCCCGCGCCTGGACCCGCTGACCCACGACGCGGCCTACTTCGCGGCCGTGGCCCGCAGCGGCGTGCCCCAGCTCCAGCACCTCGCGGACTACTACCCGTGAGCCCCACGATCGCGCGACCGAGCCGGACCCTCCCGGGGACGATCGGGCTCGACGAGTTCATGGGCCGGATCGAGGCCGACCCGCTGCCGCTCGCCGACCGCTACCGGATCGTGGCCGCCGCACGCGTACTGCTCGAAGAGCTGTACGTCCACCTCCCCCTCAAACGGGCGATGCACGCCACCGACCCCGTCCAGCACCTGCGTCTGCTGGAGCGCCGTCTGCCCCCGCTCAGCGAACTGCAGTTCCACGCCGAGCTCGCCGGCATCTTCCGGGGGCTGCGCGACCTGCACACCGTCTACCAGCTCCCCTCCCCGTACCGGGGCCACGTGGCGACACTGGGCTTCCTCGTCGAACGCTACTCCGACCCGGACGGGACACCGCACCACATCGTCTCCAAGATCGACGAGTCACTCGTACACGCGGGTTTCGACGTCGGGGCCGAGCTGGAAACCTGGAACGGCGTCCCCATCGAGCGCGCCGTCGAACGCAACGCGGCCGCGCAAGCGGGCTCCAACGCCGACGCCCGCCTGGCACGCGGACTGGAGTCGCTGGCGCTGCGCCCGCTGCGGACCGGCCCCCCACCCGACGAGCACTGGGTGCTCCTCACCTACCGCACCCCCTCCGGCCGCCGCCGCGAGACACGCATCCCGTGGCGCGTCCGCGCCGCTGAGCTGCAGGCGGGGCACGCCCAGGATCCCGTCCCCACACTGGCGACGAACCTCGGTATCGACGCCGGGAACGAGGCGACCCGGCAGGTCAAACGTGTGCTGTTCGCGCCGCCCAGGGCCCGGCGTTCGCCGGCGCGTGCCCTCCGCAGCGTCATCGACCACCGGACGCTCCGATTCCGGGGCCGCTCGTACGGGTACCTGCGCATCTTCTCGTTCAACGTCTCCGGAGCCCGGTCGTTCGCCGAGCAGGTCGCGCGGATCGCGGCCCGGGCACCGGCCGGAGGGCTGATCGTCGACGTCCGCGGCAATCCGGGCGGTCATGTCCCGGCCGCGGAATCCGCGCTCCAGGTCCTCCACGAGAGCCCCGTCGTCCCGGTGAGCTTCTCCCTGTCGACCACACGCGCCGCGCTCACGCTCGCACGGTCCAACCCGGGCTTCCGCTCCTGGACGAACTCGATCCGCGCCGCCGTGGAGACCGGCGAGGTGTACTCGCAGGGCTTCCCGCTCACCGACCCCGAGGCGATCACCGCCGGGCTCCCGCGCTACTCCGGCCCCAAGGTCCTCATCACCGACGCGCTGTCCTACTCGGCCGCCGACATCTTCGCCGCGGGCTTCCAGGACAACGGCCTCGGGCCCGTGCTCGGTACCGCGGGGCGCACCGGCGCCGGTGGCGCCAACGTGTGGACGCACGAGCTGCTGCGCGTCTGGCTGCCCGAGCTGCTCGGCGAACTGCCGCGCGGCGCCGGGTTCCGCGTCGCCCTGCGGCGCGCCACCCGGGCACGAGGCAACATCGACGTACCGCTCGAGGACCTCGGCGTACAGGCGGACGAGCTCCACCGGTTGACCGAGCGCGACGTCACCGGGCACAACCAGGACCTTCTGGCGGCGGCCGCCGCACTGCTCGCCTGACCCCTTGCCGCAACGGTGGCGGTCCGCCTCCGCCCGGTGCCGCGGTCAGCGGGTCCGGACCGCCGTGACCGTGAAGCGCTCGACCTCGGCGATGTGCCCGCCGGTCATGGCGACCACCGTCAGCACCGCGTCCTTGGCACCCTTGAAGGACACGGAGTACGACCAGGGCTGTCCGAAGCCGCCCGCCGGGATGCAGCAGGACTCGCCCAGCGGCGCCTTCGACGAGGGCTGACGCACATGCACGCGGATGCTCTCGTCCACACCGCTGATGCGTCCTCCGACGGCCACGGGGGACCGGACCACCGAGCCGTACGCGGGCTTCGTCAGGCTGAAAGAGGTGTCGTCCGTGCCCACGACCTCCCACGGGGCGTCACGGCCGGTGCCGAACCGCACGAGGTGCACGACCGCCGCGCTGCCCGACGACTCGGGTCCGCTCAGGCCCACCCCGATGCGGGCGTGTGTCGCGGCGACGGACCGCGAGGTGACGCGGTCGATCTCGGTGAAGCCCAAGTAGCCCCGGGTGAACGACAGGGCGGTCTGCTCCGGGTCGAGGTGCCAGGGCTGATGGCCGCCCGTGCGGTACTCGCGCTGCCACGCCTGCGCCTGGGCGGGCGTCGTGAAGGGCCAGATCGGCTGCAGGCGCCCCAGACCGGGAACCGGGGCGACGCCGCCGGGACCGGGAGGAGTGGCGGTCGACGCGTCCGGGCGCGGCGTGGCCGGGGCGCTCGGCGTCGACGACGGTTGCCCGCTCGGCACGGAAACCGACGGGGACGGTGCGGAGGGCGCGGACGGCCGGGGTACGGCGGACGGCGACGCCGACGCGTCCGGGCGCGTGTCCGTACCGCTGCAGGCCACCAGCGACAAGCCGGTCGCGACCGTGACACCGATGAGGCGGAAGTGGAGCCAGACGTTCATTGATGCCCCAGAGGACGAGTACCGACCGTCGATACTGCCCGTCCGACCATCTTGCCACGGTATGCGCCCGCTTCCCAGAGCACGGAAGTGGCCACCAAGTAACGTGGCGCCGGAGGGGGTTCGTACGATCAACGGGCACACCGACCCGGGAGGATCACGAAGAATGGCTGTCATCCACCGCACGACGATGTCTCCGGGCAAGCTGGAGCTGCTGGCGTCCTGGCTGCCCACACGCCCCTGGTACGTCCCGACCGGCAGCGCGCCGAACCTTTCCAAGGCGGGTGGCTTCCGGCTGGACGACCCGGAGGGCGAGGTCGGCATGGAATTCATGGCGGTCACCGACGGCTCCGGCGACCGGCCCGTCACCTACCACGTTCCGCTCACCTACCGGGGCGCACCGCTCGACGAGAGCGACGGGGACGGCCGGGGGAGTGTGCTCGTCGGAACGTCGGAGCACGGCGTACTGGGCCGGCGCTGGATCTACGACGGAGCGGGGGACCCGGTCCTCGTCGCCCAGGTCCTCGCCCTCCTCCAGGGCCGGACGGTGCCGCAGGCCCAGAGCGAGAGCGACACCCCCGACCGGTCCGTCACCCGGCACGGCGCGGGCGGCCCTCTCCCGTCCCCGACCGGCCCGAGCACCGTCACCGACGGTCCGCACGGCACCGACATCGCCGTCCCTACGGCCACCGGCCCGCTGACCCTCACCGTCACCCGCGTCCTCCAGCCCTCCGCTCCGACACCTCCCCACACATGCGTCACCGCCCCCTGGCACCTCCCGGACGGCACCGAACACCGCGCCCCGTTCCTGACCTTGCGCGCCGAGTCCTAGGGTCGGCTGCGGAGCCTGCCGACACCGCAACGCGCCGCACGCTCAGGGCCTGTCACCGGCCGTCGAGCTGCCGGTCGGCATGCTGTGCGGTGAGCCACCGCCACGCCAACTGCCCCACGGGAGCATGGCCGTTCGCGTGGACGGAGGACCGGCGGTCGGTTGTGGCCACGGCCGGAGGCGGATCGCCGCGACGGTCGGGGGCGTGTGATGGCAGCCGTGGCGGCATGGCAGGCTGGGGTGATGAGACTTGGGAGCACCTCCACCGAGAACCACCTGCGCCGTCTGCTCAATGAGTGGGATCCGATCGGCGTCGCCGACGAGGTGCAGGACGAGTACGACTGCCTGCTCGCCCCTCTGCTCGGGCGGCTTCGTGGCGGCGCCGACCAGGCGGACATCGATGAATTCCTGCGGCATGAGCTGGAGGACCACTTCGCCCTCGACCCCGCGGACCTGGCGACCGACGCGATGGCGAGCCGAGTGATCGCCTGGTGGAGGTCTGCCGACCCTGCTGACCGTACCGCCGGCGCCTAGTCACTTCGCGGGGATCGTCCGTTCCCCGGGCCGTGACGCCCGCCGGACGCCCAGGCGAAAATCAGGTGCCGCCCACCAGGTCGTGCGGACAGGATGCCCCCATGTCCACCGAGATCAGCGGCATGATCGAATGCCGACCCGGTGCCCGCCTGTGGGGCCCCGACGACGAAGACTCCGTATGGCACGCCGCCATCGACATCTTCCTGCTCAACAACGGCAACGCCTACGACGCGTTCGCCTGCCTCTTCGGTGTCCGCAACTACTTCGGCTTCCGACCCCTGGCCGAAGGCCGCGGCTTTCCGGGTGACGCGTCCGAACGGCTGAGAACCGACTACGCCGCGTACGACGGCACGACCGACACACATGGCACAACATGGCTCACCTGGGCCGAGCTTGCCTCCGCCGACTGGCAGGAAACAGACGAATCGGGCACATTGAGCCGGGACATGGTCGCCGGAGAGGGAACCCACTGGGCGCCCGTATGGAGCGTGATGCGGACGCTCGGCGAACTCCACGGACCGGAGAACGTCCGCCTTGTCGTCTGGTTCTACTGACCTGACCTGACCTGACCTGACCTGACCTGACCTGACCTGGCTTCATCCGACCCGAGCCGAGCCGAGCCGACCTCACCCGGACCGGTCAGCTCCCGGCCCCGCCTCGATGCGCCCGAGGCCGGACTCCTACGCTCGGTACCCGGCGCGGCAACGATCGCGACGGACGGGTCTCAACGGGGGTGTGCGGTGCGCGTGGGCTGGATCAGGCTGTGGCAGTGGGCGGCGTGGGGCGGGATCGGCCTGAGCCTGTACGCGGGTTGGCTGACGGTCGATGACATCCGGGACCGCGCGTCCAGCGAGCGCGAGATCAGCGCGGCGTGCGGTCGGCTCGTGTCCGGGGCGGCGGTGATGGACCTGCAGGGCGGGATGGTCCGGGCCACGGCCGGCGACCACGACGGGGCAAGGCTCGATGCACGCGAGCTGTCCGGCTCCTGCACCGTCTACAAGGTGCCGGGGCCCGGGAGGACGAAGAGCCTGTTCACGCTGGTGGTGCAAGGCGGTGACACCTCCAGGCCATTGCATTGGATCGGTGATGACCCCGGGCTCGAGCCGTTCCGAGCCAGTGATCTCCGTGACAGCGGTGACAGCGACGACCGGCCCGACGTCACCGCCGTCGCCGACCGCCGCCCCGAATCGCGACCGTTGGGCGACGGCACCCTGGGCTGGTACGGGAACTGGTACACCACCGTCCGCGCCGAGTGCGGACCCGGCGGCAGCCCGAAGGCTCCGAAGCTGCTGCACGTCACCGCCCGCGCCGAGTACGACGACGTCTCCGCGGCGGACCGTGGGCGCCTCGCCCGCATCGCCCGCTCCGCGGCCGAGGAGCTCACCGACCGGATCGGTTGCCGCACCCGACTGCCCGCCCTGCCCGACGAGTTGGCCCCGGTGCCGTCCGCCCTTCGCCCCGCGCGGACCGCGGACGGTTCGTGCGGCTGGTTCAACCGTCACCTCAAGGAGAAGGGGCAAGGCCGTCTTCCCGACCGTGCCCTCGCAGTACCCGGCCGGACATCGAACCCTGTCGAGGGCTGTCTCCTGGCGGTCGGCCCCGACCACGTGCGCCGCGTGGCGGGAGGCCTGAGCGGTGACGAGCGCGACTACGCCGACAGTGCGCTCACCCACTCGCCCTGGTGGCTGCGCACTGTCTCCTACTTCGGCGCGGAGGCGCGCACGGTGGGATACGAGGATCTCGGCCAGGACAAGGTCATCGAGGTGGGGACGACCGGGCACGCGCGTGGGGCTTGGTGGGCCTCGTCCGTCTGCGGTGGCAAGCCCGCCCTGCACACCCTCAGCTCCGGTTACACCTACGACGACGTACTGGGCCCCGAGACGCTGTCCGCACTGTTCCGCGCGTACGTCGCCGACATCACGAAGCAGCGCGGCTGCACGCACGTGACGTACCCGGACGCGAAGGAGTTCCGCAACCTCTGAGCACCGCCCCGCTGGTCATGGACCGCCGGCGCCTCCCGTCGCGCAGCCGACTCCTTCAGGGGCCGGGGCCTGGAGCCGCGGGCGGCCGCCGGCGGTAAAGTGCCTTCCGGCCTGCTCTCCCGCCGCCGCCCCATGGCATCCCTCGCAGTGGGGTGCGAGCCGCCCGTCACGACAACCCGACGGCAGCAGGCCCAAGAAGGGCGGTGTTGCCGGGCCGGATCCGGGATAGGGGTATGAAGGAGCCGTGGCGAGAGGAAGAAGAGTGCGATGGGGGTAGCTCTGGTGCGTGGTGACAGCGTGGCCCCCATTGAGGCCGCGACATCGGTCCGGTCCGTCCAGCGGCAGCCAGGAGGTGAAGCTTCTGTGCCGACCAAACGGGCGGCCGGGGCGATCGCCTCCACAATCTACACCGATCTTGATGGCGCCATCGCTTCGGCGAGGGACTTCGTCGGGTCGTTTCTGCTGGAGAAGGCGGCCGGCGGGGTGCCGATGGGGCCCAGCGCGGTCGGGGATGCCCGCCTGGTGATCAGCGAGCTCGTCACGAACGTCGTCCGGCACGCCACAGGCCCCTGTCAAATCGACCTGGAACTCATCGGCGGGGTGCTCCACATCGCCGTGTCGGACACTCACCCGGTGGCCCCCACCGCCCACGCACCCGACCCCCGCCGGGTCGGGCAGCATGGGCTGGAGATCGTTCTGGCCGTGTGCGAAGGTGTCGAGATCGAACCCCTGCCGTCGGGCAAGCGGGTCCGGGCGCGCCTCGCCCTGCGCTGACGCGTGCCGCGCCGAAGGCAGCCGAAGGCGGACGATCATGGACGCAGTGTCCTTCCGAGGGGGGCACCGAGGGACCGGCCCGGTTCCCGAGCGGACGCCGTACGCGGACGTGGCGGCCGGCTTGAATTGCGGAAGCCGTCAGCGGGCAGTCATCTACACCGGTGCGTCAGGGCGCCGAAGAGTTCGTGAGGAGACAGCTGATATGGAACCCGGGCGCTTTCAGGTACAAGGCGAAGTTCAACCCGCCGGCATCGCGCTGGTACGGGTCAGCGGCGAGCTCGACTACGACGGGGTGGCGGCCCTCGAAGACGCGGTCAGATCCGTCCGCGCCCTGGGCAGCCACTGCCTGCTGGTCGACCTGTCGGGCCTGACGTTCATGGACTCCTCCGGAGTCAACGCCTTGCTCAAGGCCCGCCGCGACACCCACGTCTCCGGCGGATGGATGCGGATCGCCGGGCCCCAGCCGTCGGTGATGAGGGTCATCGAACTCGTCGGGCTCGACCAGGCCATCCCGTTGTACGCCGATGTCAGTGAGGCTCTCACGGCTTAGCCCTTCGGGTGCGCGTAAGGGCCGGGAAAGACGACGTACGGCGGCCTCGTGTCTCGACGGGCGCCGGGAGCCCGCCCGCGCATGGCCCGGCCGGAGCCCTCTGCGAAGCCACCGGGTCCTGACGGGTTTCCGCGCCCTTTCGACGCTCGGCCCATCCTTGGCGGCGTGGAACCCTGTTTGCAGGGAAAGCGGGCTTCGTCAGCACCTGTACCTGTGTCCGAAGCCGCACCGCCGCGGCAGTCAGGACCGCGGAGTCACCCCGGAGTGTTCAGCATGAGCGTCATCGATCCCCTCAGACCCGACGGTGCCGAGCGCACCACGATGACGATCCCTACCGTGCAGGAGCGCAAACAGCGACTGCGACGCCGGCTGGAGCGCCTGATCGGAGTCGCGGCCACCGAAGGCAACCACCTCCATCCGCTGCGCAACGGCGACGAGATCTTCCCCGCGATGCTGAAGGCCATCCGCGGCGCCGAGCACACCATCGACATGATGACGTTCGTCTACTGGCGCGGAGAGATCGCCCGGGAGTTCGCCACCGCCCTCGCGGCCCGTGCGCGGGACGGAGTGAGGGTGCGGCTGCTGCTCGACGGCTTCGGTGCCCGGCAGATAGAGACGGACCTGCTCGACGACATGGACGCGGCAGGGGTTGAGGTCGCCTGGTTCCGCAAGCCGCTGTGGCTCTCACCCTTCAAGCAGAACCACCGCTGCCATCGCAAGGCGCTGATCATCGACGAGCACACCGCTTTCACCGGTGGAGTCGGGATTGCCCAGGAATGGTGTGGTGACGCTCGCGACCCCGGCGAGTGGCGCGACACCCATGTCCAGGTCCGCGGCCCCGCGGTGGACGGAATAGCCGCCGCCTTTGCCCAGAATTGGGCGGAATGCCACGCTGAACTCTTCGACGAACGCGACCGGTTCACCGAGCACACACAGCACGGAGACGCCGTCGTCCAGGTCGTGCGAGGGTCCGCCAGTATCGGCTGGCAGGACATGCAGACACTGATCCGCATCATGCTCACCTCCGCGGAGGAACGCTTCCGCCTGGCCACCGCCTACTTCGCACCCGACGCGTACTTCATCGACCTGCTCTGCGCCACCGCCCGCCGCGGTGTCACCGTGGAGATACTGCTCCCCGGCCGGCACACCGATCAACGAGTCAGCCAACTGGCCGGACAACGCCATTACAGCGAGCTTCTCGCGGCGGGTGTCGACATCCGCCAGTACCAGCCCACCATGATGCACGCCAAGGTCATCACCGTGGACGGGGTCGCGTCCCTGATCGGGTCCACCAACTTCAACCGCCGTTCCATGGACCACGACGAAGAAGTGATGCTCGCCGTCCTCGACGAGGCGTTCACCGCCACCCTCGACGGCCACTTCGACGAAGACCTCACCCGCAGCCGTCCGGTCACGCTCTCCCGGTGGAAGCACAGGCCCCGCCTCCAGCGTGCCCTGGAAGTGGCGGTCAGCCCCGTCCGGCGTTTCCTCTGACCGGGCACGGCCGAGGCATCAGCCGGACCTTCGGGGGTAGACGGGCGGCACTCGCAGCGGTCGTGCCGCACCGCGTCGTCGGCACCCCATCGGAAAGGACCCTTTCCCATGTCGTCCTCGCTGGTCGAAACCGTGGACATGAAGGCCCCCGTCTCACTGATCTGGCAGCTGTGGAGCGATGTGACACGGTGGCCGGAGTTCCTCACCCACGTCACACGAGTCGACCGGATCGACGAGCGCCGGTTCACGTGGTGGCTGACATTGCCCGGCGCGGACAAGTACTTCACCGCTGAACTGACCGAGGTCGTCCCGGAGGAACGCATCGCCTGGAAGGTGATCGCCGGCACTCGGCACGCGGGCGTGGTGACCTTCCACCGGCTGAGTGACACCACCAGCCGTGTCACGATCCAGCTCGAGTACGAACCCGACGGGTTCGTCGAACACCTCGGTGCCCTGACCAATCTCGACAAGACACTGGCCAACTACGACCTGGGACAGTTCCAGCGCATGGCCGAGGACCTCGCGGCCTCCTCCTAGGGGCTGTTGCGAAAGTGCCAGTCACAGCCACTCGTTGCGCCGCGGGAGGTCACCGGGCCGACCGGCCGTGATCACGACGGACAGCGGCTTG
>NZ_JBVJAH010000010.1:0-105216 GCF_055590785.1 Streptomyces sp. NPDC041796
GGGGCGACCCTGCACGGCCCCTCCTCGCCGTGGTCGACGAAAAGCGCGCCCGCACCCGGCGTACGACCGGGGTGCGGCCGTGCAGGGTCGCCCCCGCAGGCGTTGGCGGCCTATGCGGGCCACCTTGCTCGTGACCCAAGGCCGCCGGCGCCGAGGAGGTGAGCCCGGAGGGGCCACACCCCCACCCACCGGCAGGCACCGCACCGCGCCGGCGGGCGCCGCACCGCAGAGACCCAAGGGCCGCCGGCCCGCCGCACCGGGCGGTCAGCCGTCCAGGGCGGTGAGCGTGGCGGTGGAAGGCGCGCGGGCGGACAGGGAACGGGAGACGGCTTCCGCGTCGCGGAGCACCCGGACCGCGTTCTGCCAGGTGAGCTTGGCCACGTCGGCGCGCGACCAGCCACGGTGGAGGAGCTCGGCGACCAGGTTCGGGTACGCCGAGACGTCCGACAGGTCCGAGGGCGTGAACGCCGTGCCGTCGAAGTCGCCGCCGATGCCGATGTGGGCAATGCCCGCGACTTCCCGCATGTGGTCGAGGTGGTCCGCGACCGTGGCGGCCGTGGCGGCGGGGCGGGGGTTCGCCGCTTCGAAGGCCGCGTGGACGCGCATCGCCTCCGGAGTGGTGTCCAGGTGGTGCAAGCCGTGCGCCCGCATGTTCTCGTCGGCCCGCCGGGTCCATTCGACGGCCGCCGGGAGGACGAACTTGGGTACGAAGGTGGCCATGGCGACACCCCCGTTGGCGGGCAGCAGGGCCAGCACGTCGTCCGGGATGTTCCTGGGGTGGTCGCACACCGCCCGGGAGGAGGAGTGCGAGAAGATCACCGGGGCTTCGGACGTGGCGAGGGCGTCGCGCATGGTCGTGTCGGCCACGTGCGAGAGGTCCACCAGCATGCCGAGCCGGTTCATCTCCCGTACGACCTCGCGGCCGAAGGCGGACAGGCCGCCGACGCCCGGCTCGTCCGTGGCCGAGTCGGCCCAGGGGACGTTGTCGTTGTGGGTCAGCGTCATGTAGCGGACCCCGAGTGCGTACAGGGCGCGCAGGGTGGCCATCGAGTTGTTGATGGAGTGGCCGCCCTCGGCACCCTTGAGCGACGCGATGCGCCCCGAGGCCCGCGCCGCCTCCATGTCGTCGGCGGTCAGCGCGGGCGCCAGGTCCGCCGGATGGCGGGCGAGCAGCCGGTCGACGCAGTCGATCTGTTCCAGCGTCGCGCTGACCGCGTCGTCGCCGGCCATGCCGGTGCGTACGTACACCGACCAGAACTGGGCGCCGACCCCGCCCGCCCGCAGCCGGGGGATGTCGGTGTGGAGCCGGCCCGTCTGGTCCGCCCCGATGTCCAGGCGGTCCAGGTCGTAGCCGGCGTTCTCACGCAGCGCCCACGGAAGGTCGTTGTGGCCGTCGACCACGGGGTACGAGGCGAGCAGAGCGCGCGCCTCGTCCCGGAAACGGCCGGCCGTCACTTGGCGAAACCGAACGACGCCGAACCCTCGACCTTCGCCCGCAGCCTCTTGCCCTTCTCCGTCGCCTGGTCGTTGAGCTCCTGCTGGAACTCGCTCATCCGGGAGAGGAGGTCCGGGTCGGAGGTGGCCAGGATGCGCGCGGCCAGCAGGCCCGCGTTGCGCGCCCCGCCCACGGAGACCGTGGCCACCGGGACGCCCGCGGGCATCTGGACGATGGAGAGCAGCGAGTCCATGCCGTCCAGGTACTTCAGCGGCACGGGCACGCCGATGACCGGCAGCGGGGTGACCGAGGCGAGCATGCCCGGCAGGTGCGCGGCACCGCCGGCGCCCGCGATGATCGCCTTCAGGCCGCGGTCGGCGGCGTGCTCCCCGTACGCGATCATCTCGCGCGGCATGCGGTGCGCGGAGACGACATCGACCTCGTACGGGATCTCGAACTCGTCGAGGGCCCCGGCGGCGGCCTCCATGACGGGCCAGTCGGAGTCGGAGCCCATGACGATGCCGACGAGCGGGGTGTCCATCGGGTTACTCAACGATCGTTCCTCGCAGGTAGCCGGCGGCGTGACGCGCGCGGTCCAGCACGTCGTCGAGGTCGTCGCCGTAGGTGTTGACGTGCCCCACCTTGCGGCCGGGCTTCACGTCCTTGCCGTACATATGGATCTTCAGCTGGGGGTCGCGGGCCATGCAATGCAGGTAGGCCTGGTACATGTCGGGGTAGTCACCGCCCAGCACGTTGCACATGACGGTCCACGGTGCGCGCGGGCGGGGGTCGCCGAGCGGCAGGTCGAGAACGGCGCGTACATGGTTGGCGAACTGCGAGGTGACCGCGCCGTCCTGGGTCCAGTGGCCGGAGTTGTGGGGGCGCATCGCCAGCTCGTTGACGAGGATGCGGCCGTCGCGGGTCTCGAACAGCTCGACGGCGAGGTGGCCGACGACGTCCAGTTCCTGGGCGATGCGGAGCGCCAGCTCCTGCGCCTGGCCCGCCAGCTCGGGCGACAGGTCGGGCGCGGGGGCGATCACCGTGTCGCAGACGCCGTCGACCTGACGCGATTCGACGACGGGGTACGCCACGGCCTGCCCGTGCGGCGAGCGGACGATGTTGGCCGCCAGCTCGCGAACGAAGTCGACCTTCTCCTCCGCCAGGACCGGCACGCCCGCCAGGAACGGGTCGCGGGCCTCGTCCTCGGAGCGGACGAACCACACGCCCTTGCCGTCGTACCCGCCGCGCACCGTCTTGAGGATGATCGGGAACCCTCCGGTCTCGGCGGCGAACGCCGCCGCGTCGGCCGGGTCCGTCACGATGCGGTGCCTGGGGCACGGGGCGCCGATCTCGTCGAGCCTGGCCCGCATCACGCCCTTGTCCTGGGCGTGCACCAATGCGTCGGGCCCCGGCCGGACGGGGATGCCGTCCGCCTCCAGGGCCCGCAGGTGCTCCGTGGGGACGTGCTCGTGATCGAACGTGATCACGTCGCAACCGCGTGCGAACTCACGCAGCGTGTCCAGGTCGCGGTAGTCGCCGATGACGACATCGCTCACCACCTGGGCCGCGGAGTCCTGGGGGGAGTCGCTGAGGAGCTTGAACTTGATACCGAGGGGGATGCCCGCCTCGTGGGTCATTCGGGCGAGCTGACCGCCGCCCACCATGCCTACTACCGGGAACGTCACCCTCTTAGGGTATCCGGCCCCGGCGGCCGGGCTTTCTCCGTCCCCGCGCGGGCTCATGGGCGGGTGGTTAGCATGGCTTGGTTGACGCACTCGACCGGACGGGGCTGAAAGATCACCATGAGTGAACGAGGCGCACTGCGGGTGCGGCTGGACCAGCTCGTCCGCGAGATCGCCAAATTCGGTCTCGTCGGCGGTCTCGGGCTGCTGGTCAACATGGCGGTCTTCAACCTGGTGCGCCACACCACGGAGCTCCCGGTCGTCCGGGCCAGCCTGCTCGCCACGGTCGTCGCCATCGCGTTCAACTACGTGGGCTTCCGCTACTTCACGTACCGGGACCGCGACAAGAGCGGGCGGACGAAGGAGCTGACGCTCTTCCTGCTGTTCAGCCTGGTGGGGCTGGTCATCGAGAACGGTGTGCTGTACACCGCGACGTACGGCTTCGGCTGGGACAGCCCGCTGCAGAACAACTTCTTCAAGTTCTTCGGCATCGGTGTGGCCACCTTGTTCCGCTTCTGGTCGTACCGCACCTGGGTCTTCCGCACGCTGCCGGCCCGCGAGGCCGTGCAGACCGCCGAATCGTTCCTGGAACAGCGGCGGCACGAGTCCGAGCCGGCCGGGGAGCCGGTCGCCCCGCGCCGCTAGGGCGAGCGCTGCTCAGCGGATCGTCGGGGGCTCGTGCGAGGCCTTGTCCTTGCGGCTGCGCACCTCGCGGCTGAGGAACAGCGCGAAGACCGGCGGCTGCTGCTGGAGCAGTTCCAGACGCCCGCCGTCCGCCTCGGCCAGGTCACGGGCGACGGCGAGGCCGATCCCGGTGGAATTGCGGCCGCTGATGGTCCGCTCGAAGATCCGCGCCCCCAGGTCCGGCGGTACGCCCGGGCCCTCGTCGGTGACCTCCACGACGGCCTGGTTGCCGGTGACCCGGGTGCGGAGGGCGACCGTGCCACCCCCGTGCATCAGCGAGTTCTCGATCAGCGCCGCCAGCACCTGGGCGACCGCTCCGGGGGTGCCGACGGCCCGCATGCCGACCTTGCCGGACCGGACGATCGCCCGCCCCGCGCTGCGGTAGGCGGGCCGCCACTCCTCGATCTGCTGCTTGACCACCTCGTCGAGGTCGAAGGCGATCGCCGAGCCGGTACGGGGGTCGCGCGAGTTGGTGAGCAGCCGCTGGACGACGTCGGTGAGCCGCTCGACCTGGGTGAGCGCGATGTGCGCCTCCTCCTTCACGGTGGCGGGGTCGTCGGTTTCGGCGATCTCCTCCAGCCGCATGGACAGCGCGGTCAGCGGCGTACGCAGCTGGTGCGAGGCGTCGGCGGCCAGCCGCCGTTCGGCGGTGAGCATCCGGGCGATCCGCTCGGCCGAGGCGTCGAGGACGTCGGCCACCCGGTCCAGCTCGGGCACCCCGTAGCGCTTGTGGCGGGGCCTGGGGTCGCCCGAGCCGAGCCGTTCGGCGGTCTCGGCGAGGTCGGTGAGCGGCGAGGCGAGGCGGTTCGCCTGGCGTACGGCGAGGAGGACCGCGGCGATCACGGCGAGCAGCGCCACCGCACCGATGATCAGCAACGTGCGGCCCACCTCGGCGGCGATGGTGGAGCGTGACTCCTCGACGGTCACCTGCTCGCCGCGCTTGCCGTCGGCGGTGCCCCGGATGACGCTGCCGTCGGGGCGGGAGCCGATCTCGATGGGGGGCCGGCCGGGGATCTCGATCAGGGCGTACCGCTTGGCGCCGCTCTGCTGGGCGAGGATGTCCGGGTTGACGGGCTCACCGCCGACGAGCCTCGACTCGACGATGCTGACGAGCCGGACGGCCTCGGAGTCCACGCTCTCCTGGGCGCTGCTGCTGATGGTGCGCGTCTCGACGATCACGAGGGAGACCCCGAAGACGGCGATGACGACGAGGACCACCGCGAGCGTGGAGTTGATCAGTCGGCGGCGCACGGTGCGTACCTGGCTCTTTCCTGGCTCGTCCCTGGCTCTTCGCTAGCTCTTCTCGAAGCGGAAGCCCACGCCGCGGACCGTGGCGATGTAGCGGGGGTTGGCGGCGTCGTCGCCGAGCTTCTTGCGCAGCCAGGAGATGTGCATGTCGAGGGTCTTGGTGGACGACCACCAGGTGGTGTCCCACACCTCGCGCATGAGCTGGTCACGGGTGACGACCCGGCCGGCGTCCCGGACGAGGACGCGCAGCAGGTCGAATTCCTTGGCGGTGAGCTGCAGCTCCTCGTCGCCCATCCACGCCCGGTGGGACTCGACGTCGATGCGCACACCGTGCGTCGCCGGGGCCGGGGCGGGCTCGCTCGCGCCACGCCGGAGCAGGGCCCGGACACGGGCGAGCAGCTCGGCGAGCCGGAACGGCTTGGTGACGTAGTCGTCGGCGCCCGCGTCGAGCCCGACAACGGTGTCGACCTCGTCGGCGCGGGCCGTCAGCACCAGGATCGGCACCGTCAGCCCGTCGGACCGCAGCCGCCGGGCCACTTCGAGCCCGTCCATGCCGGGCAGCCCGAGGTCCAGGACGACCAGGTCCACGTGGCCCTGCAGTCCGGCGTCGAGCGCACTGGGCCCGTCCTCCCGCACCTCGACCTCGTAACCCTCCCGCCGCAGGGCGCGGGCCAGCGGTTCCGAGATGGATGCGTCGTCCTCGGCGAGCAGTACACGGGTCATGGGGTGATGGTAGTCCGCACCGGACAAGCCCCGCCGGGGGATCGCACGATGATCGGCACACCTTGCGAGTATGGGGTGCCATCCTGGGGATGACCTTCGAAACAGGGCGGGCAGTTCCCGCGACACCTGTGATCCATCTCTCAAGTCCTTCCATATGCCGCTCTGTCGTGTCGTATGGTGGCGAGACGCCTGATGCACTATCTGGGGACCTTTGGCCCACTACGCGCCAAGGGTCTCTTTCTGCGTGAGGCCGGCCCGGCCGGTCTCGCGACAGTGAATGACCTGTGGGCCGGGCCCCGTGGCGCGTTGTCGCCGCCGGGGCGTGGATCCCGGTGCGGCCTGTCCCCCGCCTCCGTACGCCGTACGGGGGCGGATCCCTGTGGGCGTGGGGATGGGACGGGACCCCCGTGCCGGTGCCGGCCGCCCCCCCACCGGGCGCGTGAACGCTCACAAAGCGCGGCGCGTCCCGAGCAAGCAAGGATCGACCATGGCGTCCAGCCTGACGAAGGACACCGCCGGAGCACCTACCGGCGGTAAGACCTTCTTCGGCCACCCCCGGGGTATGGCCACGCTCTTCATGACGGAGATGTGGGAGCGCTTCTCCTGGTACGGAATGCGCGGCATCCTCGTCCTCTACCTGATCGCGGGTGTCCTCGACGGACCTCTGGAGGGCCGGCAAGCCCTGGCCGCCTCGATCTACGGTGTGTACAACGCGGTCGTGTACATGGCCGCCATGCCCGGCGGCTGGGTCGCGGACCGCCTCTGGGGTGCCCGCAAGGCCGTACTGGTCGGTGGCATCGTCATCGCCCTGGGTCACTTCACCCTGGCGATCCCCGCGGACATCGCGTTCTTCTGCGGCCTCGGCCTGATCGCGATCGGCACCGGCCTGCTGAAGCCGAACATCTCCGCGATGGTCGGCGGACTCTACGAGGGTCAGCCCAGCGCCCGCCGCGATGCCGGGTTCACGCTCTTCTACATGGCGATCAACATCGGCGGCATGGCCGCCCCGCTGGTCGTCGGCTACCTCGGCGAGCACGTCAACTGGCACCTCGGCTTCGGTGTCGCCGGTATCGGTATGACCCTCGCCGTCATCCAGTACGTCCTGGGCGGCCGCCACCTCGGTGACGTCGGCAAGCAGCCCGGCACCCCGGCCTCGCCGGAGGAGAAGCGCTCCGCGCTGCGCAAGGTCGCGCTGTGGGGCGGCATCGCCGTCGCCGCGCTGCTCCTGGACATCGCGCTCGGCACGTACGACATCGAGCACATCGTCAACGTGCTGGCCGTCCTCGGCATCGTCGTGCCGATCGTCTACTTCGTGACGATGTACCGGAACCCGGCTCTGACGAGCGCGGACAAGCCGAAGATCCAGGCCTTCGCCTGGTTCTTCGCCACCGCCGTGCTGTTCTGGATGATCTACGACCAGTCCGGCTCGCTGCTGACGATCTTCGCGGACGGCAAGACCGACCGCATGATCGGCGGCTGGGAGTTCCCGGCGTCCTGGTACCAGTCCGTGAACCCGGCCATGGTGATCGTCCTGGCTCCGGTCTTCGCCGCGCTGTGGGTCAAGCTGGCGCAGCGCAACCGTGAGCCCAGCACCCCGATGAAGTTCGCCCTGGCGATGCTCCTCATCGGTGGCTCCTTCGGCATCATGGGCCTGGCCGGCGCCGCCGCCGCGAACAGCGACACGGGCAAGGTCACCGTCTTCTGGCTGCTGAGCGTCTACCTGGTGCAGACCCTCGGCGAGATGTGCCTGTCGCCGGTCGGTCTGTCCCTGTCCACGAAGCTGGCACCGAAGCAGTTCGTGGGCCAGATCATGGGTCTGTGGTTCCTGGCCACCGCGACGGGCAACGCCCTGAACGGCTGGACCACGAAGCTCAACGCGCCGCTGGGTGACGCGATGTACTACACCCTGTGGGCCGTCATCGCCGTCGCCGCCGGTCTGGCCTTCATGACGGCCGGCAAGAAGATCCGCGCCCTGATGGGCGACGTGAAGTAGGCAGCCGTACGGTACGAAGGGCCGCCGCACCGGACACGTCCGGGCGGCGGCCCTTCGCCGTACCGTCAGCGCGCCGAGCGCCGCCACGGCATGAACGTGAACACCGCGCCGCCCAGCAGGATCGCCGTACCGGCGACCAGCGCGAGGGCGCGCAGCGCGCCGGCGTCCTCGGCGCCCGTGTCGGCGAGGCCGCCGCCGGACGTCGAGGACCCGCCCGCGGTGGAGCCGGCTGCCGTTGACCCGCCCGAGGCGCCGCCCGGCTGGGCGGAGGTGTCGAGCTCCAGGGAGACCTGGACGTTCGGGGGCGGGGTGCAGGTGGTCGTCGTACCGAGCGCCTTGACGGTGAGGACGCCGGGGCTGAGCGTCGCCCTGCCGGTGGCGCCGGGCTTGTAGGTGCCGGTGAGGTCGGGGATCGCGATCGGCCGGCCCGCCTTGATCGGCTCCTTGTTGGTGAGGCCCTCGACATGCACGAAGCCCTTGTCCGCGCCGCCCAGCCCGACCTCCATGGACGGCTTGACGGAGTCCTTGGGGATGTCGGCGGGGCTGTCCATCACGGACTTGGAGAACTTCACGGTGAGGTCGAAGGTCCCGCCGTTCCTCCTGGCGTTGATCTTCACCGGGGATGTCGCGTTCTTGTCGCCGATGGGCGTCTTGCAGGCGTACGCGACGGAGACCTCCTTGCCCTCGAAGTCGGTCCCGCCCCCACCACCGCCGGTCGTACCGCCCGTCGTGGTCGTGCCGCCGGAGGTCGTACCGCCGGACGAGGTCGTACCGCCGGACGTCGTCGTCCCACCGGAGGTCGTACCGCCCGACGTCGTCGTCCCACCGGACGTGGTCGTACCGCCCGTCGTGCCCCCGCCGCCCGCCGTGACCTTGATCGTCGCGGCGGGCCGCACCGTCTCCTTCGGCGTGCACTTGGTGTCCGTGGACAGCGGCTTGGAGACGTTGATGGTGTAGGCCCCCGGCGCCAGCGTGATCTCACCCGGCGCCGTCAGCTTCAGCCTGCCCTTCATGTCCGGCAGGACCATCGGGCTGTTCTTGGGGATCGGCGGGTTCTGCCGCGGGCCCTCCATCGCCAGGTCGGCGGTCTGGGCGCCCGCGACCTTCAGCGTGCCCGTCGGCTTGACGGTGTCCTTCTCCAGGTCCAGGACGTCGGGGTTCCTGGACGCGGCCTCGACCGTCTTCCACACCACCTCCACCTCGTCGCCGACCTTCGCCTCCGCCGGTGCGGTGATCTGCACCCTGGTGGTGCCCTGCACCGGTGGCAGGCCCGAGATGGGCGGCGGGATGCACTCCGTGCTGTACGCCACCTCGGCCGCCTGCGCGGATCCCGCGGCCAGCAGGATCCCCGCGCCGCCGAGCATCAGCGCGACGCCCGCCGCGCTCATCCTCCGTTGCCTGCTCACGAATGTCCCTTCGTCGTCGGTCGGTTCTCTGACGGTGCGGAGTCCGGGGTGAACCACGGGAGGACCACCGTGGTGGCGGGGGCCGGCACGGGGGCGGCGGCACGGTGGCGCCTGGGGCGACGGGGGCGTACGCGGTCCACGAGCGCCATTCCGGCGCGGAACAGTGCCGCCGGGACGACCACGGCGAGCAGCACCCGGAAGAGCGTCACGCCCCACGGCCGTCCCACCCGCCAGGGCTGCTCGGCCAGGACCTTGCCGCCGTACTTCACCGACACCTGGTAATCGCCGTGCGCGCCCGCCGCGAGCTGGACCGGCAACTCCACCAGCGCCTTGCGACCCGGCTGGACGGTGCCGCGCCACTGCCGCTCCTCCCACTGCGGGGCGAACACGCCGTGCGCGGTGCCGACCTGGAACACGGGGTCCTTGAGCGGTGCCGTGCCGAGGTTGCCGACGGTGAGGACGAGGCGGCGCCGGGCCGGGGCGCCGAACCACACGAGGACGCCGCTGGACCCTTCGAGCCGGGTCGCCGCCAGCACGGCGAGCCTGCCGTCGCCCGCCGGTTCCGGCAGGGGGGCGACCGGGTGCCCGGTGATCCTCAGCGGGGCGTCGGCCATGGCCCGGTCGCCGGTCACGGTCGCCACATGGACCGCGCACGGGCAGGGCCTGGGCGGCGCGACGACCGGCAGCGTCCTGGTGAAGCGGCCGCTCGTGTCGGTGGTGACGGTGCGCCCGGCGGCATTGGCGCACGAGTTGGTGCCGCTCGCCGGGCCCTGATCGGGCACAGCCTCGCCGCACACCAGGAGCATCAGCAGCGTCTTGGGGCGCCAGCCCGTGCCCTCCACCGCGATCTCGGTACCCCTGGCCGTCTCGGGGCGGGAGAGCGTGACCTCGGGGCGGTTCTCGGCGGCGGCCCCGCCCGGCGCCGGAAGCCCGACGAGCGCGCACACCACCAGCACGGCCGCCGCCACCCACCGGTACGCCCTCACGCTTCCGCTCCCCTCGCCCCGCGCCCCCGGCGCCGTACCCAGATCACCGCGCCCGCCGCCGACGCCGCCGTGACCGGGACGGCCGCCGCCCACCACGCGCCGAACGTCCTCGTGGCCGCCGCCCCGGCCCGTGCGCCGTCCGCCCCCGTGGCGTCGAGCCGGACGGTGACCCGGTCCAGGGCGGGGCGGTCCCGGCCGGGCCACGGCTCGCTGAGCTCGACCCGCCGGCCCGGCCGCAGTTCCAGCCGCAGCGGACGCTCCGCGCGGCGCAGCACCTCGCCGAACAGCCCCTCCGCGCGCACCGCGAGACGCGGCGCCAGGACGGTGTTGCCTCGGTTGACCAGCGCGTAGCGGATGGTTCCGTCCGTGATCCGGACGTCCTCGACGGTGAGCGCCGCCAGCCGTGGGCCGCCCACCCGCAGCCGTACCGGCACGGAGACGTCGTCCCCGGCGTGCAGGGCGCCCGCGTGGTCGCCGGGCGGGGCGTCCGGCGGGACGGTGACCGAGAACGGCACGTCGGCGCGGGTGCGGGGCGGCACGGTCACCGGGTTCGCGGCGAAGGTGACCCAGGGGGCGGTGGCGCGCAGCCGCAGGGTGAGCGGCCGCCTGCCCGGGTTGGTCAGCGTCAGGGTGTCCTCGAGCACGGTGCCGGGCGCGCCCTCCAGGTAGAGGTACGGCCGGCCCTCCGCCGTCGCGGGGCCGGCGGAGGTCACCGCCCCGGCGCACAGCAGGGCGGTGAGTGCGGCGGCCACGGCCCGGGCGCGCACGGGGTCACGCCCGGCGGGTCCGGCGGGTCAGCCACAGCACCCCGGCCGCGCCAGTGAGCAGGACCGTGCCGCCGAGGGTGCCAAGCGCGACCGCCGAGTCAAGCGGTCCGGTCCGGGGCAGTTCGCCGCTGCCCGAGGGCGCCGAACCGGATCCGGAACCGGAGCCGGAGCCCATGCCGGACCCCGTTCCGGAGCCGGAGCCCGTTCCGGAGCCGGGGGCCGTGACGCTCAGTTCCAGTGACGGCTTGGGGTTGTTCTTGGGCGTGCAGGTGGTGGTCGTACCGAGCGCCTTGATGGTCAGGACTCCCGCGGTGAAGGTGACCTTGCCGCTCTTGCGCGGGGTGTACGTACCCGTCAAGTCGCTGATTTTGATGGGGGTGTTGGCCGGGATCGCCTCGGTGTTGGCCGGTCCGGAGACGGTGAGCGTCCCGCTGTCCGCGCCGCCGACCTTGATGACCGCACTCGGGTTCATGGCGCCCTTGCCCAGCTCGACCGGGCTGGAGGAGACGCCCTTGCGGAACGTCATGGTGAGCTTGTAGCCGCTGCCGCTCCTGACGCTCGTGATGTCGATCGGCGACACGGCCCCCTTGGGCCCGATCGGCGTCCGGCACGCGTAGTCGACGTCCACCACGGTGGCGTGGGAGGCGGGGGCGGCCATCAGGACCATCGCGCCCGCGACGGCCGCCGCCAGCGCCGGAGTTGTCCGCTTCTGGTACGACACCTCGAGATCACCCCATTGTCTGACGGCTCATCAGATCGGCGCTCAAGGTACGCCCGTGACCTCGGGGAGGGAAGACAAAGAGCACGGCGTATCGCCGTGCTCCACAATCAGTGGGGAAATCCGCGTGCGCTAAGCGGGCGCCGCCAGTTCCGCCCAGACCGTCTTGCCGGGCATACCGGCGGACCGGGCCACCCCCCAGTCCAGGCAGAGGCGCTGGACGATGAACATGCCGTGCCCACCGGGCCGCCCGGCCCGGTGCGGGGTGCGCGGCGCGGGCTGACCGGAGCCCCGGTCCTCCACCTCCAGCCGCAGCACCTTCGCGTCGAGGGAGACACGCAGCTCCTCGGGACCCTCGGCGTGCAGACACGCGTTGGTGACGAGCTCGGACACGACGAGGAGGACGTCCTCCGCGGCGGCCCGCCGGTCGGCGGTGGCAGCCGGGAGCCAGCCCCAGTCGTACAGCGCCTGCCGTGTGAAGTCCCGGGCGAGCGGAACGATCCCGCTGGCACTGCCCAGCGAGAGCCGCCGCGTCCGGCGCCCCACGGGCGTGGCCCCGGGACCCGCCCCGCCCGCCGCACCTGACATGTCGGACCTCACCTCCGGCGTGGTGGACGCGATGGAGGAAGCCGGGACCGAGGCACCGGCACCGAGACCGGAACCGTCCGGCTGGGGGCCGAGATCGCTCGGCGGATGCTGCTGGGTGGTACCCATCAGCGCTTCACCTCACCGAATTCACCAAGTCGCCATTACGTCGTCACAGGGCAGCCACATGGCCGTCACAGAGAGTGTGGAGCCCCTCCGTACAGTTGCCGCGGGGTTCTTCTGCCCGGCCGATCCAGGACAACACCCGCTTTGTCGCTTCAGTCGGCGAGTGCCGCTTCCAATGAGTCGTGGACGGTGAATACCGCCTCCGCGCCAGTGATCTCGAACACCCTGGCCACGACGGGCTGCATCCCCGCGAGGTGCACCCCTCCGCCCGCGGCCTCCGCCTTCAGGCGGGCCCCGAGCAGCACATTGAGCCCGGTGGAGTCGCAGAACGCAAGCTGCGAGCAGTCGATCACCAGGCGTGTGCGGCCCTGTTCGAGCGCGGCGTCCAGCGGCTCGCGCAGCAACTCGGCGGTGTGGTGATCGAGCTCACCCGCCGGCGTGACAACCTCGCTGCGGCCTTCCGTCCGGACCCCGACCTTGAGTCGGCCCTGATTCGCGCTGCCGACCGTCCCGCGGTCCATTCCGTCCCTCTTCGCCGATGCCGTTGAGTCGGTAGAACCCTACGCCTTCTGAACGGCGGCCGGTAGTCGAGACTTAACCACAAGCCGGCCATATGGGACAATTGACACTTGCAACGATCCGTGTGAAGCGGGTAGGGCTAGTAGGGACACAACCAACACGGCCGGCTTTGGAGGCGCCGCACACCGCAGCCACATTCTTTGGGCATCGGCGGCCATATGCCGAGAACGATGGAGGAGACCATGTCACCCCGGCTCGACGAAACGCGTACCCCCCACGCGCCGTCGGCAACTCCGCCCCACCAGATCGACGACGTCGAGCAGCTCGAGACCGAACCTCTCGGCCTGCCCGACATCCCCCGGTACGACGAAGTCGAACCGCTCGACGCGAGAGCCCTGTCCAAGACGCTCTTCGCGCGCCTCGAGACCCTCGAGGAAGGGACGCACGAGTACGCGTACGTCCGCAACACGCTGGTTGAACTCAACCTCGCCCTGGTCAAGTTCGCCGCCTCCCGGTTCCGCTCCCGCAGCGAGCCGATGGAGGACATCATCCAGGTCGGCACCATCGGTCTCATCAAGGCCATCGACCGCTTCGAACTCAGTCGAGGGGTCGAGTTCCCCACCTTCGCGATGCCAACCATCGTCGGAGAGATCAAGCGCTTCTTCCGCGACACCTCCTGGTCCGTCCGCGTCCCGCGCCGGCTCCAGGAACTCCGCCTCGACCTCGCCAAGGCCGGGGACGAACTGGCCCAGCAGCTCGACCGCTCGCCCACCGTGGCCGAGCTCGCCGAGAAGCTCGGGATCACCAAGGAAGAGGTCGTCGAGGGCATGGCGGCGAGCAACGCCTACACCGCCAGCTCGCTCGACGCCCAGCCCGAGGAGGACGACAGCGAGGGCGCGCTGGCGGACCGCATCGGCTACGAGGACCACGGGCTCGAAGGCATCGAGTACATCGAGTCCCTCAAGCCGCTGATCGCCTCGCTTCCGGCGCGCGACCGCAAGATCCTCTCCCTGCGCTTCGTCGCCGGACTCACGCAGTCGGAGATCGGCGAGGAGCTCAACATCTCGCAGATGCATGTCTCCCGTCTGCTCTCCCGCACCCTGGGCAAACTCCGCAAGGGTCTCACCCTGGACGAGTGACCGGCCGTGCACACGCCTGGAGGAAGGGCCCGTTCCGTCAAGGGATGGGCCCTTCCGCCGTCCCTTCCGCCTTCTTGACGGGGTCGTCCCAATTGGGCGACATTGGCCGGGGCTCAGGGGGGATCACATGGGGTACGCCGCTCTGGAAGAGCTGATGCGCGGGCGCCTCGGCAGAGAGTGCCTGTACGTGCCGTCCTGCCGGCTCGGGCTGTACGTGGCCCTGCGCCACTGGTGCCCGCCCGGCGGCAGGGTTCTGATGTCACCCGTCAACGACGACGTCATCTTCTTCGTCGTCCTCGCCGCCGGCCTGCGCCCGGTCCAGGCGCCGCTCAGACCCCTGGACGCGTCGATCGACGCGTCGGCCGTCCCCGACGACGTCTGGCGCGGCCTGTCGGCCGTCCTCACCACCAACCTGTACGGAAACCCCGACCCCGCGCCGGAACTGGCGGCCAGATGCGCCGAACTGGGCATCCCGCTCCTGGAGGACGCGGCGCACGCCATCGGCAGCGAGGTCGGCGGCCGGCCCGTCGGCACGTACGGCGACGCGTCGGTCTTCAGCCTCTCCAAGCACACCGGCGCCAAGACCGGCGGCTTCCTCGCGGTACGGGACGCGGGGGTCGCCAAGGAACTGGCCGGAGCCCGTGACGAGTTGCTGCACCCCTCCCGCGTCGGTGCCGAACTCGCCTACGCCGCCCGACCCTACGCCGAGGCCGCCGTACGGCACCTGCGCCTGGTCAGGGCCGCGCGCGCCGGGATGCGCCTGCTGGGCACGGCGGAACGCGAGGAGATCCGGATGCCGCTGCGCCCCGGCGAGCTGAAGGCCGCGACGGCCGGCGCCCCCGGACTCGTACCGTTCCACTCCTGGGTGCGGGTCGACCTGCACGACTACCGGCTCACGCCCGGCCCGGCGCGGCTCCGGCGCACACGGCGGCTCCTGGAGCGCCTCGACGCGACGCTGGCGGCGCACCGCGCCGGTACGGAGAAGCTCCTCGCCTCCCCCTGGTCCCCCCACCAAGGCCCCGCCCAGCCGCTGTTCCGCGTCCCGCTGCTGGTCGCCGACCGTGACGCGGCCATCGCCGCCCTCGCCCGGGCGCGCGTCACCACCGGGTACCTGTACGACCCGCCGCTGGACGACTACGCGGGCGAGCCCTTCACGCGTGCGTCGCCCCGCCCCGGCCCGGCCCGCTGGTTCGCCCGGCACGCGCTGCCCGCCGACCCGCTCCGGGCGGACCTGGTCCTCGACGTCCTGCGCGCCTCGGGTGCCCGGCCCGCCGCCCCGCACGGTGACTGACACGGCGGTCCGGCGGGGCACCGAGCCGACCGGACCGGACGGCGCCGCCCGGAGCGGGCGCCCGGGCGGCGACTCGATGTTCCGCAACGCCTACGCCCTGATGCTCTCCACCGGCGTCTCCGCCGCGCTCGGCCTCGGCTTCTGGCTGGTCGCCGCCCGCTACTACACCGAGGAGGCCGTCGGGCAGGGCTCCGCCGCCATCGCGGCCATGCGGCTGCTCTCCTCCATCACCGCCACCACCATGATCGGCGCCGTGGTCCGGTACGTACCGCGCGCGGGACGGGCCACGGGGCCCCTGGTGTGGCGCGCGTACACGGTGAGCTCGCTGGTGGTGGCCGTGGCCAGTGTGGCGTTCCTGTGCACGCTGGACCTGTGGGGGCCGTCGTACGCGCCACTGCGCGGTCCGGCCGCCGGGGCGTTCTTCACCGTCGCGTGCGTGGCGTGGGCGCTGCTCACCCTCCAGGACGGGGTGCTGACCGGCTTGCGCAAGGCGGTGTGGGTGCCGGTCGGCAACGCCGTCTTCTCCATCGGCAAACTGCTGTTCCTGGTCATCTTCGCCACCGCGCTCCCCGCCCTCGGGATCTTCGTCTCATGGGCCCTCGCCATCGCCCTGTCGGTCCTGCCGCTGGGCTGGTTGGTCTTCCGCCGGCTCATCCCGCGCCAGGCCACCGCCGACCGCCACCGCGAGCCGCCCACCGCACGGGAGATGGGGCGGTTCCTCGCCGGTGACTCGGTCGGCGCGCTGTTCAGCCTGGCGATGATCAACCTGCTGCCGGTGATGGTCGCGGTCCGTTTCGACGCCGCCCACAACGGGTGGTTCTACACCGCGTACACGGTCGGCGGAACCATGGAGTTCATGGCCATCAACATGGCCTCCTCACTCACCGCCCACGCCTCGCACAGCCCCGACAGCCTCGCCGAGGGCGTACGCGGCGCCCTGCGCCGGATGGCGTTGCTGCTGGTGCCGGTGGTGCTGGTACTGGTGGTCTTCGCCCCGCGGATCCTCACACCGTTCGGGCCCGCGTACGCCGAGAACGGCACGCTCGTGCTGCGGCTGCTGGCGGCCGCCGCCCTGCCGCGCGTCGCGGTCGAGCTGTACATCGGCGTGCTGCGGGTCCAGGGCCGCACCGGCGTGCTCGCCCTCGTGCAGGGCGCCATGTGCGCGCTGGTGCTCGGCAGCGCGGCCGTGCTGATGGGCCCGGCGGGCATCGCGGGCGCGGGGCTCGCGATGCTGTTGTCGATGGTGGTGATGGCACTGGTGTCGGCACCCGGGCTGCGCGGAGCGCTGCTGGGCCGGGAACCGAAGCCGTTCGTGCGGCGGCGGTCCCGGGCACCGGAGTACGGCACGAGCTGGGCGCGCGAGGCGGCGGAACGGGAGCAGTCGCGGGGCGGCTACCCGGGTGCCGGCTATCTGCGGGGCGGGCACGACACGGCGACGCCCGCGTTCGGACTGCCGGTGTACGTGCGGGAGCCCGGGCCCGCCGAGGGGGGCGGGGGCGAGCGGTGGCTCGCCCGGTGGCTGTGGCTGCTGCTGGCGCTCGCCGCCGGGCTGTTCTGGGTGCCGCTGGCCGGTGCCCGGGACGTGACCCGGGAGCGGCTGTCGGGCGCCGAACTGCTGGAGGTGCTGCCGCCGGTCACCGTCACGGCGGGCATCCTGCTGGTCGTCGTGTACTGCGCGGCCGTCTCCCTGGAGCGGCTGCGGCCCGCCCTGACCGGCGCGGCCCTGCTGGTGACGGTCGCCGCCCTGCACTCGGCCCCGCCGCTGGTCGGCATCGCCCCGGAGGCGGCGGCCGGTCCGGGGACGTCGGCGCTGGCGCGGCTCGCCACCGAGGTGGTGGGGCTGCCCGGTCCTGCCGCGCGGGACGCC
Organism: Streptomyces sp. NPDC041796; assembly: GCF_055590785.1. NCBI lineage: Bacteria > Bacillati > Actinomycetota > Actinomycetes > Kitasatosporales > Streptomycetaceae > Streptomyces > Streptomyces sp. NPDC041796. The sequence continues at coordinate 17,170 of NZ_JBVJAH010000010.1, forward strand.
GTCCTCACCGCGCTGCCGCTGCTGCTCCAGGTGCTGTGCCTGGCCCTGGCGGCGGTGGCGCTGCGGGCGGCCGGGGTGGCCGGGCGGGTCGTGGCGGGCGTCGTGTGGGTGCTGGCGGTGACCGGGTGGGCGGCGCAGGGCGCGTTCGCGGCGGTGGCACTGCCCGTGTTCCTGGGCTGCGGGGCGGCGGCCGTCACCGCCCTGGCGACGGCCTGGCGGCGGGGTGGGGCGGGAGGGTGAGGCGAGCGGGTGAGGCGAGCTGGTGAGGCGGATGGCCGCCGCTAGCGGGGCGGGACGGGCTGTCTGAAGTAGTCGGCCTGCCCGGCCAGGCGGTAACCCTCCAGCCCCGGCCCGTCGTTGACGGTCAGGTCACAGCCCTCGCCCGGCACGGGACGGTTCCAGTGGACCATCGCCTTGACCCGGGGCAGGGTCGGCGCGACCTCGGGGATCTTCGCGTACCAGTCGCGCTGGCGCTCCGGCTGACGGGGGTCGGGGGCGGTGGCGAACTCGGCCAGCATCAGGGGCTTGCCGGCGGAGACGTGGGCCCGCAGCCAGTCGTAGGACGGGCGCTGGCTGCGCTCGAAGTCCAGCCAGTCGGTCGACTTGTGGCAGAGGTAGTAGTTGTACTGGTCCATGCCGATCCAGTCGACGTAGTCGTCGCCCGGGTACAGCCGCTTCATCTGCTCGGCGTGGCCCAGGTACCCGGACACGGTCCACACCCACACCACGTTGTCCACGCCCAGTTCCTCGAACCGGTCGTGAATGTGGCGCCAGGCGGCGACGAACTCGGCCGGGGTCCCCGCGCCCTCCTTGATGCGGAAGTCGGTCTCCTGGTCGAAGGAGAAGAAGACGCGCTTCCCGTACGCCTTGATGCGGCGGGCCTGCGGATCGATGATCTCCTCGTCGTACGCGCCGGAGGCGATGTTCTTCCAGCCGAGCTGCCGCTCGGTCCAGTTGGCGTGGTGGGGCTCGGTCCAGACGGTGGACTCCCAGGCCAGCATCAGCAGCCGGTCACGGCCCAGTTCCTGCTCGTCGGGGGTGAGGAGCCGGCCGTCGAGCTCCGTGTTCGACATGTCGTGGTAGTTGTAGACGAGGTCGAGCCTGCGGCCGATCTTCCGCTCGAACGTCAGGACCGCGTCCTTGAGGGAGCCGTTGGCCGCGTACGGCACGTAAGCGCCCCACCAAGCCCCGCACGGGGGCTCCAGTGACGCAGTCGGCGCGCACGGGCCCTTCGGTACGTCACCGGAGGCGGCGTCGCGCGGCAGGTCGCCACCACGGTCGTCGGGCCGGGAGGCCACCCACACACCGAGCCCCACGAGCAGCGCCCCGACCACGGCGAGCACCAGCGCCATGTACGTACCCGCCCGCGACCCACCGGTGCGAGGCCCCCTCATCCGTCTCCCCCACCGGTCCTGGGCGGTCCGGCCGCGCCGCGCGTCGCCGCCGGCAGCGGCACACCCGGCAGAGCGGCGGCGACCGTGACGAACGCGGCCAGCGCTACGAGGAACACGGTCGTGGTGAACCCCTCCACCAGGAACAGCGAGGTCGCGGTGAGCGCGGCCAACGACAGGCTGACCGGCGCGGCCAGCGCCAGCGCCTCCAGCCTCGCCCCCGGCCGGAGCCCCGCGGGCTGCGGGTGGAGCAGTGCGAGGCCGGGCCCGAGGGCGACGAAGACCAGGACGGGGATCCAGCGCAGCGGCGAGCCGCCGGGCAGCGCGGTGGCGGCGAGCGCGACCCACCCGGAGGCGGCGAGGCCGGTTCTGAGCCCGGTCCGCCTCAGACGCACACGGCCCGACGAGCTCGGGTCCGGCGAGCCATGACCGGGCCGGTCCGGGTTCGCCGAGGCCCCGGCCCGCGAGTGCGCACCCGGCGCGGTCCCGCCCGGGGAGCCCGGGACCGGGGCGGTCGGGGCCGGGGCGGTCGGGGCCGGGGCGGTCGCGTCCGGGTAGTGCGGGGCTGAAGCGGTCCCGTCCGGGGAAGTCGGGGCCGGCGCTGTCGCGTCTGGGGAAGACGGGGCCGGCGGAGTCCGGTGCCGGGTCACGTCCGGGGAGCCCGGGTCGGGCGCGGCCCCGTCTGGGGAGCCCGGTTCGGGCGCGGTCGCGTCCGGCGAAGTGGGAGCTGGCACGGTCCCGTCCGGGGAGCCCGCGTCCGGTGAAGTCGGGGCCGGTCGAGTCACGTCCGGGAAGTTCGCGCCCTGCGCGGTCGCGTCCGGTGAAGTCGGGGCCGACCGGGTCGCGTCCGGCGCGGTCGCGTTCGGCAGGGCATGGCCTCGCCGGGTCGGGGCTGGAGGGGTGCGGTCCGGCTGGGCCGCAGCGGAGAGCGTGCGGTCGGGTCGTGCGCGGTCGGGCTGCATGGCGATCTCCCCCGTCACCTCTGCCTGTTCTGGCCGTACTCAAGGACGATCCCGTACTCGCTGTCCTCCACCACGCGGAAGAGCGGCGAGGCCTTGAGGTCGGCCGTCAGGTCGTCGAAGCCACCGGGCGGAAGGTAGCCCTCCCCGATCACGGCCTCCTCCTGCGTCGGGGTGAGGATCACGAACGCCCGCCGCCCCTCGGGGATGCCGCGCGCCAGGTAGCCCGCCGGGTCCTTGAGCATCTTCAGGTTCTCGGGCACTTCCTGTTCCGTGAAGAACCAGCGTTCGTACTGGTCGTAGCGGATGTACGCGCCCGGGAACGACCCCGTCGTGGCCAGGATCAGCGAACCGGCCGGAGCCCGGTCGTAGGCCCGCTTCACCAGCGCCACCTCGGCGGGCGGCGCGTAGTGCATGCCCTCCTTGCCGTAGTACGACGGAAGGAATCCGGCGAGAAGGGCCGTCAGCGTGACGGGCAGGGCGACGGCCGTGACGCGCCGGGCGACCCGGGAGGCCCGTCCCGCGGCGCCGGCCGCCGGGACCAGCGCGGCGGCGGCGAAGAAGGCCGTACCGGGGAGGCCGAACAGATAGACCCGGAAGAGCATTTCGCCGCCGTAGTCGTTGACGGCGAACATCGGTACGGGCGCGGCGGCGGCCAGCAGCAGGGGCAGGGCGCTGCGGACCAGCCTGCGGCGCAGCACCACCGCCGTACCGGCGAGCGCGGCGAGGGCCAGCACCATGAGGATGTTGGCGGCGCCGACCAGCTCGGGACCCGGTCCGGTCGGCTCACCGGCGTATCCCGCGCGGGAGTTGCTCAGCAAATCGCCGGCGGAGTCGCGGAGCGTGCTCAGCGTCTCAAGGAACAGCACCCTGCCCATCGTCAGGTCCCAGACGATCATGATGGCGCCGCTGACAACGAGCAGCCCGATGTTGCGATAGCGGCGGGTGAGGCAGAGCGCGAACAGCGTGGCGCACAGCATCACGGGCGTGAGCTGGTGGGACGCGTTGATGGCCGCGATGAGCGGGACGAGGACCAGCACGCAGACCGCGCGCTGCCGGGCCCCGGTGGGCGGCGGGACGGTGGCCGCCGCCGGATCGAGCCACGCCCGGTCGCGCAGCCGCCCGGCCGACCCCGGCCGCACGAAGTGCCGCAGCACGACGGCGAGGACGGTCAGGTACAGCAGGTAGGAGAAGCCCTGCGGGGAGAGGTAGTCCTGGCCCACCCAGTTGGCGAGCTGGAAGATCCACACCCCGGTCCACACCAGCCGCCAGTCATCGGTGAAGGTGCGGTAGATCAGCAGCAGCACGGGCAGGGTCAGGGCGCCGAGGGCCACCGGCGCCCAGTTGATGTACGAGGCGGCCGCCTCCACGCCGAAGGCCCGTACCAACGCGGCGTTGAGCGAGAAGAACCCCGGCCACTGGTCGTACGCCGACATCCCGCCCGACAGTTCGGTGTACGGGTGGACCGTGCCCTCGGCCAGCAGCCGGGTGATCACTTCGTCGTGCTTGGCCGCCCACGCGTACCGGACCGAGTCGTACAGGACCGCGGGCGGGGCCTTGAGCGCCACCAGCATCGTCACGCAGTAGGCCGCCGGCCACCAGGGCGCCGTCCCGGCGCGGCGCAGGGTGACGAGGAACCCGGCCGTCAGGACGGCGAGCGCGGCGTAGTACGCCACCGGGAACCGGTCGAGCAGCCCGTAGTCCCCGATGGCGCGGAACCCGGTGCGTGGCAGCGCGTACACCCACAGGACGGCGGCGAGCAGCAGCGGCAGGCAGCTGAGCGCCGTCTGCCAGGGCCAGTGCGGGGACCGGGCGGGCGGTGGCGCGCCGGAGCGGACATCCGTCGTCGCGTCCCCGGTCGGCCTCTCCCCGGTCGACCGGTCACCTGTCGCCCGGTCTCCTGCCGCCCGGTCACCTGTCGCCCGGCCCGCGACCGGCGCGGGCGCGGGCGCGCGTTGCTGCTGCTGCACTGTGCCACTCCCCCCACGAATGTGGCCGCTTCAGCGAAGTATAGGAATGTCCTTCGGATTTGGGCGGCTGTTGGTGATTCTTGTGGATAACCCCGGACTCCCCGACTGCCGGACTCCCGGACTGCCGGACTCCCGGTCTGCCGGACCCGGCTGCTCAGCCCGCGAACTCGGGCCGGCCCCGGACCGTCGCCCTGGCCCGCCGGTACAGCCGCCAGCCGACCGTCGCCGGCGAGTCCCGGTACGGGGCGGTCCTCGCGCCGCGGCCCGCCATCCAGTCCTCGATGTCGGCGACGGTGTGCGTACGGCGCACGATGAGCCGGGCGATGCGGTACGTCTCGTCCGCGTCGGAGCTGAGCGCGTGCCGAACGGCGACGGCGGACGCGTACCCGGCGTCGAGCGCGGCCCGGCGCACGGCGCGGTTGTTGTAGCCGTGCGGGTAGGCCAGGTGCGCGACCGCGTGGCCGAGCACGTCCTCCAGGACCGCCTTGCAGTCGCGCAGTTCGCGTCGGACCTCGCGGGGCCGGAGCGTGTCGAGCTGGGGGTGGGTGACCGTGTGGGCGCCGACCTCCATCCCGTACTGCTCCAGCAGGGGCGCCTCGGGGAGCGCCATCATCGGTGCGGGTGGCAGGAGGCAGGCGCGCCCGGGGGTGATCGCCCCCGTGGTCAGGTACGCGGTGGCGGGCAGGTCGCGGGCGGCGAGCGCCTCGGCGGTGGGGCCCGGCAGGTCGGCGAAGCCGTCGTCGAAGGTGAGGACGACGGGCCGGGGCGGAAGGTCGCCCTTCCCGGTCAGACGCCCGGCGAGCGCGGAGAGGTGGACGGGCGTGCGGCCGCTCGCCACGACGGCGTCGAGCTGCGCCGCGAAGTCGCGGGGCGTGACGGTGAATTCGGCGATCCAGGCGGGTGGGTCGTCCATCACGGCGTGGTAGAGCAGGACGGGAATGGGGGCTCTCATCTCGCCTCCGGTCGTCTGGTGCGCAGCCGCGCCCGGGCGTAGCCGAGCGGCCCGTAGAGCATTCCGCGCCGTTCCAGCCGCGAGAGGCTGCGCGGCCAGGGGTGGCCGTGCGTGGCGTGCTCGCCGGGTACTGCGCCCGGTCCGGTGGCGGCGCGGGCCGCGGTCATCGCGCGCGCGTGGGCGAGGCCGCGCGGGAGGCGGGCGAGGAGGGCGGGCAGCAGGGCGGGGCGCCGGACGGCGAGGGCGGTGAGGTAGGCGGTGAGGCCGGCGCCGTAGCCGTACGCCTGGTTGCGCAGGTCCTGCCAGGTCTCGCGGTGGTGGTGCCGGACGAGGGCGTCGGGCGTGTAGTGCAGGCGGTGCCCGGCGGCGAGGACGCGGACGAACGCGTACAGGTCGTCGCCGCCCCTGGCGGGCGTCCCGGTGCCGGTGGCCGGGTCGAAGCCGCCGATGCCCTCGAGGGCGGTGGCACGGAACGCCATGTTGGCGCCGGAGCCGAAGCTGCCGGCGGTGAACGGGAACAGCGGCTGGTCGGCGGGCGGGCGCGCCGGGTCGTAGGTGCGGGGGGTGAAGCCCTTGGTGAAGCCGCCGTGGCTTTCCAGCAGGATCTGGGCGGGGGTGCGCAGCCGGGCGGGCAGGATCAGCCCGGTGACGCAGCCGATGCGCGGGTCGTCCGCGAAGGGTGCGGTGAGGGCGGTGAGCCAGTGCGGGTCGGCGACCACGTCGTCGTCGGTGAAGGCGAGGACGGCGCCGTCGGCGGCGGCGACGCCCCGGTTGTGGGCGGCGGCGAGACCGGGCACGTCCTCGCGCACGTACCGCACGCTTTCCGCGTACTTGCGTTCGATGAGCTCGCGCGTGCTTCCGGTGCGGGGCGCGTTGTCGACGACGACGATCTCGTAGTCGGGGTGGTCCTGGTCGAGCAGCGAGTCCAGGGCGCGGGAGAGCTGCCCGGCGCGTTCCCGGGTGGCGACGACGACGGAGGTACGGGGCAGGTCCCGGTACGTCTCGGGCGGCGGCGGCCGGTGGCCGGCCAGCCGCTCGCGGGCGAGCGCGGCGAGGGTGCGGGCGGGGTCGGCGCCGGGCGGGACGTGGCCGAGTACCGTGCCGATGGGGCGGCCCCGGAGCCGTACGAGGGCGTGGACGTCGCCTTCCGGTCCGTCGGTGTCGCACCGGAAGGACAGGATGACGTCTTTGTCGAGGTCCTCCAGATCGAGGTCGGCTACGGCGATGGGCCTGGGCGTGTGCATGGGACCTCCTTCAGTGGCCGCGCAGCCGGCCGACCTGCTTGAGCGCCTGCTGGGCGTATCCCGCGAGCCGGGGCCGGTCGCGTACGAACCGGTGGGCGCGGCGAGCCGGCTCACGGCTCAGCCGGTGGAGGCCGGACCGCACCCCGGGGCGTACGGCGGCGCCCTCGTACACGCGCAGGTCACCGGTCTTGAGCGCCTCCTTGTACTCGGCGGTGCCGCGGCCGAGGTCGAGCATCCCGATGCCGGCCGCGGCGGCCGCCTCCGCCATGCGGAGGTGGAGGACCAGGCCCGGCGAGTACGGGGCGTACGCGGTGTCGTACGCCGGGAACCAGCAGGACAGGACGGTGCGGGAGCGCAGCCCGAAGTGCGCGGCGACGGGCCTCTCGGCGACGTACAGGACGGACAGGAGTCCGGAGCAGCCCGGCGTGCGGGTGGTGTGCAGGTCGCGCACCAGGGCGCTGATCCATTCCCTCGCGAACCGGTCACGGCGGCCGGTGCGGCGGTACTGGGCGGATTTCCACGCCATGAGCGTGCGCAGCGCGGCGGGGTCGCGCTCGTCGAGGACGAAGCGCACCTCCCCTTCGCGGCGGCCGAGGCGCCGCTCCTTGGCGAGGGTCGTCCTCAGGAACTTGGGCGACCGGACGCGCAAGCGGGCTTCGTACGCGGCGTACCCCTCCCCCACGTCGACGACCGGCGAGGCGAACTCCTCGACGGCGCCGGGCAGGAACGCGCCCTGCCCGGCCTCGAGGTTGTCGAACTCCCAGGCCGACAGCCCGCAGCCGCGCAGCAGTTCACGCGCGGTGATGCCGATTCCCGGGCGCAGCACCGCGCCCTGGCAGTCGGACACACCGAGCCCGATGGCACGCCCGTGTCCCAAGGGGCCGGTCTCGTACGGGAAGAACCCGGCCGGTTCGCCGTCCTCGCTGAGGACGGCGACCCGTGCGGTGGGCCGTACGCGGCCCACGGCGAGCGTGAACTCGGGCTCCATGAAGGGGTTGGCGGGCGCGCCGGACTTGCCGCGCAGTTCACGCCAGGCGTCGGCCTCTTCCTGGTTGAGCTCCCCCGGCTTCACGACATGCATGCGTACAGCGCTCAACTCGGACCCCCCGGTCTCCCCCTGAGTCTTGCTGGGACAGGACGGTACCGGTCCACATCACTCCGGGACAGGGTCAGTCGCCCAGGTAGTGACGTGAGGGAAACGGATGATCAAACGTGATCAAAGGGACAGGGCGGCGGTGACGGCGGCCTCTGCGTGCAGGCGGGTGGTGGGGAAGACCGGCACCGGGCTGTGCTCCTGCCCGATCAGCAGCTCGATCTCGGTGCAGCCGAGGACGACGCCCTCGGCGCCGTCGGCCACGAGCTGGTCGATGACCCGCTGGTAGGCGGCGCGGGAGGAGTCCTCGACGACACCGAGGCACAGCTCCTCGTAGATGATCCGGTGCACTTCGGCCCGCCCCTCCGCCTCGGGGACCAGGACGGTGAGCCCGTGCCCGGCGAGCCGGTCGCGGTAGAAGTCCTGCTCCATGGTGAACGCCGTACCGAGCAGCCCCACGGTCTTCAGCCCCGCCGCGCGTACGGCGTCGGCGGTGGCGTCCCCCAGGTGCAGCAGCGGCACGGGCACCGCGTCCTGCACCTGGCCGGCGACCTTGTGCATGGTGTTCGTACAGATCAGCAGCAGATCCGCCCCGGCCGCCGCCAGCCCGCGGGCGGCCTCGGCGAGGACCTCCCCGGCCTGCTCCCACTCACCGGAGACCTGGAGCCGCTCGATCTCCGCGAAGTCGACGGAGTGCAGGATGCACCGCGCGGAGTGCAGCCCGCCGAGGCGTTCGCGTACGAGCTCGTTGAGGAGGCGGTAGTACTCCGCGCTGGATTCCCAGCTCATGCCGCCGATCAGTCCGATGGTCTTCATCGGGCCAGGTTGCCATGATCGCCGCTGCTGCCGGGGGTGCGGGGCGGGGGGTGGGGGGTGTCCGGGCGGTCGGTGAGCATGCGGCCGACCACCGCGCCCAGATGGATGACCACCCCCACCGCCACCAGCCAGGAAATGATGATCATGACGACGCCGACGGGGCCGTACCGCTGTTCGTTGGCCACGATCGACGCGGAGAAGAAGCGCGCGGAGAACAGGCCCAGGCCCAACCAGCAGACGCTGGTGGCCAGCGCGGGCGCGAGGAGGGTGCGCCACCGCACCACGCCGGACAGGAGCACCCAGGCCGTGCCCCACCAGAAGGCGACCGCCCAGACGAACCCGGCCAGGCTCCTCAGGGGCAGCCCTCCGGTCACGCGGCCGACCGCGCCCTGGACGGCGCCGAAGACCAGAAGGAAGACGAGCCACACCACTTGGACCCCGACGTCGCGCCATCCCCGGTTGGGGACGTCGAAGAGCAGTTGGTACCAGCTCTGCAGGGTGCCCGCCACGGCCACGGCCCCCAGGGCCATGAGGAAACCGCTCACCACCGTCACCGTGTCCGAGCCGGGCCCGGGGACGAAGAGCGACGCCACCGCGTCCGCGGCCTCCTGGTTCACCCCCAGCCACCGGATGACGACCGCGGCGGTGTCGCGGCCCGTCGCCTCCGTGAGGACGATGAGCATCGGGAAGAAGCACAGCAGCGCGAGCGCGGACAGCTGGAGCGCGTGATTGAAGAAGTCGGCCGCCGCGAGCCGGCTCCACATGCGGCCCCACAACCTGCCCGGCCGGCTCTTCTGGAAGCGCCGGACCGCCTGCCGGCCCCACTGCCCGGCCCGCAGCGGACCTTTGCGCCTGCGGCGAGCCTCGCCTCCCATGAAGGCATTGAAGCCCGCGACCCCCTGCCTGTCGCGCCACCGTCCGCCGGTCGGCGCAACACCACCAGGGAATCCGCCCGGGCGGCGGACCCGCCGGGCCGGAGCCGGCGGGCCGTGTCCCGCCGGGGCCCGGAGCTGCCGGGCGGAGGGCCCGCCAGGCCGAGACTCGCCGGGCCGAGGACGCGCTAGGCGGAGACTCGCCGGGGCCACGGCCCGGCCGGGACCTGCCGAGCTCAGGGGCCGCCAGGCCGGGACCTGCCGGCCTACAGCCCGTCAGGACAGGACCTACCGAGCGCAGGGCCCGCTGGGCCGAGACCCGTCAGGACGGGGCCGCCGAGCCCGAGACGCGCCCGGCCGAGACTCGCCGGGCCCACGGCCCGCCCGGCCAGGGCCCGCCGGGCGGAGGGTGACCCGGCGCCCCATCACGGCCGACGGGCCGGGCGCGGTGACTCCTGTCCTCCCCCTCAGCCACCGCCTCCCGTCACCGCACCATGCCCGGCCGTCTGCCCATCGGCAGCGGCTCAGTCGAGCGCGACCAGGTCGGCGTAGTCGGCGCTCCACAGGTCCTCGTCGCCGTCCGGGAGGAGCAGGACCCGCTCGGGGCGCAGGGCCTCGACGGCTCCGACGTCATGGGTGACCATCACGATGGCGCCCGGGTAGCCGGACACCGCGGCGAGGACCTCGTCACGGGAGGCGGGGTCCAGGTTGTTCGTCGGCTCGTCCAGCAGGAGGACGTTGGCGCCGGAGTGGACCAGGCGGGCGAGGGCGAGGCGGGTCTTCTCGCCGCCCGACAGCACACCGGCCGGCTTGTCGGCGTCGTCGCCGCCGAACAGGAACGCGCCGAGGACCCGGCGTACCTCACCGTCCGTCAGGTGCGGGGCGGCGGCCGACAGGTTCTCACCGACCGTGCGGGCGCGGTCCAGGGTGTCGTGCTCCTGGTCGAAGTAGCCGAGCCGCAGCCCGTGCCCGTGCACCACCCGGCCGGTGTCGGGCTCCTCCAGGCCGGCGAGGATCTTCATGAGGGTGGACTTGCCCGCGCCGTTGTGGCCGAGGATCACCAGGCGGCTGCCCCGGTCGACGGCCAGGTCCACGCCGGTGAGGACCTGGTGGGTGCCGTACGCCTTGGTCAGGGACACCGCGCCGAGCGGCGTCCGCCCGCAGGGCGCCGGCTCGGGCAGCCGGATGCGAGCCACCTTGTCGGCGCGGCGGGCGGGTTCCAGGCCGGCCAGCATCCGGTCGGCGCGGCGCACCATGTTCTTCGCGGCGGTCGCGGTGGCGACGTGCGCCCGCATCCGGTCGGCCTGGGTGCGCAGCGCGGACGCCTTGCGCTCGGCGTTGGCCCGCTCGCGGGCGCGGCGTCGTTCGTCGGCGGCACACTGCGCGAGGTAGGCGTGCCAGCCGGTGTTGTGCACGTCGAGGGTGGCGCGGTGCGGGTCGAGGTGGAAGACCCGGTTGACTGTGGCGGCGAGCAGGTCGGTGTCGTGGCTGATGAGGACGAGCCCGCCCGGGTGGCCGGTGAGGAAGCCGCGCAGCCAGCCGACGGAGTCGGCGTCGAGGTGGTTGGTCGGCTCGTCCAGCAGCAGCGTGTCGTGGCGGGAGAACAGGATCCGGGCCAGTTCGACCCGGCGCCGCTGCCCGCCGGACAGTTCGCCCACCGGCTGGTTCAGCACCCGGCCGGGCAGCCCGAGTCCGGCGGCGACCCGCGCGGCCTCGGCCTCGGCGGCGTACCCGCCCCGGGCCTGGAACTCCGCCTCGGCGCGGGCGTAGGCGGCCATGGCGCGCTCCAGGCGCCGGTCGGGCGCGGTGCGGACGTCGGGCGCCTCGCGGGCGCCGGAGGCGCCGGAGGCGTCCGTCAGGGCGGCCTCGGCCGCGCGCAGTTCCCGCACCGCCCGGTCGAGCCCGCGCGCGGACAGGATCCGGTCGGTGACGGTGGTGGCGGGGTCGGCGGCGCGCGGGTCCTGTGCGAGGTGGCCCACGGACCCCGTGGCGACGACGTCACCGGCGGCGGGGCGCACGTGCCCCGCGAGGATCTTCATGAGGGTGGATTTGCCCGCGCCGTTGCGGCCGACCAGGCCGATACGGTCGCCGGGCGCGACGTGGAAGGAGATGCCGGCCAGCAGCAGCCGGGCGCCGACGCGTACGTCGGCACCACGAACGGTAAGCATGGTTTAACGCTCCGGATAAGCAAAAGGACACACGGGTGGCGTGGGGCGTGTGTCCTGAGCTAGGAGATCCGGGGCGTAGACATGTCCACCAGAGTAGGGAACGGCCGCCTCCGGCCGCATCTCATTTCGTTGCGCGCACCTGCCGTGCCAGCTCGGCCAGGTGCGTGAGGGAGGCGTGGGTGGAGGGGTCCGGCATGGCGACGATGATGTGGTCGATGCCCTGTTCCGCGAGCTCGCCGCAGCGCTGGACGCTCTCGTCCACGGACTGTCCGTCGGGCACCCGTATGTGGAGCGTCTTCTCGATCGCCTCGTACGGCCGCCTCTCCGCCTCGCAGTGCGCCCGCAGCACGTTCAGCTTGTGGCGTACGTCGGCGCCGAGGAAGAGGTTGCACGCGTCGCCGTAGCGGGCGACCAGCCGCAGGGTCTTCTTCTCGCCGCTGCCGCCGATGAGGATGGGTGGGTGGGGGCGGGAGAGGGACTGGGGCGAGTTGAGGGTGCGGGCCAGGCGGTAGTGCTTGCCCTCGTACGGGGTGTCCTCGGCGCTCCACATCCGCTTGGCGATGCGCAGTGTCTCCTCCAGCCGCTCGAACCGCTCGGCGACCGGCGGCAGTCGGAACCCGAGCCCTCGGTGTTCCTCCTCGTGGAACCCGGCCCCGATCCCGAGCACGGCCCGCCCGCCGGACAGCACGTCCAGGGTGGTCACCTGCTTGAGCAGCAGCCCGGGCTGACGGTACGTCACACCCGTCACGAGCGTGCCGAGGGTGACGCGGCGGGTGAGGGCGGCCGCGTACGACAGGGCGCTGTAGGCCTCCAGCATGGGGTCCTCGGCGGCGCCGAAGTTCGGTATCTGGAAGAAGTGGTCCATCACCCAGAAGCTGTCGAGCCCGGCCTCGTCCGCGCCGCGCGCGACATCCGCGAACCGCGCCGCGATGGCGGCGTCGCCGCCGGGCCAGACGAACCGTGGGCAGGTGAGACCGAGCTTCATGAGCACTCTCCTCCAAGGGCTTTCGGGCAGACGAAAACAGCCTGCCGGGGTCGGCAGGCTGTGCTTCATGTGTGTGGGGTCAGCGGGAGCTTACGACGAGCGCGCCGGCGGCGTCGAGGCCGACGCGGACGCCGAAGCCGCGGCTGACGCGGTCCAGGGTGCCCCGCAGCCACTCGCGGTCCTCGGGCGGGGCGTGACGCAGGCGCATGCGGTGGGCCTGCATCGGCACGATCCGTACGGCGGGCGGGCGGGCGGAGCCCGGCTCCACAGTGACGAAGTACAGCGGACGGAGGTCGTCCCGGTAGTACTCGTAGCCGGTGATGCCCTCGTAGTCGTCGATGAGGTCCCCGCAGCCGTAGAGGACGAGCCCGTCGCGGTACAGCTCCAGGGGGCGGGGGTGGTGCGAGGAGTGCCCGTGCACGACGTCGACGCCGCCGTCGATCAGCGCGTGCGCGAACCGGACCTGGTCCCGGCCGACGGCGTACCCCCAGTTGGAGCCCCAGTGGACGCTGGCGACCACCACGTCACCGGGCCGGGCGGCCTCCCGTACCCGGCCGGTGATCTCGGCCGCCGCCTCGTACGTCGGCCCCGGTACGAAGGCGACCCCGGGCCGCTCTTCGGTGGCGCCCCAGTCGGGCGGGATGCCGCTGGACTCCATCCCGAAGGCGACGACGACGACCCGTGGACCGCTCCCCGGTTCGACGACGGCCGGCCGCCGGGCCTCGTCCGCGGTCCGCCCGGCACCGGCGGCCCGCAGGCCCGCCCCGGCAAGGGCGTCGAGCGTCTCCTCCAGCCCCCGCCGGCCGAAGTCCAGCACGTGGTTGTTGGCCAGCACGCACACGTCGGGCCGGGCGGCGGCCAGACAGGGCAGGTTCTGCGGGTGCATCCGGTAGTGCACTTCCTTCCCGGCCGCGAACACCCCGTCGCCGGTGACGCTCGTCTCCAGGTTCACCACCCGCACGTCCGGCGCCACCTCGTCGAGCACCCGCAGGGCGTCCCCCCAGGGCCGGCCGGGCTCGACGGGCCGCGGTATGGGCCCGTTCGCCGCTTCGGCCAGCTCGACGTACGCGCGGGCGTCCCGGATGTACGACTCCTGGAGGGCGGGGTCACCGGGCCGGGGCAGGATCTGGTCCACCCCGCGGCCGAGCATCACATCACCGCAGAGGAACAGCGTCACCGCGTCGGCGGTCATGCTTCCAGGCTAGTTCGAGACTGGCGTGATTGCTGATTGCACCCGTGACGAGCAGGTTGATAGTCATGTCGTACACATGATCCATTCGACAGGTGTGTCGTGACCTGTCGAAGGGCCGCGGGGGGCAGAAGAGTTGAGCAACGACGCACCGGTCGACCCGGCCGAAGTCCCGGTCTTCACCGGCAACGAGGCTCTACTGGACGAGAAGGTGAAGGCCCTGTCCGGCGCCGGGGTGAAGATCTCCACGGCCGCAGGGGACGTCCATACATCCTTCGGTGGACTGCGGGGCTTCTACAAGGCCCCCGAGGCGGAGCAGCTCTTCGCCACCACGCAGCCGGTCCATGACAAGGCGCTTGAGGTCGGCTCGGACCTGTGTGTGATCGCGGGTGCGCTGGGGACGTACGCCAACGACATCCGTCCCCTGGTGAAGCGATTGAACGACCTGCGCCAGGCCGCGGCCGACTTCCGCAACAAGGTCGCCGACGACGAGAAGTGGCGCGAGGACGGCGACCTGACGGATGAGAACCTCGACCGCCGCAACGAGATCGCCGAGGTCTGGACCCAGTTCCAGGCCGCGGAAAGGGCCTGCCACGACAAGATCATTGCCCTTGTCGACGGCACGCCGCTCAAGGTCGACGACGGGTCCCACCAACCTGGCATGTACGGGTACGACGCCGAGATGCTCAAGCAGGCCGAGAGCCTGCCGTGGGGCGACGCGGTCGCCGAGTCCACCCCGGGGTGGCAGGTGTGGGAACACGCCGGCGACTTCTTCGAGGGCTTCTTCGTCGACGGCGTGTGGGGCACCGTCACGAGCTTGGGCACCCTCGTCGGCATCCACGGCTGGGACGAGGCGGGGCAGGCGTGGAAGGGCCTGGGGATGGTCGCCACGGGAGTGGCCATCAGCTCGATTCCGGTCGTGGGTGGGTGGTACGGCTCGGCATCCGACGACCAGCTCCCGCCTTGGCTGCGGGACTCGCGTACCGCGATGAAGGAGGCGGGCAAGGCGTTCGTCGCCTGGGATCAGTGGGAGGAGAACCCCGCCCGGGCCGGCGGCACGGTGACTTTCAACGTGCTCAGCACCGTCTTCACGGCCGGTGCAGGAGGCGCGGTGTCGGGCGCGGGCAAAGCCGGCGTGGCCGCCAGGGCCCTCTCCTTCGCGGGCAAGGCGAACCGGGCGCTCGACCCCACGACGTACCTCTTCAAGGGCGGCACCGCGAGCATGTCCAAGCTCGGTGACGTCATGACCGGCCTGCGAGGCATGGGCCACGTCGACGTCAGCCTCCCGCCCGGTACGGTCGAGCTGCCCTCCGGGGCCTCCCTCCTGCCAGACGGAACGTTGCACCTCCCTGACGGGGCGGAGGTCCCCCCGGGTGTCGTGGAGGTCCCCCCGGGCACGGTCCGCCTCCCGGACGGCACCCCGATCCCCCCGGGCTCCATCGACTTCGGCGACGGCATGGTCCGCCTTCCCGCCGACACGCCGGCCCCGGCCGGAGCGGTACCCGTGCGGGAGGGCACCCTCAAGGTCACCGACGGCACGATCGCCCTCCCCGAAGGCACGGTCCGGCTCACCGACGAGAACGGCCAGGCCGTCTACGTCGACCCCGAGGGCCATCTGTACGACTCCGACGGCAACCTCGTCCAGCACGCCGAGAAGGCCCAGAAGGAGAATCCTCCCGCCACCTCGGGAGCGGCCACCTCTCCGGCGGCCCCCTCCCGCGCCGACACCCCGGCCAGGCAGCCGGCCCTGGTCGGCGCGGGCGCCGCGGCCTCGGACGACGTCCTGCGGGTGGGCGACAGCCTGGGCACCGGCCCGGGCGACATGGGCCGCCTCGGCGACGACACCCCCAACGGCGCCCCGGAGACGCCGTCGGAGCCGGCGGCCCAGGCGGGTGACAACCGCCCGGGCGGCGGCGCGGGCAACCACATGCCGACCAACAACATGGACAGCAGTCCGACGGGCGGCGGTCGCTCCAGCAGCGCAAGTACAAGCGGTGGCGCACATGACGTGCCCGGCGGCGCGACGGCCGACAACAGCCACCCTGGTGGCTCCTCCGCCGACAGTGGCATACCGGTGAGCGCCCCCCACGAAGCCCGGGACCGGGTCACGGGCAGCCCGGACGAGACCTCCCGTGGCGCGGACGGCGCCGACGACGGCGCGGGGGGTAATGCCGGTGATCAGCCTGTGAGCCGGTCTCCGGAGGAGATGAAGCGCATCCGGGACGAGCATGTCCGCCTGGCCAACGAGGATCCAGAATGGCGAAAGGCGCATTACGATGCCCGGGTGCACCGCAGGAGAGCCAATGAATACGTCGATGGGCAACTTCTGCCCAAGCTGACGGAACTCACCGATGGACGACTTGTCGCCACTGATGAACTCCCGTACGCGGACCGCGAGTACTACCGATTGAAGCCGGTCGCGCTCGACTTGGATTCGGTGAAACGTGAAGTCAGTGGGGAACTCGACGATTTGGCAAGGGCGCACAGAGATTTTCTGGACCTCGGCAGCGCCCAGCGGGCCTATGACAAGAACCCGACCCCTGAGAAACTGGAAGCGCTCAAAGAGGCGCGAAAGTCCATGGAGGGGCGACCCAACAACTCCAAGATCGGGGAGAACCTCGGCGAAGGAGCGGCACGACTTCACGCGGTTCCGGAGATTTTCGACAACGCCCAGGAAATACACCTCATGGAGACCGGCAACGGATCCAGGAGATTTGATCAACTGTACCGTCTCAACGAGGGGAAGGGCGACTTCGTCATCGTCGAAGCGAAGGCGCCTGACGGCAGACTGGACTGGCGAAAGGGAGCCGGTCCGGAGAGCCAGAAAATGGTTAAGCAAGGAACCCTTGAGTACGTCCGGACAATCCTCCACGAAATGACCAAACGCGGTGACCCGGATAAGAGTACTGCCGAGGAAATGCTGCGGGGGCTCCGCAACAAAGAGGTGCAGTACGTCCTGGTGAGGGCGAACGAGCACCCCGGAACCTATGCTGGGGCGGAACTCCAGTACTTCGACCTCTACAGGGAAGAGCGCTAGTGGCTGCCGTCGTCCCCCGCCATGGTTTCCGCACGGACCACGCCCCGGGGCGCGATCCGGTACTCGACCGAGGCACCATCTGGGCGCTGGAGGATCTCCACAAGTCGCCCCAGGCCGTCGCGGACGCCATGAGCTCGTCGATGATCTTGGCTCGGGCCAGAGCGGCCGCGGACCCCACGGCAGAATGGATCGAGACGTGGGAGGCGTGGGTGACAGCCATGCAGTCCGGCTCCGCCATGTTCGCTGCCGCTACGACGTCGGGGGAGAGCGTGGAATGCCGCATCCACCACGAGATGCGTACGATTCCGGCGACAGGTCCAAAGCCTTGGGTGGACGCGGGAAACTGGGTCACGGCGTTCTGGCTGGCCGTCATCTGCCGTGATCAGGACCGCATGACGGCACTGTGCCAGGTGCCGGTTTCGCTGCTGCGCGAGTCCGGCTCGGTCTACGACGAGTACATCTACTCCTGGGTGGAAGCACTGCAGTCCTATTGGCTGGGGCGCCAGGACTTCAGCCAGAAGCTGGTTGAGGCAGCTCGGGGCGCCGCCCCCGGAGCCACCGAGATTGCGGGATCCGAGTTGCTGTCGAAGATCATCTGGCCGCCGATCGACCTGTTCCATCGGTTCGTCACAGGCGACCACGAGGGCTTCAACAACTCGCTTGCCGACGCCCTCAGATCGCACAGAGAGTTCTGGACTGCTGATGCTGAGCGCGCACAGGACAGTGACGGCCTTGTGGCTATCGGTCCTCTGGCCATGGCCTGCTTCGCCTACGATGCCGGGTTCCCGATCGAGGTCGAGTCGGAGTACCTGCCCAAGCACCTTCTGGAGCGTTCATGGACCGGCGAGTTCGAAACGTGATGAGTCCTCAGGCCGGCGGTCGGGGAAGGTGAGCACGCAGGCTGTCCACCAGGCAGTCCAGTACCGGGGTGGAGTACCTGTCCAGTGATCCACCTGAACCGGTGGAGAAAAACAGACCACATGGCGCGTACCGGTGATGGCGGCGGACTTCGGGCGCGACCTCGATGCGCACCTCGTCGGCGCCCGGGCCCGGCATGACGGCCGCCCGAATGCCGCGGCGGATGTGCGTGCGGGGTGACCGCTGCGCGACCTCCCCGGTCCTCGTGGCCGAGGTGCACGCCGGTTGGGGACCCGGTGTCACCGTCCACGCCTGCACCGAGTGCGCCCCGCTCCTTCCGGAGCCGCCGGGCGCACTCGACCTGGTCGCCACCGGTCGGCACGACCGGGAGGGCGACAACGTGTGACCTGTCGTCAGACGACCCGTTCACCGCGCCGCCAGACCGCCGACACCAGCGGCACGCCCGGGCGGTAGGCGAGGTGGACGTGGGAGGGGGCGTCGAGGAGCGCGAGGTCGGCGCGGGCGCCGGGGGTGAGGCGGCCGATGTCGGTGCGGCGGAGGGCGGCCGCGCCGCCGGCCGTGGCGGACCAGAGGGCCTCGTCCGGGGTCATGCCCATGTCCCGTACGGCGAGGGCGATGCAGAACGGCACCGAGGACGTGAACGACGAGCCCGGGTTGCAGTCCGTCGACAGGGCCACCGTCACGCCCGCGTCGAGCAGTCGGCGGGCGTCGGGCCACTCGGCGCGGGTGGAGAACTCGGCCCCGGGGAGGAGTGTCGCGACGGTACGGCCACCGGCGAGGGCGTCCACGTCGGCCTGGGTGAGATGCGTGCAGTGGTCGGCCGACGCCGCGTCGAGTTCGACGGCGAGCTGGACGCCGGGCCCGTACGAGAGCTGGTTGGCGTGGATGCGCGGGTGCAGGCCCCGCGCCTTGCCGGCGGTCAGGATCTCGCGGGCCTGGTCGCCGTCGAAGGCGCCCTTCTCGCAGAAGACGTCGATCCAGCGGGCGTGCGGGGCGCAGGCGTCCAGCATCTCGCCGGTGACCAGGGCGACGTAGGAGGCCGGGTCGTCGGCGAAGTCGGGGGAGACGATGTGCGCGCCGAGGTAGGTGACCTCGTCGGTGTGGCGGGCGGCGATGCGCAGTGCGCGGGCCTCGTCCTCGACGGTGAGTCCGTAGCCGGACTTGGTCTCGAAGGTGGTCGTGCCCTGGCGGAGCGCCTCGCGCAGGTAGTGGGTGACGTTGGCTTCGAGGGCCTCTTCGGTGGCGGCGCGGGTCGCGGCGACGGTGGTGCGGATGCCGCCGGCGGCGTACGGCTGCCCGGACATGCGGGCGTTGAACTCGGCGGTGCGGTCTCCCGCGAAGACCAGATGGGAGTGGGAGTCGACGAACCCGGGGATCACGGCCCTGCCGTCTGCGTCGACCCGATTGTCAGTGGCGGGTGCTTTGCTTGATTCACCGATCCAGACCACGCGGTCGCCTTCGATGACGACGGCCGCGTCCTGGATCAGTCCGAGGGGGGATCCGTCACCGAGGGAGGGGTCGTTGGTGACCAGGCTGGCGATGTTGGTGATGACGGTGGCCGTCGCCGCGACCGTGTTGTTCGCGGTCGGGGGGGCGGCTGTCGCCGGGGGGTTGTTCGTCGTCTCGTTGCCGCTGTTCATGGTGCGAGATGTCTCCTTCAGCCGTGCAGCGCGGCGATCGAGTCCGTCAGCGCTCGGGGCACATCGTGGACCAGGGCGTGGACCCCGTCCCGTACGACATGGCGACCGCCCACGACCGTATGGCGCACATCCGCTGCCGACGCGGCGAATACCGCTGTCTCAGCTGCCAGACGCGGCACCGGTCCCGCTGTCCTGACCGTGTCGAGGGCGATCGTCGTGAAGTCGGCGAGCGCCCCGGTTTCGAGGCGGCCGGCGTCCGGCCATCCGAGGGCGGCGTGCCCGTCGGCGGTGGCGGCGTGCAGCAGTGCGGCGGCCGTCCAGTGGCCACGGGTGCGGGAGCGGAGGCGCTCGTCGAGCTCCATCGCCCGTGCCTCTTCCAGCAGGTCGATCACCGCGTGGCTGTCGCTGCCCAGCGACAGCGGCGAGCCGGCCCGTTGGAGGGCGACGGCCGGGCCGATGCCGTCGGCGAGGTCCCGTTCCGTCGTGGGGCACATGCAGGTGCCGGTGCCGGTGCCGCCGAGCAGGGCGATGTCCTTGTCCGTGAGGTGGGTGTTGTGCACGCCCGTGGTGCGCGGGCCGAGTACGCCGTGGTCGGCGAGCAGCTCGGCCGGTGTGCGTCCGTGGGCGGCCAGGCAGGCGTCGTTCTCCGCCGTCTGCTCGGAGAGGTGGACGTGCAGGGGCGCCTGCCGGTCGGCGGCCCATTGGGCGACCGTGGACAGCTGATCGGCGGGGACGGCGCGTACGGAGTGGATGGCCGCGCCGATGCGGACGCCGTCCCGGTCCTTGAGGAGGGAGGCCCGCTCGGCCCACGCGTCCGCCGTGCCGTCGGAGAAGCGCTGCTGGTGCCGGTCGGGGGCGGCGCCGAAGCCGGAGGAGAGGTATGCCGTGTCGAGCAGGGTGATGCGGATTCCCGCCTCGCCGGCCGCCGCGGCCAGCGCCTCACCCATGGCGTTGGGGTCGGCGTACGGGGTGCCTCCGGGCGCGTGGTGCAGGTAGTGGAATTCGCCGACGGCCGTGATGCCGGCGAGCGCCATCTCCGCGTACACGGCGCGGGCGAGCGCGAAGTAGGTGTCGGGTGTCAGGCGGGAGGCGACCTGGTACATCACCTCGCGCCAGGTCCAGAAGGTGCCGGATCCCACCTGGACGGTGCCGCGCAGCGCCCGGTGGAAGGCGTGGCTGTGGGCGTTGGCGAGGCCGGGGATCGTCAGGCCGCGCAGGGGCACGGTGCCCGGCGGCGGGGTGTCGGCGCCGGTGCGTACGGCGGTGATGCGGCCGTCGGTCACGTCGAGGGTGACGCCCGGCTCGACGTGGGTGCCGAGCCAGGCGTGTTCGCACCAGTAGGTCAGCTGCACGCCAGGCCCTCCAGCACGTCGGCGAGTGCGAGGACGCCGGCCACGCAGTCGTCCTCGGCCGCGTGTTCGGCCGGGGAGTGGGAGACGCCCGTGGGGTTGCGGACGAACAGCATCGCGGTGGGGACGGAGGCCGACAGGATGCCCGCGTCGTGCCCGGCGCCGGTGCCGAGTACGGGGACCTGGCCGCCGAGGATCTTGGCGAGTTCGTCCCTGAGCGCGTGCTCGAACTCGACGACGGGGGTGAAGGATTCGCGTACGACGGTGAGGTCGACGCCCTGGCGGGTGGCCGCCTCGTGGGCGGCTGCCTCGACGGCCGACACGACAGCGTCCAGCGTCGCCTGGTCGGCCGCGCGGGAGTCCAGCCAGCCGCGTACGAGCGAGGGGATGGCGTTGACGCCGTTCGGCTCGACCGCGATCTTGCCGAAGGTGGCGACGGCGCCCGCCAGCTCCGCCTCGCGGCGGGCCGCGATGACGGTCTCGGCGTACGTCAGCATCGGGTCGCGCCGGTCGGCGAGCCGGGTGGTGCCGGCGTGGTTGGCCTCGCCGTGGAAGTCGTACCGCCAGCGGCCGTGCGGCCAGATCGCGGAGGCGATACCGACCGCGTCGCCGGTGAGGTCGAGGGCGCGGCCCTGCTCGACGTGCAGTTCGACGAACGCGCCGATCCGGGCCAGCCGCTCCGGGTCCGGGCCGATGGCCTCCGGGTCGTATCCGGCGGCCTCCATGGCCTGGGGGAGGGTGACGCCGTCACCGTCGCGGAGCTGGTACGCGGCCTCCTTCGTCAGCTGTCCGGCCGTGAGGCGGGAGCCGACGCAGGCGAGCCCGAAGCGGGCGCCCTCCTCGTCACCGAAGTTGGTGATGGCCAGCGGCCGGTGGAACGTGGCCCCCCTGCGGCGGAGTTCGTCGAGCGCGGCGAAGGAGGAGACGACGCCGAGCGGGCCGTCGAAGGCGCCGCCGTCCGGGACGGAGTCGAGGTGCGAGCCGGTGACGACCGCGTCCGGGCCGAGGGGGTCGCCGAGCCAGGCCCACTGGTTGCCGTTGCGGTCGGTCTCGTAGGTGAGCCCGCGTGCCTCGGCCTGCTCCTGGAACCAGGTGCGGCAGTCGGCGTCGGCGCCGGTCCAGGCGTGGCGGCGGTAGCCACCGCTCCCGGCGTGGCGGCCGATGGGGGCGAGGTCGGCCCACATGGTGTGGAACGAGGGCGGCTGCACACCGGTGGGTGGGGGTGCGCCCGTGGAGCCGGTCACGACTGGTCGCCCTCCCGCATCGGGACGCGGACGCCGCGCTCGTCCGCGACGGACTCGGCGATGTCGTAGCCGGCGTCGACGTGGCGGATGACGCCCATGCCGGGGTCGTTGGTGAGGACGCGGCGGATCTTCTCGCCCGCGAGCGGGGTGCCGTCGGCGACGGTGACCTGG
The DNA here is from genome assembly GCF_055590785.1 of Streptomyces sp. NPDC041796. NCBI lineage: Bacteria > Bacillati > Actinomycetota > Actinomycetes > Kitasatosporales > Streptomycetaceae > Streptomyces > Streptomyces sp. NPDC041796. Next base: position 39,129 of record NZ_JBVJAH010000010.1, read on the forward strand.
CCGGCGTGGATGGAGCGGCCCATGCCGACGCCGCCGCCGTGGTGGATGGACACCCAGGAGGCGCCGGAGGCGACGTTCACCATGGCGTTGAGGAGCGGCCAGTCGGCGATGGCGTCGGAGCCGTCCAGCATGGCCTCGGTCTCGCGGTACGGGGAGGCGACGGAGCCGCAGTCGAGGTGGTCGCGGCCGATGGCGAGGGGGGCGGACAGCTCGCCGGAGGCGACCATGTCGTTGAAGCGCTCGCCGGCGCGGTCGCGTTCGCCGTAACCCAGCCAGCAGATGCGGGCGGGCAGGCCCTGGAAGTGGACGCGTTCGCCGGCCATCTTGATCCAGCGGGCCAGCGACTCGTTCTCGGGGAAGAGGTCGAGGATGGCCTTGTCGGTCTTGTGGATGTCGGCGGCGTCGCCGGACAGGGCGGCCCAGCGGAAGGGGCCCTTGCCCTCGCAGAACAGGGGGCGGATGTAGGCGGGCACGAAGCCGGGGAAGGCGAACGCCCGGTCGTAGCCGGCGAGCTGGGCCTCGCCGCGGATGGAGTTGCCGTAGTCGAAGACCTCGGCGCCCGCGTCCATGAAGCCGACCATGGCTTCGACGTGCCGGGCCATCGACTCCCGGGCGCGGGTGGTGAACCCGGCCGGGTCCTTGGCCGCGTAGTCGGCCATGTCGTCGAAGTCGACGCCGAGCGGCAGGTAGGAGAGCGGGTCGTGGGCGGAGGTCTGGTCGGTGACGATGTCGATGGGCGCGCCCTCGGCCAGCATGCGCGGCAGCAGCTCGGCGGCGTTGCCGAGGAGGCCGATGGAGAGGGGGCGGCGGGCGTCGCGGGCCTCGACGGCGAGCTGGAGGGCGTGCTGCAGGGAGTCGGCCTTGACGTCCAGGTACCGGTGCTCGATGCGGCGTTCGATGGCGCGGGGGTCGCAGTCGATGCAGATGGCGACGCCGTCGTTCATGGTCACGGCGAGCGGCTGGGCGCCGCCCATGCCGCCGAGGCCGGCGGTGAGGGTGATGGTCCCGGCGAGGGTGCCGTTGAACTTCTTGGCGGCGACGGCGGCGAAGGTCTCGTAGGTGCCCTGGAGGATCCCCTGGGTGCCGATGTAGATCCACGACCCGGCCGTCATCTGGCCGTACATGGTCAGACCGAGCTGTTCCAGCCGCCGGAACTCCTCCCAGTTCGCCCAGTCGCCGACGAGGTTGGAGTTGGCGATCAGGACCCGCGGTGCCCATTCGTGGGTCTGCATGACGCCGACGGGGCGGCCGGACTGGACGAGCATCGTCTCGTCCTGCTTGAGCGTCCGCAGCGTACGGACCATGGCGTCGAAGGAGCGCCAGTCGCGGGCGGCCTTGCCGGTGCCGCCGTAGACGACGAGCTTGTCGGGGTGCTCGGCGACCTCGGGGTCGAGGTTGTTCTGCAGCATCCGCAGGGCGGCTTCCTGCTGCCATCCCAGGGCGCTCAGTTCCGTACCGCGCGGGGCCCGTACGGGGCGGGGTCCTGACATGGGGATGCCTCCTCGGTCGCAGTTGGTCGGCTGCGGTTGCAGATTCAGTTATTCACATCTTGACCGGATGAATAGATGTAGTCAACGGCTGCGGTGCCCGCCGCCGGATGATTGGCTGGAGAACATGGCTTCAGACCGTCGCGATCAGGCCGTACGAGCAGCAGTCGACCAAGCCCTCCTCACCGAGTCCGCACCCGTCGCCGCCCTCCTCGACGTCGCCGGAGTCCGTGCCTCCGCCGCCGCCCTCCACACCGCCTTCGCGGAGGTCACCGACGCGCCCGTGCTGCACGCCTTCGCCGTCAAGGCGTCCCCGCTCGTCCCCGTCCTGCGCCTGCTGTACGCGGCGGGCCTGGGCGCCGAGGTCGCCAGCCCCGGCGAGCTGGCCCTGGCCGGCGCGGCCGGGATCGACCCGACGCGGATCGTGCTCGACTCGCCCGCCAAGACACCCGCCGAGCTGAGCGAGGCCCTCGCCCTCGGGATCGCCGTCAACGCCGACAACCCGCAGGAGCTGGCCCGCCTCGACGCCCTGCTCCAGCAGACCCCCACCCGCTCCCCGCTCGGGCTGCGCGTCAACCCGCAGATCGGCGGCGGCACCATCGACGCCCTGTCCACCGCCACCGCCACCTCCAAGTTCGGCATCGCGATCCGCGACGAGGGCGCCCGCGACCGCGTCGTACGGGCGTATCTCGACCGGCCCTGGCTGACCCGGCTGCACACCCACTCCGGCTCGCAGGGACTGCCGCTGTCCCTCCTCGTCACCGGCATCAGGGAGGTGTACGAGCTGGCCGAGGAGATCAACACGGCCGCCGGGCGCCACCAGATCGACACCATCGACATCGGCGGCGGGCTGCCGGTGAACTTCGCCTCCGACGACGAGACCCCGACGTACGCGGAGTACGCCCGGCTGCTCGCCGCCGAGGTACCGGGGCTGTTCGACGGACGCTACGGCCTGGTCACCGAGTTCGGCCGGTCACTGCTGGCCAAGCACGGCACCGTGCTGGCCCGCGTGGAGTACACCAAGACGTCCGGGTCCCGCCCCATCGCCGTCACCCACGCGGGCGTCCAGGTCGCCACCCGTACCGTCTACGACCCCGTCTCCTGGCCGCTGCGGATCGCCGCGTACGACGCCAAGGGGATGCCCAGGACGGGCGGCCCGCTCGTCGACCAGGACGTGGCCGGGCCGGCCTGCTTCGCCGGCGACCTCCTGGCCGTGAACCGCCCGCTGCCGCTCCTCGAACCGGGCGACATCGTGGCCGCGCTGGACACCGGGGCGTACTACTTCGCGCACCACTACGCGTACAACTCCCTCGCCCGGCCGGGCGTGTACGGCTTCGTCACCCACGACGACGGGTCGGTCTCCTTCGCGACCGTACGCCCGCCCCAGACCGTCGCCGAGATCGTCGCCGAGGCAGGCGGCGGACGCCCGGACGTCCTGCTCATGCCCTGAACCGGCATTCCTCCGGGCCGCCAGGGCAGAACCCTCCCATGACCACCACGGAACAGCCCGCGGGAGCTCACGAGGAGCCGGCCCTCAAACGGGTCATCGGGCCGAAACTGCTCATCCTCTTCGTCATCGGCGACATTCTGGGCACCGGTATCTACGCCACCACCGGCAAGGTGGCGGGAAAGGTCGGGGGCGCGCTCTGGCTGCCGTTCGTGATCGGCTTCGTCGTCGCGGTTCTGACGGCGGCGTCGTACGTCGAACTGGTCGGCAAGTACCCCAAGGCCGCCGGGGCGGCCCTGTACACCCAGAAGGCGTTCAAGGTCCCCTTCCTGACCTTCATCGTCGCCTTCATGGTCATGTGCTCGGGCCTGTCGTCCGCGAGCGCCGCCGCCCGCGCGTTCAGCGGGGACTACCTCACCGAGTTCACGGAAGGAGTGATTCCGCCCACCCTGGTCGCGATTCTGTTCATCCTCGCCCTCGCCGCGCTCAACCTCCGGGGCGTGTCGGAGTCCGTGAAGACGAACGTCGTCCTCACCGTCGTCGAACTGACGGGTCTGGCGATCATCCTCGCCGTCGGCGCCTGGGCGGTCCTCACGGGCGGCGGTGAGCCCTCGCGGCTGGGCGAGTTCCAGGCGACCGGCACCGGATACGCGCTGCTCACCAGCGTATTGGGGGCCACGGCGCTCGGCTTCTTCGCGTTCGTCGGCTTCGAGGACTCGGTCAACATGGCCGAGGAGACACGGGACCCGGTCCGCACCTTCCCCCGGGCGATCTTCACGGGCGTCGCGGTCACCGGCACCATCTACGTCCTGGTGGCGCTGGTCTCGTCGCTCCTGGTCGACCACCGCACCCTGGAGAAGTCCAGCGGGCCGCTCCTGGAAGTCGTCAAGGCCGGCGGGCTCGACTTCCCGCCCAAGGCCTTCGCGCTCATCGCGCTGTTCGCCGTCACCAACTCCGCGCTCATCAACATCATGATGGCCTCGCGCCTCTGCTACGGCATGGCCAACGAACGGATCCTGCCGCGGGCCATGGGCCGCGTCCTGCCCCGGCGCCGCACGCCCGTCGTCGGCATCGTCTTCGTGTCGCTCCTGGCGATCGGACTGGTCTCGACCGGGGAGATCGAGGGACTGGGCGACACGACGGCGTTCCTGCTGCTGTGCGTCTTCGCGGTGGTCAACATCGCGGTGCTCGTACTGCGCCGCGACCCGGTCGCCCACAAGCACTTCCGTACGCCGACGGCCCTGCCGGTCCTCGGTGCCCTCACGTCCCTGATCCTGGCCAGCCCGCTCGCCGACCGGGACGCGGACGTGTACATCCGGGCCGGGGTGCTGGTGGCGATCGGCATCGTCCTCTGGGCGCTCAACAAGGTGGTGATGCGCGCCCGCGGAGAGGCGTAACCGGCGACCCTATCCCCTCAGGGGCACGTTCCTCTGGAAAATGCCAGAACTCCCGCCAGGCGGGCGAACGTTGCGTAACCTCGCCGTCACAGCTTGGACGCCACGGGGATCTGGGAGGGGAGCCGGCGTGCCCGGAATCGACGAGTGCCTGCGCGAAGCGATGAGCCTGCCGGGCGCGCTGGGGGCGGCACTCGTCGACTGGACCAGTGGCCTCGCACTCGGCACGGCCGGCCATTCCCCCGTGGGCGACCACGAGACGACGGCGGCGGAGACGGCGGAACTGGCCCGGGCGGCCGCGGAGTACGAGTCGTTCGCCCCCGTCGCCTTACCGGCGGACCCCCGGGTACCGGCCCCCCAGGCCCTCCCCCTGGCCCTTCCGCCGGCCCCGGCCCCGGCGGCCCTGGACGCGCCGGGGCGGTCAGGTGCCCCGTCCACGGGCGTGCCCGTCGGCAGACCGGCGCCGAGCGGCGAGGCGGCCCTGCTCCCGGCGGTGCCGGGTGGCGTGGACCCCCATGCCCCGCCGGTCGAGGACGTCATCGTCACCACCCGTACCGGCTACCACGTCCTGCGGTTCGTCGAGACGACGTTCGACAGCAGTGTGTTCCTCCACCTGTGGCTGGACCGGTCCACGGGGAACCTCGCCCTCGCGCGGCTGCGGCTGCGGGAGTTGGCCGAGCGGCTGGTGCTGGTATGAGCACCCGTACCGCCGGGGCGGGCGCCGCCCCCACCAGGTCCGTCGTGTCACCGATGCTGCTGCGGCTCGCCCGCGAGCGTGCCACCGGGGCACTGCTGCGGGACCACGGGACGCTCTACCTCGTCGACGGCCGGGTCGTGCACGCGGAGAGCCCCATCGCGCCAGGACCGGACGTCCTGCTGACCGCGGGCGGCCGGCAGCGGCGCCAGGACCGGATATCGCCGGGCGAACTGGAGATCTGCCACCTGGGCGCCCTGTTCGACGCGGCGTTCTTCGCGCTCGCCCCCGGCCGTGGCCCCGCCCGCTTCCAGTACGGCGCCGTCGACGGGGCGCAGGCCGTACGCCCCGTGTCCGCCGCCGACGTGGAGCGGGAGACGCTGCGACGGCGCGAGCTGCTCGACAGCGTGTGGCCCTACCCGGCCGTCGACGCCGCCCCCGTCGTCCCACGGCCCGCCGCCCCCGGGCAGTCGGTCACCGCCCGCCAACGCGCCCTGCTGGCCCACGCCGACGGCCGCCGCACCCCCGCGGAGCTCGCCTGGGCGGTCGGCAGGCCCGCGTTCCACACACTGCTGGAGATCCGCCGGCTGGCCGCGGCCGGACTGGTGACGACCCCGCCGGAACCGATGCCGCTGCCGGTCGTGCGGGACCCGATGCCGCAGGAGCCCGTCATGCGGGGCACGGTCGCGCCGGGACCGGTCGTGCGGGGCACGGTCGTACCGGATGTGCTCCCGCGGAACCCGCCGCCGTACCAGACCTCCCCCTACTACCCCGTCGGCTCCGCTTCCGACCCGGACATCGCCCTGCTCCGCCGGCTCCGTGACGCCCTGGAGGCCCATCTGTGACCGCCCGTACGCCCCGTACACGCTCATGAGGCGCGCCTTGCGACAGCTCGCCGAAAGAAGCGAGAGGAGCGAGAGGAGACAGTTGATGACGGCGGCCGAAGCCGAGGTGCTCGGCGAGCTCAGACGCCTGCGGGCCCGCGTCCCGCAGGTGACCGGGGCGCTCGCCGCCAGCGCGGACGGCCTGGTCCTGGCCCGCGACACGGCGGACGCGGACGCCGCGGAGGGTGTCGCCGCGCTCACCGCGGCCGCGCTCGGCGTGGCGCTCCGGCTCACCGACGCCACCGGGCAGGGCGGCTTCCGCGAGCTGCTGGTCCGTGGCGAACACGGTTACGTCGCGACGTACGCGGCCGGCACGTCCGCCGTCCTGACGCTCCTCGCCGAACCCCGCATCAACGTGGGGCGGCTCCACCTGGAGGCCCGGCGGTCCAGCGCCCGCATCGGCGAACTGGTCGACGGCGCCCTGCGCCGGCGTACGGCGGACGGCGAGGCTCGGCACGGGCCCGCCTCCGCGTCCGCCCTCACCCCCGCACGACAAGCCATTCCACCCGTCCCGTCCCACAAACCGAAGGAAGCGTGACACTCATGGCCAACACCGAGACCGCCCTCAAGGAAGCCACCACGATCATCGACGGTGCCCTGGGCGCCGCCCTCGTCGACTACACCAGCGGCATGGCCCTCGGGACGATCGGCGGCGGCAAGGACCTCGACCTGACGGTCGCCGCCGCGGGGAACACCGACGTCGTACGCGCCAAACTGCGCACCATGGAGATGCTCGGCCTGAAGGAGGAGATCGAGGACGTCCTGATCACCCTGGGCACGCAGTACCACCTGATCCGGCTCCTGAAGGGGCGGGGCCAGAACGGCCTGTTCCTCTACCTGGCACTGGACAAGGACCGGGCGAACCTGGCGATGGCACGCCACCAGCTCCGCAAGATCGAGGCGGACCTGGAGGTCTGACGCGCGCTCAGCGACGCCGCGCCCCGCCCGGTGCGGCGTCGCCCGCCGCGATCCCGGTCGACCGGTACGCCGTGACGGGCTTTCCGGCCGGCCCCTTGGCGAGCCAGTCGGTACGCACCCACCACAGGGTCTCCTCGGTACGCTCCCGGTGACCGATCCACAGGGCCTTCAGCCACAGCCCGGCCCCCGCGCCCGCCAGCCACAGCCCGCCCGCGCCGGGCAGCGCGAACGACGAGCCGACGGCGGTGAGGAACGCGCCCAGCAGCCACCAGCGGTGGGCCCGCCGCCACACCCGTAGCGTCACGGCCCGGTCCTGGAGGAAGTCCGCCCGCGCCGCCCTGGTGGCCTGTGCGGCGAGCCGTGTGTAGCGCCCGCGCCGCGCCAGGGCCACTACGGCGGCGGTCACCAGGAACAGCGCGGCCCCGGTCAGCAGTCCGATGCGCCGCCCGGTGAGCCCGGGCAGCAGCGCCCCCGCCCCGGCGGCCAGCAGTCCCGGCCACCACAGGGGCGCGGCCCCCGCCCGTACGACCACGGCAACTCTCGCCAGCGCCTGCCCTCCACGCGCCACTTTCCGCCTCCCTGTCTCACGGCCGTCTTGGTGCGGCGGGAGGGTAACGCCCTTTCCTTAAAGTCTCCTGAGAAGCCCGGAAAGGACTCGGTGCGGCGGGTCACTCCACGAACAGGCCCCGCGCCGCGGCCGCCGCGTCGAACTCCTCCAGCCGCGCCTGAGCGTCGGGCAGTCCGTCGCACATGGCCTCCAGCAGCACCCGGCCCAGCAGCATCGGCGCGCACGCCGTGTCGAAGGCGAGTCCGGTGCCGACCGCCGCCGGGAGCAGCAGGTCGCTGTGCTTGGCGACCGGGGCGAACGCGGAGTCGGCGACCGTCACGACGGTCAGCCCGGCGTCGCGCGCGTACGCGAGGGCGTCCACGACTTCCCGGGGGTGCCGGGGCAGCGCGAAGCACAGCAGCACGGTGGCGCCCGCGCGCACGGCCGCGTCGATCCGGTCGGTGAGCATCGTGCCGCCCTCGTCGAGCAGCCGTACGTCGGGGTGGACCTTGGCGGCGAAGTACGCGAAGCCGCGCGCCTGGGAGGAGGCGGCGCGCAGTCCCAGCACGGGCAGCGGCCGGGAGGAGGCCAGGAGCCGCCCGGCGCGCTCCACCGGCTCGGGGTCGGCGAGCAGTTCGGCGAGGTGGCGCAGGTTCTCGATCTCGCCCAGCACGGCCTGCTGGTACTCGTTGTACGTGGAGTCGTCGGCCGCGCCGCCGGCCGGCTCGGCGGGCGCGACCTCGCGCAGGTGCTTGCGCAGCGCCGGGTAGCCGTCGAAGCCGAGCGCCACGGCGAACCGGGTGACGGACGGCTGGCTGACGCCGGCCAGCTCGGCCAGCTCCACGCTCGACAGGAACGGTACGTCACCGGCGCGCCGCACCATCGAGTGGGCGATCCGGCGCTGCGTGGGCGTCAGCCGGTGCCCCTCGAAGAGCGCCTGCAGCCGTGCGGCAGGGCTGTCGCTCATCCCGTCCCCCTCGTTCCCGACCCGAATATTCAGTCAACCAAGACTCTGCATGAGGATATGCAGCCGGGCAAGCCGCACGGGAAATCCGGGGGCGCCCAGGGGGTCGGAGACGGGGGTTAGCCCCACCGACACAACGGCTCCGAATCCGTACCGTTGGGGGCATGGAAGCCCGCGACACGGAGCTCGAAAAGGAGCTCGACGCCACCCTCCAGGCCCGCCGCGAACTGGGGACGGAGTACGAGTCGGCCCTCGTCGAGTCGTTCCTGGAGAAGGTGGAGCAGCGCCTGGACGCCACGGTCGACCGCCGTGTCCGCCGCCAGATCGCCGAGCAGCAGATGATCGTCGCCCGCGGCGCCCGCCCGGGCGGCGGCCCCGCGGTCGGGGAGAACTTCGGCGAGCGCTTCGGCTTCGCCATCGTCTCGCTGATCCTCGCGGTCCCGCTGTCGGCGATCGGTGTCGCGAACGCCGGTCTGGAGGGTCTGATAGTCACCTGGGCGGGCATAGTCGGCGTCAACGCGGCGCACTCGCTGCGGGGCGTGTCCCGGCTGCGGCGCGGCGGGGACGGGGTCCTGGACACCTGACCCGGTACGGCCGGCCGGGGGTACGCGGACGGGGGCCGTCCGGGCGACGGGGGATCGTGCGCGGGGACCGCCGCACCCCCGTTGCCGGGGGGCGGGACGACGGCGGTCCCCGCGAGGGACACGGGCCCGGGTCAGGGCCGGTCTCCGCGTCCGCGGCGTATCAGGAGGTTCCGGGAGCCGCTCCGGAGGTCCGTGACGCCGACACAGACCACCATGCCCGACACGTGTTAAGCGGGTGCTGCCACTACATGTCGTGCTCGTACCGATTGCACGAAGCCCCGTTCCCTTGTGGCTACTTGCCGTCCTTCGCGAGGAAGGCGAGCAGGTCCTGACGGCTCACCACACCGGTCGGCTTGCCCTCGACCAGCACGATCGCCGCGTCGGCCGTGCCCAGGACGGACATGAGGTCGGCGACCGGCTCGCCCGAGCCGACCTGGGGCAGCGGCGGGCTCATGTGCTTGTCGAGCGGGTCGTCGAGGGAGGCGCGCTTGGTGAACAGGGCGTCCAGCAGCTCGCGTTCGACGACCGAGCCGACGACCTCGGCGGCCATGACGTCGGGGTGACCGGCGCCGGGCTTCACGATGGGCATCTGGGAGACGCCGTACTCGCGCAGGACGTCGATGGCCTCGCCGACCGTCTCCTCGGGGTGCATGTGGACGAGCTTGGGGATGTCGCCCTCCTTGTGGCGCAGGACGTCACCCACGCTGGCGGACGGGCCGGCCTCCTCCAGGAAGCCGTAGTCGGCCATCCACTCGTCGTTGAAGATCTTCGACAGGTAGCCCTTGCCGCTGTCGGGCAGGAGGACGACCACGACGTCGTCGGGGCCCAGGCCCTCGGCGACCCGGAGCGCCGCGACGACGGCCATGCCGCAGGAGCCGCCGACGAGGAGGCCCTCCTCCTTGGCGAGGCGGCGGGTCATCTGGAAGGAGTCCTTGTCCGACACGGCGACGATCTCGTCGGTGACGGTCCGGTCGTAGGCGCTGGGCCAGAAGTCCTCGCCGACGCCCTCGACCAGGTAGGGGCGGCCGGAGCCGCCGGAGTACACGGAGCCCTCGGGGTCGGCGCCGACGATGCGGACCTTGCCGCCGCTGACCTCCTTCAGGTAACGGCCGGTGCCGGTGATCGTGCCGCCGGTGCCGACGCCCGCGACGAAGTGGGTGATCTTCCCGTCCGTCTGGTCCCACAGCTCGGGACCGGTGGTCTCGTAGTGCGAACGGGGATTGTTCGGGTTGGAGTACTGGTCCGGCTTCCAGGCGCCCGGCGTCTCACGCACCAGGCGGTCGGAGACGTTGTAGTACGAGTCCGGGTGCTCGGGGTCCACGGCCGTGGGGCAGACGACGACCTCGGCGCCGTAGGCCCGCAGCACGTTGATCTTGTCGGTCGAGACCTTGTCGGGGCAGACGAAGATGCACTTGTAGCCCTTCTGCTGCGCCACGATGGCCAGGCCGACGCCCGTGTTGCCGGACGTGGGCTCGACGATCGTGCCGCCGGGCTTCAGGGCGCCGCTCTCCTCGGCAGCCTCGATCATGCGCAGGGCGATGCGGTCCTTGACCGAACCGCCGGGGTTGAAGTACTCGACCTTGGCCAGGACGGTGGCCTGCAGGCCCTCGGTCACACTGTTGAGCTTCACCAGCGGGGTATTGCCGACGAGGCTGATCATCGAGTCGTGGTATTGCACCGTAATCTCCGGGGTCTCCGTAATGGTGCCGCCAGCGTATGCGTAGTCGGAGTCGAGTACGGGGCAGTTAACTCGTGTACGGCAACAAGGAGGTGGCTGCCCCTATGTCGAGGGCGAGGGTGGCACGGCGGATCGCCGCCGGTGCGGCGTACGGGGGCGGCAGCATCGGCCTGCTGGGGGCAGCGGCCGTCGGGGTGCTGCTGGCCGAGGTGCGACTGGCGAAACGCTCGGTGGGCGGTGGGGTGGCGCCCCTCCCACCGGCGGCCGACGGGCTGTACGGGCGGGGGTACGAGGGGGCCGCCGAGCCCCTGCGGTTAGCTCTCCTGGGTGATTCGACGGCGGCGGGCCAGGGCGTGCGCCGGGCGGGCCAGACGCCCGGCGCGTTGCTGGCCTCGGGGCTCGCCGCGGTCGCCGAGCGCCCGGTGGAGCTTCGGAACGTCGCGCTGCCGGGGGCCCGGTCGGACGACCTGGAGCGGCAGGTCGCGCTGCTGCTGGCCCATCCGGGGCGGATTCCCGATGTGTGCGTGATCATGATCGGTGCGAATGACGTGACGCACCGGATGTCGGCGACGCAGTCGGTGCGGTACCTCGCGACGGCCGTGCGCCGCCTCCGTACGGCGGGTGCGGAGGTGGTGGTCGGCACCTGCCCCGACCTGGGCACCATCGAGCCGGTCTACCAGCCGCTGCGGTGGCTGGCGCGGCGGGTGTCACGCCAGCTGGCGGCGGCGCAGACCATCGTGGTCGTGGAGCAGGGTGGCCGGACGGTCTCGCTGGGTGACCTGCTGGGGCCGGAGTTCGCGGCGAACCCTCGGGAGATGTTCGGCGCCGACAACTACCACCCGTCGGCCGAGGGGTACGCGACGGCGGCGATGGCGGTGCTCCCGACCCTGTGCGCCGTCCTGGGCCTGTGGCCGGAGCAGGACCGGCTGGAGGCGGACCGCCGGGAGGGCATGCTGCCGGTCGCCAAGGCCGCGGCCGAGGCGGTGGAGGAGGCCGGTACGGAGGTCACGGGCGCCCGTGCCCCGTGGGCCCTGCTCAAGCACCGCCGGCGTCGCCGCCTCCCCTCCGTGCAGGACCCCGCCCCCCTCCGGGACGCCCGCCCCTGACCCTCGCGCCGGGCGGTACGCCCCGCGCGGGGGCCGTGGGCTCCGCCCCGAGCCCCCGTTCCCGGCCCGCAGCCGGCGTCCGGCCCGCGCCCCCGGCGGTGGCCGCACCGCACCGGACGCCGGTCCGGTCCGTGGCGTGCGGGACGGCCCCGGCGGGGAGCCGCGTCCCGGCGGCCCCGGCGGGGGAACCGTGCGTCCCGGCGGCCCCACGGGTCAAACCGTTCGATTCGGGAAGGAACCGGGTGCGGGCGGCGGACCGGGGGCTGAGCGAGCGCTTAGAAATGCGGTCCGCATCACACGCCCGCCCCGATGACCCAGGCCATACGTACGGGTAACTTCCCTTTCAGTCCTGCCCCTCGCCCCTCTGGAGCCGTGATGCCCGAAGCCGTGATCGTCTCAGCCGCCCGCTCCCCCATCGGCCGGGCCTTCAAGGGCTCCCTCAAGGACCTGCGGCCGGACGACCTGACCGCCACGATCATCCAGGCCGCGCTCGCCAAGGTGCCCGAGCTCGACCCGCGTGACATCGACGACCTGATGCTCGGCTGTGGCCTGCCCGGCGGCGAGCAGGGGCACAACATGGGCCGTATCGTCGCCGTGCAGATGGGCATGGACCACCTGCCGGGCTGCACCATCACCCGGTACTGCTCCTCGTCGCTCCAGACGTCCCGCATGGCCCTGCACGCCATCAAGGCGGGCGAGGGCGACGTCTTCATCTCCGCCGGTGTCGAGATGGTGTCCCGCAGCGTGAAGGGCAACAGCGACAGCCTGCCCGACACCCACAACCCGCTCTTCGCCGAGGCCGAGGCCCGCACCGCCGCCCGCGCCGAGCAGGAGGGCACCGACTGGCACGACCCGCGCGAGGACGGGCTGATCCCGGACGCGTACATCGCCATGGGCCAGACCGCCGAGAACCTGGCGCGCCTCAAGGGCGTCACCCGCCAGGACATGGACGAGTTCGGCGTCCGGTCGCAGAACCTCGCCGAGGAAGCCATCAAGAACGGCTTCTGGGAGCGCGAGATCACCCCGGTCACCACCCCGGACGGCACCGTCGTCTCCAAGGACGACGGCCCGCGTGCGGGCGTGACGATGGAGGGCGTCCAGGGCCTGAAGCCGGTCTTCCGCCCCGACGGCCTCGTCACCGCCGGCAACTGCTGCCCGCTCAACGACGGCGCCGCCGCGCTGGTCATCATGAGTGACACCAAGGCGCGGGAGCTGGGCCTGACCCCGCTCGCCCGGATCGTGTCCACGGGTGTCTCGGGCCTCTCCCCCGAGATCATGGGCTACGGTCCGGTCGAGGCCAGCAAGCAGGCGCTGCGGCGCGCGGGGCTGACCATCGGCGACATCGACCTGGTCGAGATCAACGAGGCGTTCGCCGCCCAGGTCATCCCGTCCTACCGCGACCTGGACATCCCGCTGGAGAAGCTGAACGTCAACGGTGGCGCCATCGCCGTCGGCCACCCCTTCGGTATGACCGGCGCCCGTATCACCGGCACCCTGATCAACAGCCTCCAGTTCCACGACAAGCAGTTCGGCCTGGAGACCATGTGCGTCGGCGGCGGCCAGGGCATGGCCATGGTCATCGAGCGGCTCTCCTAACCGCACCGCGTCCCAGCCGTGACCGAATCTCCCCCAGGATGTGACCTATCTCCCGGGGGAGATTCGTTTGTGCAGGTCAGCGTGTGGATCCCGGGAAACCACGAGACAAAAGACCTGTCCATTTCGTGACGTAATGCACTGACAGGGGGCGCGGGCGCACGACAAGCTGATGTAGGAAGTGCGGGGGATCGATTGAAACCGGGAGTAAGTCAGTGAGCGCCATGTCTCTCGCCCTGCTGATGACCACGGCCACCGCCACGGCCGTGGGCGCCGCTGCTCTGCACGCCGCACACGGGCTGCGCAAGCAGGTCACCGCGCTGCGCACGGAGCTCGCCGCCGCGAACACCGCCGAGCGCACCCCCGCCGTGCCCCATGCCCGCACCAACGAGGACATACGCACGGCCGTCGCCGAGGCCCTCGCCGAGGAGCGGGAGCGCGAGCTGGCCGAGGCGCGGGCGTTCTGGGCCGCCCAGGAGGCGCGGGACGCCACCGACGGGCCGGGGACGCTGCTGGGCGGGCTGGGTGGCCTGACCGGGCTGGGCGGCGCCGCCACGGCCGGCGGACCGGGCGAGGACGGCCCGTTCTTCGTCCCGCGGCAGGCGGACTTCGCCGGCCTGGAGGCGATGGACGCGATGGACCTGAGCGCGGAGTACGCGGAGTACGCCGACGGGCTCGACGACCTCGACGCCCTCGCCGAGCTGCCCGACATCCCCGGCATCACCGACAACCCCTACCCCGAAGACTCCCCCGAGCTGGCCGCGGCCCGCCGCCGGCACCCCTCGCACCCCGACTTCGTCCCGGTCCAGACGCCGGTCGTCACCGACCACGAGCGGACCGTGGCCCGCCTGGAGGAGCTCGCCGAGACCCGCACGGCGCTCACCGACGTACGGCCCGGCCCCCTCGGCACCCTGGACGTGTACGTCTTCGCCGACGGCACGACCCTGTGCATGACGCCGGGCCACCGGGAGACCGCCGAGCGCCTCGCGGAGGCGCTGCGCAGGGGCGAGACGCCCGTCCTGCTGGGTGGTTCGGGGGTGTCCGGCGCGTACGCGCTGACCTTCTCGTGCGGCAGCGACGCCGACGCCGAGAACGTCTACATCCTCGCCGACCGCGTCATAGCGTCGCTGTAGCCGCCGCCCGCCGCACCGCCGCCACGGCCTCGTCCAGCTCCCGCCGCAGCAGCTCTTGCCGAAGCGGGGAGCCGGCCGGGGCCGTTCGCAGAATTTCCGCCAAATCGTTGCAGGCCACCACAAGCTGATCCGCGACCACGAACACCCCCGCGTCCGGCACGGTCCGCGGCGGCGCGTCCGGAGCCTCCAGCCGCTGGGCCCGCAGCGCCAACTCCCTGGCCAGGGCCAGTCCCTCGGCCGCCGCCCCCCGCTGGAGCCGGCTCTGCGGCGCGGCCCGCAGCCGGTCGGCGAAGCGTTCGACGGCGGCGGTCAGTTCTGTCGTATCGAGCACGCCGCGACCCTACGCGCCGCGACGGAACTGTTGCCAACGGGCGAACGCTCAGGCACGGTGACGTGAAGGAGCACACGCGCAAAGCGTCCGGAGGCGCCGATGTCCCAAGTCTTCTCCGAAGAGACCCATCGAAATCTGCTCTCCCGCATTCCCCACTGCACAGGCCGGCAAGTGTCCGATTGGCTTCGCACCGTCGAGGAAGGCCCCTCCCTCGTCCGTTTCGAGGAGAAGGTGAGCTGGCTCCGGGGCGAGCACAACCTCAGTTACGGACACGCCAAAGCGATCATCCACGAGTACGACCTGAGGCGGGCCGCCCGGAAGCTGCTCTGACGGCCGGCCGACAACGCCGACAACGCCGAAGGGCCCGCCCGGCGATCGCCGGGCGGGCCCTTCGTACGGTCACAGCGATCAGTCGTCGCCCTGCAGGATCGACAGCAGTCGCAGGAACTCCAGGTAGATCCACACCAGCGTCATGGTGAGGCCGAAGGCGGCCAGCCACGACTCCTCTCGGGGAGCGCCGTAGGTGACACCGTCCTCGACCTGCTTGAAGTCGAGGGCCAGGAAGCAGGCACCGAGGATGATGCCGATGACACCGAACAGGATACCGAGGCCACCACTGCGGAAGCCGAGGCCGTCACCGCCGCCGAACACGGCGAACAGCAGGTTCACCGCCATCAGCAGGACGAAGCCGAGCGCGGCCGCCATCACGAAGCCGTAGAAGCGGCGGGTGACGCGGATCCAGCGCATCTTGTACGCGATCAGCACACCGGCGAAGACCGCCATGGTGCCGAGCACCGCCTGCGGGACGACGCCGGGCGAGACGTACGTCGAGACGGCGTTGGAGATCACGCCCAGGAAGACGCCCTCGAACGCCGCGTACAGCAGGATCAGCGCCGGGGACGCCTTGCGCTTGAAGGACTGGATCATCGCGAAGACGAAGGCCACGAGGGCCGCGCCGATGCCGATGCCGTACGACTTGCCGAGGTTCTCGGGGTCGACCGGCAGCAGGAACCAGGCGAGCGTCGCGGTGACGAAGACCGTACCGAGCGTCATCGCGGTGCGCGACACCACGTCGTCGATGGTCATCGCACCCGGGCGCGCCGGGGCCTGTGCGGGGGCGCCGAGCTGGGCGTCCTGGGCGTACGGGTTGGTCGCGTACGGGTTCGTCGCGTACGGGTTCGTTCCAGCGGCGGGGCCCCCGGCCTGCGGCTGCTGCGCGTTGAAGCCCGCATAGCCGTTGTCGCGGCTGAACCCCCGTCGCGAGAAGACCGGGTTGCTGCTCCTCATCTCACTCCTCCATGGCCGCCGTGCGCGGCCTTGAGAACAAGAGTAATGGGCAAGCAAAAGAAACACCCTAGTGCTCGGGGAGGATCTTTCCCTCTCCCCCGCCACTCGTCCGTGGCCAGATCCTGCCGGTCGTCCGGTTTTTTGTGGGACCGCTCCCGTCAGGAGGGTCGGGAGTGCCCGGAACCGGACTCGAACCGGTACGGCCCGAAGGCCAGCGAGGTTTAAGCTCGCCGTGTCTGCATTCCACCATCCGGGCGTTACCCCGCGGCTCCGCGTTGGCACAGGAGCCTATCGGGGCGCGTCCCCCGAACAGCGGAACGGTGGCACGATGTTGTCTTATTTTATTGACGTCTGAGTGAGCGTCAGCGCTGGTGAGCGGCGTTGCACAGCAGACTCCCGCGGCTAGCGGCCGCAAAGACGTACGCAAAGGAATGACGGAAAGTCGTCGCCCCGTGTCACCCGGTCGGTGATTCCGGGGGCGCGTCTCAGGGGTCCCGTCATACCTCAGGAGGAGGGGCGGGCCCGCCGGGTCCGACTCCAGGCGGCCCCGGATACGGGCATGCGGGCGGACGCCCGGCGGGTGCTCGACGATGACGATGGAGAGGTCCTCGAAGAACAGTCCTCGACAGGAGCCCCTCGTGACCACCACACCCACCGCTTACCGCGCCACCGCGGTAGCCGCCCGCGCCATGGATCTGTCCAAGGTCTACGGACACGGCGAGACCCAGGTGGTCGCCCTGGACCGGGTCACGGTGGACTTCCACCAGGGCGAGTTCACCGCGATCATGGGCCCCTCGGGCTCCGGCAAGTCGACGCTGATGCACTGCGTGGCCGGGCTCGACACCTTCAGCAGCGGCTCGGTGCGCATCGGTGACACGGAGCTGGGCTCCCTCAAGGACAAGCAGCTCACCCAGCTGCGGCGCGACAAGATCGGCTTCATATTCCAGGCCTTCAACCTGCTGCCGACGCTGACCGCGCAGGAGAACATCACGCTGCCCATGGACATCGCGGGGCGCAAGCCCGACAAGGAGTGGGTGAACAAGGTCATCGAGATGGTGGGCCTGTCGGGCCGGCTGGGCCACCGGCCCGCACAGCTCTCCGGCGGCCAGCAGCAGCGCGTCGCCGTGGCCCGCGCGCTGGCCTCCCGCCCCGAGATCATCTTCGGTGACGAGCCGACCGGAAACCTCGACTCCCGCTCCGGCGCCGAGGTGCTGGGCTTCCTGCGCAATTCGGTGCGCGAACTGGGCCAGACCGTGGTGATGGTCACCCACGACCCGGTCGCCGCCTCCTACGCCGACCGCGTGATCTTCCTGGCCGACGGCCGCATCGTCGACGAGATGCTGCACCCGACGGCGGACGGCGTGCTCGACCGCATGAAGGAGTTCGACGCCAAGGGCCGCACGAGCTGACGCCCCGCGGGGCGCCCGCCCCGGACTCCCCGGCCCGACCCGGACGCGCTCCGGCCCTCGCCGATCCCTCTTCACCCCAGGACTCACACCTCATGTTCCGTACTGCCTTGCGCAATGTGCTCGCGCACAAGGCCAGGCTGCTGATGACCGTGCTCGCCGTCATGCTCGGCGTCGCGTTCGTCTCCGGCACCCTGGTCTTCACCGACACCCTGTCCAACGCCTTCCGCAACCAGTCGGCCAAGAGCTACGACAACGTCGCGGTCGCCGTCACCTCCTACGCCGACGAGAACGACGCCAAGCAGGAGCCGGGCCTCTCCCAGCAGACCGTCGACAAGATCAAGAAGCTCGACGGGGTCGCCTCCGTCACCGGACGTGTGGACGGCTTCGCCGGGGTCGCCGACCCCGAGGGCAAGCTGATCGGCGTCGGCTGGTCCAACAAGGGCTCCAACTTCGCCCCCGGCAAGGACGGCAAGGACGCCGCCTACGACTTCACCGAGGGCTCCGGCCCGGTGAAGGCCGACCAGGTCGCCCTCGACAAGGACACCGCCGTCAAGGGTGAGTACAAGGTCGGCGACCGGGTGCGGGTCGCCACGAACGGCCCGGTCAAGGAGTACACCCTGGCCGGTGTCTTCACCACCGAGGACGGCGCCGTCAGCGCCGGCGGCAGCCTGGTCCTCTTCGACACCTCCGTGGCGCAGTCGCTCTACCTGAAGCCCGGCTACTACAAGGACCTGACCGTCGCCGCCGCGTCCGGCGCCGACGACGCGAAGATCCTCGACGCGGTCGAGCCGCTGATCCCGGAGAACGCCGAGGCCAAGACGGGCACCGCGCTCGCCGACGAGCAGGCGAAGATGATCGAGGAAGAGCTCAGCAGCCTCAACCAGATGCTGCTCGGCTTCGCCGCCATCGCGCTCTTCGTCGGCGTCTTCCTGATCTCCAACACCTTCACCATGCTGGTCGCCCAGCGCACCAAGGAACTGGCGCTGATGCGCGCCGTCGGTGCCTCCCGGAAGCAGATCACCCGCTCGGTGCTGGCCGAGGCCGGTGTGGTCGGCCTGGTGGCCTCGGTGGTCGGCTTCGCCCTCGGTATCGGACTGGCGGTAGGCCTGCGCTCCGGCATGGCGGCGTTCGGCATGAAGGTGCCCGAGGGACCGCTCGTCATCGGTACGACGCCGGTACTCGCCTCGCTCGGCGTCGGTGTCCTGATCACGATGTTCGCCGCCTGGCTGCCCGGCCGCCGCGCCGCCAAGATCCCGCCGGTGGCGGCGATGAGCAGCGTCCACGCGGTGGCGACCACCAAGTCCCTGGTCGTGCGCAACTCCATCGGCGCGTTCTTCACCGCCGCGGGCGCGGCGCTGATCGTGGCGGGTGCCGCGGCCGGCTCCGACGGCCGGATGCTCATCGCGGGCGGTGCCTTCCTCGCACTGATCGGTGTGATCGTGCTCATCCCGCTGCTGTCCCGCCCGATCATCGCCCTCGTACGGCCGCTCATGATCAGCGCGTTCGGGGTCTCCGGCAAGCTGGCCGCGCAGAACGCGGTCCGCAACCCGCGCCGCACCGGTGCCACCGCCTCCGCGCTGGCCATCGGCCTGACGCTGGTCACGGGACTGTCGGTGCTGGGCGTCACGGTCGGCACGGCGCTGGACAAGATGACCACGGACCAGCTCAAGGCCGACTACACCGTCGCCATGGCCAGCGGCGGCTACCTCGACCAGTCCGCGCTGGCCGCGCTGGAGAAGGCTCCGGGTACCACGGCGGTCTCGCCGCAGCAGGCCACGTACTTCGACGTCGAGGACAACTGGGTGTCGGCTTCGGCCATCACCCCGGGTGACGTCGAGCGGGTCCTCAACGTGGAGCTGGTGGACGGCTCGCTGGCTTCGCTCGGCAAGGGACAGCTGGCGGTCGCCGAGAAGACGGCCGAGAAGCAGGGCTGGAAGGTCGGTGAGACCCTGCCGGTCACCTTCGCCGACAAGAAGAAGGGCAAGCTGACCGTCGGCGCGGTCTACAAGGACAGCGAGCTGCTCTCGCCGGTGCTGGTGGACACCAAGGTCGTCGCCCCGCACGAGGTGAAGCCGTACATCCGGCAGGTCTTCGTGAACATGGACGGCGGTGAGTCCGCCGCGAACGAGAAGGCGCTGGTCGACGCCCTCGGCAAGAACCCCGCGATCAACGTGATGGACAAGCAGGACGTCCGCGACCAGTTCGGCGGCATGATCAACATGATGCTGAACATCATGTACGGCCTGCTGGCGATGGCGCTGATCATCGCGGTGCTGGGTGTCGTCAACACCCTGGCGATGTCCGTCTTCGAGCGGCAGCAGGAGATCGGCATGCTGCGGGCGATCGGTCTGGACCGCCGCCGGGTGAAGCGGATGGTGCGGCTGGAGGCCGTGGTCATCTCGGTCTTCGGCGCGGTGGTCGGTATCGGCCTCGGCTCGTTCCTGGGCTGGGCCATCGGCCAGACCATCAAGTCGAACATCCCGGGTTACGCGCTGGTCATCCCGTGGGACCGGATCGGGATCTTCCTGGGCCTGGCGGCCCTGGTGGGCGTCCTGGCCGCGATGTGGCCGGCGCGCAGCGCGGCGAGGCTGAACATGCTGAACGCCATCAAGGCCGAGTAGCCGCAGTCCCGCAAAGGGCCGTGGAGAGGTGAGGGCCGGGTTCCCGTTCGCGGGAGCCCGGCCCTCGGCGTGTCAGCGGTCCGGTCGCTCGGTCCACGCCCTCGGGCGCAGCGGGAGGCCGGAGACGCCGTCCTCCGGGGTCCGTACGGCGAGCACCTGGTTGACGCCGATGCGGTTGCGTTCGAAGGAGACGGCGGAGGCGGCCATGTAGAGGCGCCAGACGCGTGCCCGGCCCGGGGAGGTGAACCGCTCGGCCTCGGCCCGGTTGTCCTCCAGGTTGGCCACCCACTGCCGCAGGGTGAGGGCGTAGTGCTCACGGATGGCCTCGACGTCGCGCACCTCGAACCCGGCGTCCTCGAGGGCGCCGACGGTGCGGCCGACGGGCGCGAGTTCGCCGTCGGGGAAGACGTACCGGTCGATGAAGTCGTCGACGCGGTAGGCGGCTTCGTTCTTCTCGGGGCGGCGGGAGATCTGGTGGTTCAGGAGCCGGCCGCCGGGCTTGAGCAGGGCGTACAGGTCGTCGGCGTACTCGCGGTAGCGGACCTGCCCGACGTGCTCGGCCATGCCGATGGACGAGATCGCGTCGTACGGCCCGTCCTTGACGTCCCGGTAGTCCTGGACCCGGATCTCGACCAGGTCGGTCAGGCCCTCGTCGGCGACGCGTTTGCGCGCGTAGGCGGCCTGCTCGGTGGAGAGGGTGATGCCGACGACACGGGCGCCGTACCCGCGGGCGGCCTGGATGGCCATGGAGCCCCAGCCGCAGCCCACGTCGAGCAGCCGGTCGCCCTGCTTGAGGGCCAGCTTGCGGCAGACGAGGTCGAGCTTGGCGACCTGTGCCTCTTCGAGGGTGCCGTCCTCGGCCCAGTAGGCGCACGAGTAGACCATGGAGGGCCCGAGGACCAGTTCGTAGAAGTCGTTGCCGACGTCGTAGTGGTGGCTGATGGCCGCCTTGTCGCGCCGCTTGGTGTGCAGGGGGCCGGTGCGGCGCCTGACCTCCTCGGCGGGCGGCCGGGGCGGCGGCCAGGGCCCGGCGAGCTGGAGCAGGGCGCGGGCGGCGGCGCGCAATCTGGGGTCGCGTACGGGGTGCACGGAGTCCTCGGTGGTGGCGTCGCCGCGCTCCCAGACCAGGCCGGCGAGCCGGTCGAGGACCTCGTACAGGTCGCCCTCCACGTCGAGCTCACCGGCGACCCAGGCCCGCGCGAGCCCCAGCTCGCCCGGCCTCCACATCAGCCGCCGCAGTGCCCGGCGGTGGCGTACGACGAGGACGGGCGCACCGGGCGGTCCCGCTTCACTGCCGTCCCAGGCACGGATCCGGACCGGGAGCGGAACGCCCAGCAGATCCTCGGCGAGCGTGGTGAGCCGCGACGCGGCATCGGCCATGGTGCACACCTCCGTGATGAGGAGTCCCAGAAATGCTCAACACCACGAAAACACCCGGGGCGCGCGGGCGCAGTCCCGAAACGAAGCAATGCGACGGCAAAATGCGGGCCGTTCACCCTCCCCGTGCGCCCTGACGCGCCCTCAGCCCGCCGGAGGCTCTCCGGCCGGGGGCTCTCCCGGCCGGGGGCCCGCGGAAGCGCCGGGCATACGGAAGGGCCGGGCGCCGGGACCCGACAAGGCCCGGGTACGCGGAAGGGGCCGCCCGCACCACGGATGGCGGGCGGCCCCTCGACGCGGAGGTGCCTGGGAACTACCCGGTCAGGAGGCCTTGGCCTTCTCCGGCTTCGACGCGGGCGCGGCCGGGGCCGGCTTGGCGGCCTCGTAGAACTCCTCGCGCGGCGACTCTATGGCGCCGAGCGAGACGACCTCGCGCTTGAGGAACATCGCGAGCGTCCAGTCCGCGAAGACGCGGATCTTGCGGTTCCAGGTCGGCATCGCCATGCCGTGGTAGCCGCGGTGCATGTACCAGGCGAGACGGCCCTTGAGCTTGATCTTCACCTTGCCCATGACGATCATCGCGACGCCCTTGTGCAGGCCGAGACCGGCGACCGCACCCTTGTTGGCGTGGCTGTACTCCTTCTGCGGGAAGCCCCGCATGCCGGAGATCACGTTGTCGCCGAGGACCTTGGCCTGGCGCAGCGCGTGCTGGGCGTTCGGCGGGCACCAGGCGTTCTCGTTGCCGGCCTTGCGGCCGACGAGGTCCGGGACCTGGGCGTTGTCGCCGGCGGCCCAGATGTAGTCGGTGCCCTTGACCTGGAGGGTGGCGTCGCAGTCGACGTGACCGCGGGGGCCGAGCGGCAGGCCGTAGCGGGCGAGCGCCGGGTTGGGCTTCACACCGGCGGTCCACACGATGGTGTTGGAGTCGACCTCCAGGCCGTTCTTCAGCACCACGTGGCCGTCGACGCAGGAGTCCATGGACGTCGAGAGGTAGACCTCGACCCCACGGCCCTCCAGGTGCTCCTTGCCGTACGCGCCGAGCTTGGGGCCGACCTCGGGGAGGATCTTGTCCGCGGCGTCGACCAGGATGAAGCGCATGTCCTCGCGCTTCACGTTCTTGTAGTACTTGGCGGCGTCGCGGGCCAGGTCCTCGACCTCACCGATGGTCTCCGCGCCGGCGAAGCCGCCGCCCACGAAGACGAAGGTCAGCGCCTTGCGGCGGACCTCCTCATCGGTCGTCGAGTCGGCCTTGTCGAGCTGCTCGAGGACGTGGTTGCGCAGGCCGATGGCCTCCTCGATGCCCTTCATGCCGATGCCCTGCTCGGCGAGACCGGGGATCGGGAAGGTGCGGGAGATCGCACCCAGCGCGATGACCAGGTAGTCGAACGGCAGCTCGTACGACTCGCCGACGAGCGGCGCGATCGTGGCGACCTTGCGGTCCTGGTCGATGGTGGTGACCCGGCCGGTGAGTACCTCGGCCTTGGGCAGCACGCGTCGCAGCGGGACGACGACGTGCCGCGGCGAGATGCTGCCGGCGGCGGCTTCGGGCAGGAAGGGCTGGTAGGTCATGTACGACCGGGGGTCGACGACCGTGACGGTCGCCTCGCCGTAGCGCATCTTCTTGAGAATGCGCCGAGCTGCGTACAGGCCTACGTACCCACCGCCTACTACGAGGATCCTGGGACGCTCCGTGGTGCTCATGCCATCGAGTATCCACCCGGTCGAGGGGGGTCGCTCGTGCGCCCCTTCACAAGCTCCTGGGAGACCTCTGCTACACTGCGCGGCCCGCGTGACCGAGGTCATGGCGCCGCAAGGGAACCACGGTGTAACGGAAGACGTTGTTCACCCCTGTTGAACTGGGCCTGCGAGCACCTTTTAACCGTGGACCACCACCGGACTTCACACCTGCGAAACACAGACGAGGGTGGCTTCCGCGCCTGCGAAAGGGCCCCGAGGGGGGCTCCGGAGGCCGTTGAGCGGCTCCCCGACCCCCCTCGGGGCCCTTTTCCTTGTGAAGAACTTCACGAACTTTTCCGACGGGCTGTCCGGCGGCGCTCGACCGGGACGGCGATCAGACGAGCGAGAGGGCGATTCCGTCCAGAATGTCGTGTTCGGAGACGACCACCTCACGGGCCCCGATCCGGTCCATCACGGCCAGCAGGACCAGCGCTCCGGAGACGATGACGTCCACCCGGCCCGGGTGCATCACCGGGATCGCGGACCGCTCGTCGTGCGTCGCCGCCAGCAGCCGCCCCGTGACCTCGGCGACCTGCTCGTAGGAGATGCGCGACCGGTGGATCGCGGCCGAGTCGTAGGAGGTCAGCCCCAGGGCGATCGCGGCGACCGTGGTCACCGAACCGGCCAGTCCGACGAGCGTCTCCGCCTCCCGCAGCGGGACGGTCTCCTCCGCCAGGTCCAGCGCCGCCTCGACGTCGGCCCGGATCGCGGCGACCTCCGCCTCGGAGGGCGGGTCGCTGCGCACATGACGCTCGGTCAGGCGGACGCAGCCGATGTCGACCGACCGGGCGGCGCGGGCGTGCGCGGCGCCCACCACGAACTCGGTGGAGCCGCCGCCGATGTCCACGACCAGGTACTCGTCGGAGCCCGTCAGCTCCTTCGTCGCCCCGGTGAAGGAGAACTCCGCCTCCTGGTCACCGCTGATGACCTCGGGCTCCACGCCCAGGATGTCCATGACGCCCCGGACGAAGTCGTCGCGGTTCTCGGCGTCGCGCGAGGCGGAGGTCGCCACGAACCGGAGCCTCTCGGCGCCGTACTCCTTGATCACGGCGGCGTACTCGTGGCAGGCCGCGAAGGTCCGCTCCAGCGCCTCGGGCGCGAGCCGCCCGGTCCTGTCGACGCCCTGGCCCAGCCGCACGATCGTCATCCGGCGGTCCAGGTCCGTGACTTCGCCGGTCGACGGGTCGACGTCGGCGACGAGCAGACGGATGGAGTTCGTACCGCAGTCGATGGCGGCGACGCGGGTCATTCGCCGGCCTCCTCGTCCCGGTGGGCGGTGACGCAGGGGCCCTTGGCCCACCACTCCGGCAGCATCGCGATGGCCTCGTCGCCCAGCGGGTTCACCCCCGGCCCGGCGGCCAGCGAGTGGCCGACGAGCACGTGCAGGCACTTCACCCGGTCCGGCATGCCGCCGGCGCTCGGGAAGCCCTCCAGGACCTCGATGGCGTCGCGGCGCGCGATGTAGTCCTCGTGCGCCGCGCGGTAGGCGGCGGCGAGTTCCGGGTCGCTCTGGAGACGCTCGGTCATCTCCTTCATGACGCCGTTCGCCTCCAGCGTGCCGATCGCGGAGGCCGCGCGCGGGCACGTGAGGTAGTACGTCGTCGGGAACGGCGTGCCGTCGGGGAGCCGGGGCGCGGTCTCCACCACGTCCGGGTTGCCGCACGGGCAGCGGTGCGCGATGGCGCGCAGGCCGCGCGGCGGGCGGCCGAGCTGTTCCTTGAACGCCGCGACGTCCGCCTCGGTGGGCTCGGTGCGTTCGGTCTGCGGAGGGGGCGTTTCCATGCCTGCCTTGGGTTCTACTTGCGGTCGGTGCGGTCGGCGGTGTCCACGCCGTCCCAGAGGTTGGAGTACCAGGGGCGGTCGGCCGCGCCCTGGTCGGTGCGGCGCTGGCGCACCGCGTCGGGGTCGATGACCGTGTAGCCGGTCTCCCCCGGGAGTACATAGTGCAGGTGCTCCCGCGCCAGGCGCTTGATGTACGCGTCGTCCTGGAGCCGCGCCTTCTCGTCGCGCAGCCGTTCGACGCGCTCGCCCGCCTCGGCCGCCAGCCGCTCCTGCTCGGCGATCTCGGCGCGCTGGGACACCCATTGGCGCATCGGGTAGGCCAGGGCGACCACCAGCGAGCAGACGACCAGCGCGAGGAAGGCCGCGCGTCCGGTGAGCCGGGAGCGGCGGGCCTGGCGGCGGGTCTGGGAGCGGTAGACGCGGGCGGCGGTCTGCTCGCCGAGCAGTCGCAACCTGGTCGCGGTGGAGAACCGGTCCCGGGCCATGTGTTGTACCCGCCTCCCCTTGCCCGTTACGTACGTACGTCCCCGGACACGGTACGGGACCGTGGCCGGGGACGTACGTAACCCGGGCTGGGAAGGATCAGCCCTTGAAGCGCGGGAAGGCCGAGCGGCCCGCGTACACGGCGGCGTCGTCGAGGATCTCCTCGATGCGCAGCAGCTGGTTGTACTTGGCGACGCGCTCGGAGCGGGCCGGGGCGCCGGTCTTGATCTGGCCGCAGTTGGTGGCGACGGCCAGGTCGGCGATGGTGACGTCCTCGGTCTCGCCGGAGCGGTGCGACATCATGCACTTGAAGCCGTTGCGCTGGGCCATCTCGACGGCGTCGAGGGTCTCGGTCAGCGAACCGATCTGGTTGACCTTGACCAGCAGGGCGTTGGCGGCGTTCTCCTCGATGCCGCGCGCCAGGCGCTCCGGGTTGGTGACGAACAGGTCGTCGCCGACGAGCTGGACCTTGGAGCCCAGCTTCTCGGTGATGGTCTTCCAGCCGTCCCAGTCGTCCTCGAACAGCGGGTCCTCGATGGAGACCAGCGGGTACGCGTCGACGAGCTCGGCGTAGTAGTCCGTCATCTCGGCGGCCGAGCGGGACTTGCCCTCGAACTCGTAGGCGCCGTCCTTGTAGAACTCGGACGCGGCGACGTCGAGCGCCAGGGCGATGTCCTTGCCCGGGGCGTAACCGGCCTGCTTGATGGCCTCGAGGATGAGGTCGAGGGCGGCGCGGTTGGAGTCGAGGTTCGGGGCGAAGCCGCCCTCGTCGCCCAGACCCGTGGAGAGGCCCTTCTCCTTCAAGACCTTCTTCAGGGTGTGGTAGACCTCGGCGCCCCAGCGAAGGGCCTCGGAGAAGGACTCCGCGCCGATCGGAGCGATCATGAACTCCTGGATGTCCACGTTGGAGTCGGCGTGCGAGCCGCCGTTCAGGATGTTCATCATCGGAACGGGCAGCAGGTGCGCGTTCGGGCCGCCCAGGTAGCGGAAGAGCGGCAGGTCGGACGCCTCGGAGGCGGCGTGCGCGACGGCGAGGGAGACACCGAGGATGGCGTTGGCGCCGAGCGACGACTTGTCCGGGGTGGCGTCCAGGTCGAACATCGCCTGGTCGATCAGCCGCTGCTCGGTGGCGTCGTAGCCGACGAGCTCCGGGCCGATCTGTTCGATGACGGCGAGGACGGCCTTCTCGACACCCTTGCCGAGGTAGCGGTCCTTGTCACCGTCGCGGAGCTCGAGGGCCTCGAACGCTCCGGTGGAGGCACCGGACGGAACGGCAGCACGGCCGGTGCTGCCGTCGTCGAGGCCGACCTCGACCTCGACCGTGGGGTTGCCTCGGGAGTCCAGGATTTCCCGGGCTACGACGACGTCGATGGACGGCACGAGCATCTCCTTCTGGGATGTGACGCAAGATGTGACGCATGGTGGTGCAGGGTCTCTTTGGCCTTGCGGCAAGAGCCTAACCGGCCGCGGAGCCGTGACCAGCCGACGCCCGCCTCCTGGGACGAAAAAGGGCGCACGAGTCGGCATTACGGGCAAAACGACATGAAACTTACCGACGGGTAGCCAGGGTGTGCGAGGGGCCGCTCAGGAGGGCGGAACGGGAAACCCCGGCCCGGCGCGTACGGGGGAAGGACGCGCCGGACCGGGGTGGTCTCACGAGGGTCAGCTCAGGTGGAGCTGCTGGCCCGGGTAGATCAGATCGGCGTCGTCGACGATGTCCTTGTTCAGCTGGAAGAGCTTCTCCCAGCCGCCCGCGACCTTCTTCTCGGCGGCGATGGTGCTGAGGGTGTCGCCGGCCTTCACCTTGTACTCGCCGTCACCCTTCTCGACCTTCTTGCCGGTCGGGGTGGTGACGGTCTTCTTCGACTCGGCCTTGGGAGCGGCCTTGGGCGCGGTGCGCTGCTCGCTGCGCGTGGTGGGCTGCTCGGCCTTGCGCTCCGGCTGCGGCTGGGCCTGCTCGGCGCCGCCGCCGTCGTAGGAGGCGTTGGACAGGCCGACGCCGCAGTGCGGCCAGGCACCCTTGCCCTGGCCGGCGAGGACCTTCTCGGCGATCTCTATCTGCTGCGACTTGGAGGCCTGGTCGGCGGTCGGGGCGTACGCGGTGCCGCCGTAGGCGGCCCAGGTGGAGGCCGAGAACTGCAGGCCGCCGTAGTAGCCGTTGCCGGTGTTGATGGACCAGTTGCCGCCGGACTCGCACTGGGCGACCTTCTCCCACTCGGCGCCGGTGGCGGCCGAGGCGGTCGTGGCGCCCATCAGCGGGGCGGCGACGGCGGCACCGGTGATACCGGCGAACGCGACGAATCGGGCGGCCTTGGAGGGGCGACGGTGCTTGGACTTGCCGGAGAACAGCATGGGACATCTCCTCACCGACGCCTGCGAGGTGAGCTGTCGGGTTCGGGCGAGTGAGTGGCCCGGCCGCGCGGCACCGTGGTGCGCGCGGCTTCACCCCAAGCCGGTTCCATGCCATGTCTCCATGGCCGGGCCCGGCACTTACCTGGGTCCCCCGCTCCTGCCTTCGGCGCATGACGCGACGACTGTTCCCGTCGACCGGCGGCAGGATTCGGCGTTCCGGTCGAAGGGGCCCGCGGTGGCGAGCGGTCACGACCGTAGCCACAGACCTTCCCGAAGTTCAAAGACGGACATCCGGGTCAATCAGCCCTTATCCGCCCGCCATTGACGGGCGTTTACGCAGGTGAAGGGCGGATTGTGCGGTTCGGTGGGCCGTGGCCCGCCCGCCGGGCCGAAGAGATTCATGTCTCACTTACACAGAAGCGGACATACAGCCTCAGTCCTGCGGCTGATCCGTCGTCAGCTCAAGGCTCTGACCGGGGAGAATGAGGTCCGGATCGGCACCGACGGTGTCCTGGTTGGCCTCGTAGAGCGCCGACCAGCCGCCGGGGACCTTGTGCTCGTCCGCGATGACCGACAGGTTGTCGCCGGGCTGGACCGTGTACGCGCCGGGCGCGACGCTCCCCGGGTCGCGTGTCGCCCCGTCACCCCGCGAGGGGTGTCCACCGTTTTCGCGGTCGGTGGCCGAATTGCCGGTATTCGCCGGATCGGTGGGCTTGAGGGTGCTTTCGCCCTCCGGCGTGCCGGGCGTGACCGGTGCGGTGGGGTCGGCGGGGGCGGCCGGGGCCGTGGGGTCGGTCGGCTCCGTCGTCGACGCCTCCTCCTTCGCGGGCTCACCCCGGTGCTTCCCGGTCCCCGGGGCGGGGCTCTGCGGCGCGCCAGGGGTCGTCGGGGCGGGCTCGGTGGGCAGGAGGGACCCGGCCGGGTCGGACGGCTCCGACGGCTCGGGCGTGCCCGTGTCCTCGAGCGTCTCGGTCGGGTCCGCCGCCTCGGGCGTGGCCGGGGCCGTGCCCGTGGGGTCGGCGTCGGGGGAGGTGGTGGCGCCGCCCAGGCCCGCGATGGGGGCGCAGGTCTCCCACGCCTTGACGCCCGTCGCGGCGTAGACCTTCTCGGCGACGGCTATCTGCTCGGTGCGGCTGGCGAGGTCGGGGCGTGCGGCGTGGGCGAGGCCCCCGTACGACTCCCAGGTCTCCTGCGACATCTGCAGGCCGCCGTAGAAGCCGTTACCGAGGTCCGCGCTCCACATGCCGCCGGACTCGCATTCGGCCACCCGGTCCCATGTGGTGGCGTCGGCCGCCGACGCGGAACCCGCGCCGAGCAGCGGGAGCGCGATGGCGGATCCGGTCACCCCTGCCGCGACGACGATGGCGGGGGCTTGACGGGGTCGTCGGTGCCGGCCGTTCCCGGAGCGCATGCGGTGCTGCCTTTCGCGTGACTGCTGAGGTGACGGTGAACGTAGCGGCATTCGAACGCTAGTCACAAGTCGATGCAGCGGAGATTACGCGAAGATCACAGAAATGACGGAGCGTCAGTTATTGGGGGGCGCATACGGGGTGAACTCGACCGGGAGCGTACGCAGTCCCCGCATAATGAGCCCGCCACGCCACCGCAAATCGGCCGGATCCACCGCAAGCCGAAGGTCGGGCAACCGGGTCAGCAGCGTCGCCAGCGCGGTCTGCCCCTCCAGCCGGGCGAGCGGCGCGCCGAGGCAGTAGTGGATGCCGTGCCCGTACCCCAGGTGCTGGTTGTCCCGCCGCGCCAGGTCGAGCGTGTCCGGCTCGTCGAACCGCTCGGGGTCCCTGTCGGCCGCGGCGAGCACGACGAGCACGGGGTCGCCGGCCGCGATCCGCTCGCCGCCGATGGTGAGCGGCTCGGTCGCGAACCGCCACGTCGCCAGCTCCACCGGCCCGTCGTAGCGCAGCAGTTCCTCGACCCCGGTCTCCAGCAGCCCCTGCTCACCGGCGGCCAGGGAGGCCTGGAGGCGTTCACGCTGGCCGGGGTTGCGCAGCAGCGCGTAGACGCCGTTGCCGATGAGGTTGACCGTCGTCTCGAAGCCCGCGAAGAGGAGGATGAACGCCATCGCGGCGGCCTCGTTCTCGGTGAGGTGCTCGCCGTGGTCGGAGGCCTTGATGAGCCCCGAGATCAGGTCGTCCCCCGGCGTCTCGCGCTTGCGGTGGATCAGCTCCAAGAGATAGCCGCGCATCTTCTTCACCGACCGCGCGACCCCACCGCGCGGCCCGCCGCCGTGCCGGATCATCATCCCGGCCCAGTCGCGGAAGTCGTCCTGGTCCTCCCGGGGCACCCCCAGCATGTCGCAAATGGCGTAAATGGGGAGCGGGAAGGCGAACTCATGGATGAGGTCGGCGCTCCCCTTTGTAACGAAGTTGTCGATGAGCCGGTCCGTGAGCTCCTGCACACGCGGAGCGAACTCGGCCACGCGGCGGGGCGTGAACGCCTTCGACACCAGCCGGCGCAGCCGGGTGTGGTCCGGCGGGTCGATGTTGAGCAGATGCGTCATCAGCTCGGCCTTGCGCTCGCCCGGAATGCCGGTCTTGCCCTTGGCGTGCGCGGGCTCGTCGTGGTGCGCGGGGTTCTTGCTCAGCCGCTGGTCGGCCAGCGCCTGTCGCGCGTCCCCGTACCGCGTCACCAGCCACGCCTCGACCCCGCTGGGGAGCCTCGTCCGGTGCACGGGCGCGTGCTCCCGCAGCCAGGCGTAGGCGGGGTACGGATCGGTCGCGAACTCCCAGGTGAAGAGCTCGGGCGCCCCGTCCTCAGAAGTGGCCGGTACGCCGGACCGCGGGGCGCGGGCGCGCGGGGCGTCGGAGGGCGTGGGGCTGTCCGGACCGCCCTGGCCGGCCGGCTGCCCCTCCGGGGCCTCGCCCCGCGAGGCGTCCGGGGCGGCCGGGTGGCGCGGGGCGGCCGGGGTGCCCGACGGGGCGGTTTCGGAGGCGTCCGGGGCGGCTTCGGGGGTGTCCGGCGTGCTCGGGTGGGCGTTCTTGTCGTGCGGGGCGTTCACTCCTCGACGGTATCCGGCGCCGCGGGGGCCTCCGCCGCCCGGATCGCGTCGCGGTAGGCGCGACCGGCCGCGCGCAGG
This sequence comes from Streptomyces sp. NPDC041796, assembly GCF_055590785.1. Classification (NCBI taxonomy): domain Bacteria; kingdom Bacillati; phylum Actinomycetota; class Actinomycetes; order Kitasatosporales; family Streptomycetaceae; genus Streptomyces; species Streptomyces sp. NPDC041796. The sequence continues at coordinate 70,028 of NZ_JBVJAH010000010.1, forward strand.
GCCGCCTCGGGGTCGACGCCCGCGGCCTCCGCGCGTACGGCGAGGGCCAGCAGCTCGTAGCCGATGCCGTCACCGGACGGCGGGGCGACGTCCAGACCGGCGTTGCGGACGCGGCTCGCGAGCTTCGCCACCAGGGCGAGGCCCGGCTGGCCGAGCGGGACGCCGTCCGTCACCGACGCGCGCCGCTTCTCGATCGCCTTGGTCCGCAGCCAGTGCTCCTTGACCTCCTCCGGCGTCTCGGCGCGCTCGTCGCCGAAGACGTGGGGGTGGCGGTGGATCAGCTTGTCGACGATCGTGCCGGCCACGTCGTCGATCGAGAACGGCTCCTCCTCGTGCTCCTCGGCGATCCGCGCGTGGAACACCACCTGGAGCAGGACGTCCCCGAGCTCCTCGCGCAGCTCGTCACGGTCGCCGTCCTCGATGGCCTCGACGAGCTCGTACGCCTCCTCGATGCCGTACTTGGCCAGGCCCTCGTGCGTCTGCCGCGACGACCAGGGGCATTCGCGGCGGATGCGGTCCATCACCTCGACCAGGTCCAGCAGCCGGGCGCCGGGCAGGTCGTACGAGCCGGGCAGCAGCTCCAGGTCGGGCATGGCGACCCGGCCTGAGCCCGCCATCCGGGCCAGCCCGTCCGTCAGGGCGCGGTCGCCCTCGCCGGTCGCCACGACCACCACCGCGCGGCCCCCGGCACAGAAGTCGACCAGCTCCTGCGCGGTGGGCGCGGCGATGTCCACGGCGACGCCCGCCTCGCGCAGGTACGGAAGCTGCGGGTGCGCTTCGTCGGCGCACAGGACCCGGTCGGCGTCGTGCAGTGTCCGCCACGCGGGCCAGGACAGCAGCCCGGGCGCGACGCGGTGGCTGGCGGTGAGCAGAACGATGCGGCCAGGGGTGTCGGGGGTGTCGGCGTTCACCCCTCGAACCTACATCTGCCGCTGTTCGCTCAGCCGGCGGATCCAGGGTGCGGTGTACTCACCGAGCTGGATCTTGTCGTTGTCCCAGGTGCCGTACCGCGGGTTCACCTCGATGTCGAGGGCCTTGGACGCGGCCGCGAAGACCTCGGTGAGCTTCTGCTGCCCCTCCGGGGTGTTCCCGGCGCCCAGCTTCGCGGCGATCTTGTTCATGAGGACGTTGCGCCGCACCACGCTGTCGATCTCGTCCGGCGCGATGCCCTGCTGCTGCAGCAGCATCGCGGCGAGCTGCTCCTCGCCGCCGCTCTGGCCCGCGGCGGCCCGCCGGGTCTCCTGGACCTCCTTGCGGCTGGCGGTGATCCCGTGATCGGTGGCGACCTTCTCCACCACCCGGTCGAAGATCATGCCGTTCAGCTTCTCGCGGTTCAGGTCGCCGGTGGCCTCGATCAGCTGCTTCGCCTGCGGAGACGTCTCCTGGGCGCTGCGTACGTCCCTGACCTGCGCCTGGAGGGCGGCGACCTCGATCCGGTCGCCGTCGACGACGGCCGCCGCGCCCGGGTGGGCGTCGCTTCCGCAGCCGGCCAGGAGCGGGGCCGCGGCGAGGAGCGCGGCGGAGACGGAGAGCGCGGTGCGACGGCGGCGATGCAGGCGGTGCAAAGGAGCCTCCCGGCGTGGGTCGTGCGTCAGTGTGAACGACCTTGCGGTGATCGATGGTAGGCAGTGAATGTGGCTCAGGCCACTACTTCGAGGCCACTGCTTCGGTCAACGAGTCACGGGTCCGGGGGGTCTCGGGCCTCAGCATGATCGTCCGAGAGACGACGAACGTGATCGGGATGGCCGCCGCGGCGGCGAGCAGCGGGGCCCAGCGGCTGGAGAAGCCCGCCACGTCGACCAGGAGCCACACGCCGCTGGTGGTGATCACGAAGTTGGCGGCGTTGGTCAGCGGGAACAGCAGGAACTTCCGCCACGTGGGGCGGGTCCGGTAGGTGAAGCGGCAGTTCAGGAAGAAGGACCCGGTCATGGAGAGCAGGAAGGCGACGACGTGGGCGGCCACATAGGGCAGGCCGAGCGCCAGGAACGACAGGTAGAAGCCGTAGTAGGTGGTGGTGTTCACCACGCCGACCAGGGCGAACCTGACGATCTGGCCGCGGACGGTCATCGGCGTACGAGCTCCCCACGGGGTCGGTGGTCCGGTACGGGCGTGTTGGTCGCCTTCACCAGGAAGTGCGGGCGGCGTTTCACCTCGTAATAGATACGGCCCACATACTCCCCGACGAGGCCCAGCATCACCATCTGCACCCCGGCGAGTGCCGTGACCGTCACCAGCAGGGTGACATAACCGGGGGTGTCGACACCGTTCACCAGGGCGTCACCGACGATCCAGGCGGTATACGCGGCGGCGAGGGACACCAGCAGCAGGCCGAGATAGAGCGCGGCCCGCAGTGGTTTGTCGTTGAAGGAGATCAAACCGTCCAGGCCGTAGTTGAGCAGCTTGCCGAAGGTCCATTTCGAGCGGCCCTGCTCACGCCGGGCATTTTCGTACTCGAAGGTGGTGGTGCGGAATCCCACCCAGGCGAAGATGCCTTTGGAGAAGCGGTTGTACTCGGTGAGTTCCAGTATCGCGTCGACGGTCCGGCGCGACAGCAGCCTGAAGTCGCCGACACCGTCGACGAGCTCGACGTCGACGAGGCGGTTGATCAGCCGGTAGTAGACGCGGGCGGCGACGGTACGGGTCACCCGGTCGCCCCTGCGGGTGCGCCGCGCCACCACCTGGTCGAAGCCCTCGCCGTGCAGCCGCAGCATGCGGCGTATCAGCTCCGGCGGGTGCTGGAGGTCGGCGTCCATGATGACGACGGCGTCCCCGCCCGCGTGCTGCAGGCCGGCCAGCATCGCCGCCTCCTTGCCGAAATTGCGGCTGAAGGAGACATAGCGCGTACGGGAATCGGAAGCCGCGATCCCTTCGATGAGGGGGAGCGTACGGTCATGGCTTCCGTCGTCCACATAGACCAGCTCGAATTCCACGGTGAATTCCACCGCAAGGGATTCGAGTTCCGTGGTCACATGGTCGTGGAAGCGGCCGATGATCTCCTCTTCGTTGAAGCACGGCACGACTATCGAGATCAGCACGGAAGAACGACAACGGATGCGCGTGTCGGTGGCGGTCGCTCCACATGGCGGGCAGACGACCATCGCGTGAACTGGTCCGGGGGGCTGGTGATTTCCCGGAAGGGCGCTGGCATATTCGGCCGCACCATGGAGAGAAACGTGCCCCGCGCCGCGGCCCTGGCCGGGCTCCTCACCGCCCTCGCCGTCTGCGCCGGTGACGCGGTCGCCCGGACCTTCCCCTTCGGGCCACGTACGCGGGCCGTCAATGACTTGGGCAACCAGTTCGTGCCGTTCCACGCCCACCTGTGGGACCTGCTGCACGGGCGGGCGGACGGCGGGCTGTGGCTCAACTGGTCCTCCGGCTGGGGCACCAGCTTCCTCCCGGACCTCGGCACCTATCTGACCAGCCCGTTCGCCCTCCTCGTCGGGGTCTTCCCACGCGACGACATCGACCTCGCGGTGTACGTGATCACCGTTCTCAAGATGGCCGTCGCGGCCGCCGCCATGAGCCTGCTGCTGCTCGCGCAGCGCGGGGGGCCGTGGTGGGGCGCGGCGGTGCTGGGCGCCTCGTACGCGCTGTGCGGCTGGTCCGTCGTCGAGGCGTCGTACAACCCGATGTGGCTGGACGGCCTGATCGCCTTCCCGCTGCTGTGCCTGGTCGGCGAGTGGATACGGACGGGGCGGCACCCGGTGCTGGGGCCGCTGGTCGTCGCGTCGGCGTGGGTGGCCAACTTCTACACCGCCTACATGGCGACGATCGGCGCGGCGCTGGTGCTGCTGGCCCGCGGGGTCCCCGGCCGGCGGCTCCTGGGCCGGGCGGCGTGGACCCTGCTCCTGGGGATCGGGATCGCCGCGCCGGTCCTGGTACCCGTCCTCCTCGGGTCACGGCACGCCCACCCGGGCTGGACGCGGGAGTTCACGCCCGCCGGGTGGGAGGACGTGGCCGCGCGGGTGCTGCCGGCGACGTACGGCTTCTTCACCCCGGCCCTCTTCCTGGGCACGGGCGCGCTGCTGCTGGCGGCGGCGCTGCCCTTCCACCGGCGGGTGCCGGCGCGCGTGCGGTGGACATGGACGGGGCTCGTGGTGGGGGTGGTGCTGTCGATGCAGTGGGAGCCGACACATCTGATGTGGCATGTGTTCGCCACGCCCAATGGCAGCCCGTACCGGCAGACGTTCGTCCTCGCGGGGGTCGTGGTTCTCGCCGCGTGGACGGGCGTGTCCCACGGCTGGCCGGGGTGGCGGGCGCTCACCGGCGGCACGGTGGTCCTCGGCGCGGTCGCCGGGGCCGCCGCCTTCGGGGACCTGGCGTCCGGGTGGTCGTACGCGCTGTTCGCGGCGGGCCTCGCGGCCGGGGTCGGCGGCGTGGCGCTGGTCCGCCTGCGGGCGCGGCGGTACGGGATCGCCGGCGCCGTCCTGCTGGCGGGCGCCCTCGTCGGGCAGGCCGCGGCGACCACGGCGTACGCCGACCGGGAGCGGCCCGCGCGGCTGGACGACTACCCGGTCTGGGGCGCGGCGCACGAGGCGCGGGCGGCGGCGGTGGCCGCCGCGGACGGGTGGCCGCGCCATCGCACCGACCCGGGGCACCCGCAGCTCACGGGCAACGACCCGATGCTGGTCGGCGGGCAGGGCGCCGCGTACTACAGCAGCCACACCCCGGCGGTGCTGACCCGGACGCTGGCGGCGCTCGGCGGCGGCTGGACGTCGAACGGGCGGAACCTGCAGTCCCTGGACAATCCGGTGACGGACGCCCTGTTCGGGGTGGGCGCGCGGTGGCGGGGGACGGCGGTGGTGCGCAACACGGACGTGCTGCCGCTGGTGACGGTACGGGCCGGTGAACGGGAACTCCGGTACGGGCCCTCGCCGTTCCGCAACCAGGAGCTGCTGCTCGGGTCACGCGTCTACGACCTCCCCGCCGATGGCGCGTGCCCGGTCGGCAGTGACGTCCACCTCTGGGCGCCCGACTTCACGGGGACGGCACACCTGGGTGCCGACCCGCCGGTTCGGCTGCGCGGCGGCCTGCCCAAGCGGCGCGCCCCGATGACGCCGATGGGCACCCAGCGGACGGCGGGCGCGACCGTCACGCTGGACGGCGAGGGCGCCGTGCCACGGGCCGGGAGTGTCGGCTGCCTGGACCGTGCCCGGCTCTCGGCGGCCGTGGCCCGGCTGAAGAAGACCGGCGCGGTCGCCGTGCACGTCACCGGCGACGGCGTCCGCGCCGACCTGCCCCCGGGCGCACGTGGCACCGCCGTCCTGGCGACGCCCCGCATCCCGGGCTGGCGCTGCGCGGGGCGCCCCGCCGGGTCGTACGGCGGGCTGGTCGCGGTGCGGGTCGACGGCGGGCGCCCTGCCGTGGACTGCGCCTTCCGGCCGCCCGGGCTGCGTGCCGGTACCGGCCTCGGCGCCCTCGCCCTGACGGCTCTGGTGACGGTCCGCTGCGCCTGTCGCCTGCGCGCCACCAAGACTTCACCCTCGCACCACCGTGGCGTGACCCCAACGGCGACCGGAGCGGCGTAGCTTGCCCCGCATGCCCTCTCTTCTGAGCAACCGGCTGGCGAAGCGGGTCCTGCGCCCCGCGTTCGCCCTGGTCGAGCAGCGCATGGAGCGCGCGACCACCGCGCTCCAGTCCGACCTCGACGCCCTGCACCACGCGGTGGCCGACCTGCGGCGGCAGAGCTACGGCCTCGGGCTGCTGCTCGACCACGCGGGACGCGACGGGCACCGGATGCCCACCGCGACCCAGGTCGACACCCTCGTACGCGAAGTGCGCGCCGTCAGCGGTGACGACGGCGAGCGGGCCCGGCACGACATCACGATCGCCTACCGGCACCTGGTGGCGCTGGAGGCGCTCGGGGCCGGCGGCCTGGCCGGCACGGTCTCCGACGTGTGCGGGCGCCTGGCGACCGTGCCGCTGCTCACCCCGCCCAACGGCGAGGTGCTGGAGATCGGCACCGTGCACGGGCTGTTCGCGGCGGCGCTGCAACGGATGCTGCGGCGCGGCGGCGTCGAGGCGCGGCTGACCGTCGTCGACGCCCTGGACGACTCGCCCACCCGGGAGGACCTGGTGCGCGGCAACCTGCTGCTGGGCGGCGGGGCCGGTGGGGCGGACGCGGTGCGCCTCGCACGGGGCGGCTTCGACGACGCGGGCGTGCGGGAGCGGATCGCCGACCGCCGCTACGGCGTGATCGTGGTGAACGGCGAGCACGACCTGGTCGCCGTACGCGACCTCGCGGCGCCCGGGGCGGTCGTGGTGCTCGGCGCGGACGCCGGGTCCCGTCCGGCGGGGCTGACCGGGCTCGGACGGGTCGCGGACTCGGTGTACTGCCGGACGGTCACGGCCTCGTAGCGGCCTCGGCCCTCACAGGCCGCGCATCCGCCGCTGGCGTTCCAGCGCGCGGCGCAGCTCCGCGGGGAGCGGGTGGTACGGGCCGTACACCCGCTCCGTGTCGTACAGCAGGTTCTGGAGCTGCTGGTGGGCCGCCGTGTGGTCGCCCATGGCCAGGAGCAGGTGCCCGATGCGGTGCCGGATGTCGAAGGCGCGGGCCGGGTCGGCGCCGGTGGAACCGCTGCTCGTGTAGTACGGCAGGACCGCGCGGTACTCGGCGAGCGCGGCGGCCGTCTCGCCGAGCTGCTCCAGGCACAGCGCCGCGTCGTACCGGAACTGCAGCGTCTGCGGGTCGGCCGGGCCGGCCTCGGCCTCCCGGTCGTCGGCCAGGCGCCGCAACTCGGGCAGGGCGCGCCGGTACTGGCCGTCGTCCATCAGCGTGGTCGCGTACTGCTTGCGCAGGATCCGGACGACCGGGGAGCGCTCACCGTGCTCGGCCGCCGCGGCCGGGAGGATCCCACCGAGGATGTCCACGGCCTGGGTGATGCTGCCCTCGCCGAGGAGCCGCTTGACCTCGTCGACGGCGGCCGCGACGTCGGGGCGCGCCGCGGCGGGCGGGACGGGGGCCTGTGGCGCGGGCGCGGGTGTGGTGACCCGGTCGGGCCAGGGCGCGTGCGGACGGAGGAAGGGACGCGTGGGGTCGAGCGGGCCCGACGGCATCCCCCGGGTGGGCAGCAGCGGGGCGAGCGCCTCGTACACCTCCTGCGCGCCGGACGGGCGGGCTTGCGGGTCCTTGGCGAGCAACCGCAGGACCAGGGCTTCCAGCGCCTCGGGGATCTCCGGGCGCAGCTGGCGGACGGGCAGCGGCGGCTCGTAGAGGTGGCGGTGGAGGACGCCGAGGGCGGTGGAGCCGGCGAAGGGCACGTTCCCGCTGAGGAGTTCGTGGAGGAGCGCGCCGAGCGCGTACAGATCGGTGTACGGGCCGACGGCGCCGCCCATGGCTTGTTCGGGCGCCATGTAGGCGGGGCTGCCGATGGGCGAGCCGGTGTGGGTGAGGCGGGTGGTGTCGGTGTCGATGACGGACGCGACGCCCAGGTCGAGAACGGTGACCGTGCCGTCGGGCTTCACCATGACGTTCCGCGGCTTGAGGTCGCGGTGGACGATCGGCACGGCGTGCACGGCGGCCAGCACGGCGCACAGCTGGGCGCCGACGGACACGGCCCACTGCCACGGGTACGGGTCGTGCTCGGCGAGGTGGTCGGCGAGGTCGGCGCCCTCCACGTACTGCATGACCAGGTAGAGGTCGTCGCCGTCGCTGCCCGCGTCGTGGACGGTGACCAGTCCGGGGTGGGAGACCTGGGCGGTGACCCGGCACTCGCGGACGAAACGGCGGCGCATCTCGTCGGCCGCGGTGGCGGCGGCCATGTGGTCGGGGCGGAGCAGCTTGACGGCGACGCGGCGGTCGAGCCGGCCGTCGTACGCCGTCCAGACCTGGCCCATGCCGCCCTGGCCTATGACGGTGGACAGCTCGTACCGCCCGGCGATGACCCGCCCGTTCACCGGCTCTCGTCCCGGGGGTCGCGCGGTTCGTTGCGGAGGAGGTCGCTGAGCTCGTCGAGCTCGGCGCGCACCTGGTCGATGCGCTGCGACGTGGGCTTCGCGGGGGGCTGGGGCTGCGGCACCTGCTGAGGTTGGGGTGCCGGCTGGGGGTTGGGCTGCGGTACCGCTTGCTGCACGGGCCGGGGCGGGACGGGCTGCGGCGCCGGCCCGTAGGCCCGCGGATAGCCGTAACCGGCCGCCTGCTGGGGGTACGTCGTGGAGTACGGCGTGACGGGCGCGGGCGGCGCGGAAAGCCGCTCGTAGTGGCGGATGTCGACGTACAGGAAGTAGCCGGTGAACACGACGGCGTTGAGGAGGACCGAGCCCATGGCCAGGTCCGCCTGCAGGGTTTCTATGTCCTCGGGCAGGAAGGCCAGACCGGTGATGATGACCACGATGGACAGGGCGAACAGGACCCAGTCCAGCGTCCGGCGCGTCACGATCGCGAGCCGCAGGGTGGTCGCCCAGGTGAGGAACCCGATGCTGAGCAGCGGGAGCAGCGCGAAGACGACGCGCAGCACGACCACCGCCGTCGGCGACGGGCGACGGGGCTGTGGTGGCACGATGCCGTAGCCGGGGCCGTACATTGCTGCTCCTGGGCGAACGAGTCGGTTTCGGAAGTGAGCGTATACACCGACACGGACAACCGCGTCCGGGTTGTACGGAACCGTTGCCGAACCGATCACCAAGGGGCCCTGGTCAGGGCTTGAGTCAGGGCTTGAGTCAGGCCTTGAGTCAGGCCTCCACCGTGCCGTCCGTCAGCCCGTCGTACATGCCCTGCACCAGCCGCTCGCCCAGCCGCCCGGTGAGGCGCAGGGCTTCTTCGAACTCGGCGAGCGCCCGGAACCGTTCGCCGTACCGCTGCTGCTCGGTGAGCGGCAGGCGGGGCAGCTGGAGGCGCCGCACGTCGAGGCGGGTGGCGGTGGACGCGTAGCTGCTGGCCTGGCGGTTGTTGGCGGTGCCGCGCAGGAAGCCCGCCAGGAACCAGGGGTCGAGCGCCGCCGGGTCGGGGCGCAGTAGCTGGAGGTTGCGGCCGAGTGCGGCGCCCGCGGTGGCCTCGTCGACGACGCGGGCGACCGCCCCGCCGCCGAGGACGGGGACGACGACGTCTCCGGCACGTACGAGCACGGGCACCTCACCGGTGCCTTCGGTCAGGCTTCCGGAGGGGGCCTGACCGGCCAGCACGTCCTGCTCGGTGAGGACCGGCAGGCCGGCCGGGCCGGTGCCGGTGCCCCCGGCGCGCAGCTCCAGGGCGCCGGTGCGGGCCAGTTCGCCCACGGTGACACCGGGAAGGCGGGCGGGCTCGGGGCGTGCGGGGGTGCGGAGGGGCGGTGGGGTGAGTTCGCCGGTGCGGCGCAGCACCGCCGTCAACCGGTCGCGCACCCCGGCCAGTTCCTCGGCCCCGCCGGCGGCGGCCGGGGGCGGCAGGTGGCGGGCGGGCGCGAGGTCCACGTCGTCGTCGAGGAGCTCGATGACGGGGACCGCCCGGTGGGCGCCGGGCCGTTCCGTCACCGTGCCGTGCTTGTCGAAGGGCCTCCACGCGTCGAGGACGGCGGTGTGGACGGCCGGCCAGTCGAGCTTGTCGCGGCCCGCGTCGGTGTGCTCGGCGGTGTCGACGACCAGGAGTTCCGGTGAGGCGGGGACGCCCGCGGCGGGCTTGCGCAGCACCCACAGGTGGAGCGGGATGCCGTACGGGGGTGCCGCCCCGGCCGGGAGGGCGACGACCGCCCGGAGCGCGCCGCGGCGCAGCAGGTCGGCGCGGATGCGGCGGCCCGAGCGGCGGGAGGCGGCGGCGGGGGGCATCAGCAGGACGGCGGTGCCGCCGGGGCGCAGCCGGGCCAGCGCGTGCTGGACCCAGGCCAGTTCGGACTCGGTGCGGGCGGGGAAGCCGTACTCCCAGCGGGGGTCGTAGGCCAGTTCCTCGTGGCCCCAGTTGCGCTCGTTGAACGGCGGGTGGCAGAGCACCGCGTCGGCGGCGAGCTGGGGGAAGGCGTCGGAGCGCAGTGAGTCGCCGGCCCGGGCGCGGACCTCGGCGCCGGACCGCAGGGCCAGGCGGAGGGCGGTGAGCGCGGCCAGGTCGCGGTCGGTCTCCTGGGCGTACAGGGCGGTCGGCTGGGTGGCGGCGCGCAGCAGGGCGCCGGTGCCGCAGGCCGGGTCGAGGACGGTTCCGGCGGGTCCGACGAGCTCGGCCATGAGGGCGGCGGGGCCGGGCGGGGTGAGCGTGTACTGGCGCGGGTTGGCGTCCAGGTGGCGGCCGAGGAGGAACTCGAAGGCCTGCCGGGCGCCCGTCTCGGCGGCGAGCTCGGTGACGGCACGCAGCAGCGGGACGGAGGGGGTGAGCTCGGTGGGGTTCGGGGTGGGGACGGCCCGCTCGATTCCGAAACGGAGCGTCAGGACCTCCTCCAGGGCGGTGGGCAGCAGGTCGGCCATGCGCTCGTCGGAGACGGCGGTCAGCTCCAGCCAGCCGCTGGACCTGTCGCGTACGAGGAGGAGGGCGCAGCCCGCGTGGACGAGGGCGGTGACCGCTCCGGCGGGGTGCCCGGCGATCTGCTGCCAGACGCGTTCACGCAGCGGTACCTCGGCGAGCTTGCCCTGGGCGCGCAGCCACTGCTCGACCTCGGCGAGGGCGAAGGACGGGCTGGTCTCGGTGCCGCCGACGGGCTTGGGGAAGTCGGCGTGCCGACGCCGCCAGTTGCTCACGGCGGCGCGCCCCACCCCGGCGAGGCGGGCGATCCCGGCCGCGGTCACCTCTGCTGCGTTGTCCGGCACCGGCCGTCTCCCTTCCGTCTGCTGCTGTGGCGCCGATCCTACAGCCGTGCACAAGAGAGATGACTTCACAGTGTGAGGGGATCCAAATCCCGTGAACCGTGTTGACTCGGTTCACAGGCTCTGGTCTTATTGACCCGTCGCCACACGGGGCAGCCGCACGGGCCCCACCACAGACCCTTGTCACTGTCCGGGAGGACACCCATGTCCGACTTCACGCAGCAGCCCCAGCACGGCACCCACCAGGCCTACCCCGGCTCGGGCCCGTACGGAGGCGCCCCCGCTCCCCACCAGCAGCCGGCCCGCAACGGCCTCGGCACCGCCGCGCTGGCCCTCGGCATCATCGGCGCCCTCTCGGGCCTCATCCCGTTCCTGTTCTGGCTGACCGGCATCCTCGGCGTGCTCGCCCTGGTCCTCGGTCTGGTCGGCCGTGGGCGGGTCAAGCGGGGCGAGGCCGTGAACAAGGGCGTCACGACGACCGGCGCGGTGCTCGGCCTGGTCGCACTGGTCCTCTCCGTCGTCGGCGCGGTGATCACCTTCAAGGCCGCGGAGGAACTGGTGGAGGTCGAGAAGGAAGTGAGCGCCAGCGCGCCGGCGGACCCGGCCTCCGGCAAGAGCAGCGCCGCCCCGACCGAGAAGGCCCCCGCCGCCGCCGAGGACACCGACGAGAGCGACGCCGCAGCGGGCAAGCCGCTGGCCCCCGGTGACACCTCCATCTACGACGACGACGTCCAGGTCACCGTCTCCGCCGCCACGTCCGTCAAGCCCGGCGAGTTCGCCATCGGCCACACCGAGGGCAACAAGGCCTACGAGCTGACGATCGTGGTCGAGAACGGCGGCAAGGAGAAGTTCTCCACCGACACCCTCACCGTCAGCGCCCGCGCCGGCAAGGACGGCGTCACCGCCGAGGAGATCTTCGACGGCGACACGTACGGCAAGGGCTTCTCGGGCGAAATCCTGCCCGGCAAGAAGGCCACGGTGAAGTACGCCTTCGACGCCCCCGCCGACGCCAAGACGCTGACCGTCGAGGTCCTCCCCGGCTTCGACTACAACGCCACCCAGTGGGACCTGAAGCTCTGACCGGCCCCACGGCACCGCCCCTCCCCCACGGCGCGCCCTCCCCCTGACCCTCCACCTCATCCGGAGAAAGCACCCCCATGTCTTCCACCGCCCTCCGCACGTTCAAGCGCCCCGCCCTGGCCGCCCTCTGCGCCGCCGCGGCGCTCGGCCTGACCGCATGCGGCCCGTTCGGTTCCGGCGCGCAGGCGAAGGAGTCCGGTCCGTTCGCCGGACTGTCCGGCCCGCAGATCGCCAACAAGGCCATCAAGGCCACGAAAACCGCCGACTCCCTCACCCTCGACGCGAACCTCAAGACGTCCGAGGGCCAGATGAAGGCCTTCCTCGCCCTCGACACCAAGGGCCAGTGCTCGGGGACCATAACCATGGGATCCACCGGCACCATGGAGCTCATCAAGACCGGCGAGCTCGCCTACATGCGCTTCGACGAGGCCTTCCTGCGCGAACAGAACGAGGGCGGTTCGCCGGAGGAGACCGAAGCGGTCCTGAAGATGCTCAAGGGCCGCTGGGTGAAGACCGACGCCACGGACCCGGAGTTCAAGGACGGCCTGGAGATGTGCGAACTGGCCAGATGCTGTCCGAGTTCGAGACGGGCATCAGTTTCGCCAAGCGCGGCGAGGAGACCACCGTCAACGGCAAGAAGGCACTGACGCTCACAGAGAAGGACGGCGACACCACGTACAAGATCTACGTGGCGACGGAGGGCGAGCCGTACCTGCTCAAGATCGACCAGAAGGGCGGCGAGGACCCCGGGACCGTGTCCCTGAAGGACTACAACAAGCCGGTCCCGTCGAAGAAGCCCGCCGCGAAGGACATTCTCGACCTCGACGAGCTCGGAAAGCAGTAACCACGCCCACGGGGGGAACTGGGACACGGGGGAAGCACGGGGGAAGCCGGACAGACCGTCGGAGGGGGCGGCCTGTCCGGCTCCGTCGTGCGTCCCCGGCGCTCCGGCGCCTACAGCCGGTGGCGCACCCACACATTGGGCTCGACGTACACGGCGTACCCGCTCGACGCCTCGCACCGCACCGGCACCAGCGCGCCCTCCACCTGCACCGGGCCGTCCGTGTCGAACGGCAGCCCGGTCCACTCCCGCCAGCGTTCCACCGAGTGAGCGATCGTCATCGACGCGGGCGCCACCGCCTCCACGACCCCGCCCGCGCGGACGTGGACCCGCAGCCACGGATCGTGCGGCAGCCCGTCCTCCCGTGTGCGGAAGGCGTACTCCGCCATCGGCACATCCGGCTCCGCGTGCTTGCCGTTCGGCCGCACCGGGGCGACGACCTCCCGGAAACCCAGCCGCCGCGCGTTGTCCCGCATCGCCGCCAGCATCCGGGCCGACAGGCCCTTGCCCTGTACGCCGGTGTCGACGGTGACCTCGATCGCGCTCACCGTGTCGGGTATGCGCCCGTGCCGCCGGTCCGAGAACGCCCACAGCAGCACCTGGTCCCAGCCGGTCGCCGGCAGCTCGCCGCGCCCCTCCGCGCGGAGCTGGAACGGAACGCTGAACGCCCGTGCCACCAAAGCCCCTTCGGAGTCGGTCGCCACCAGCACGTACTCCGGCAGCTCCGCGACGATCCGCCCGATGTTCGCCCAGCCGATCGGGTCGTGCAGCATGAACTCGGGCCACAGGTCGGCCATCTGCCACATGGGGGCCTGGAGTTCGGGGCGCTCGGCAAGCGTCGTGATGTGCAGTTCCATTCGGGCAGGCTAAACAGCCCCTCCCCCCGGTCCAACCCATTTACGCGCGGCTCACCCACCGCACTGGGCGCGCATCACCCGCCTGTCGGCCTCGGTCACCGGAAGCCGGTACTTCAGCGCCACCTGGGCGAACCGCACCACGTACGCGCACCGGATCTCCCGGTCCGGCGGCAGCCAGGACGCCGGGCCGGAATCGCCCTTGCGGCTGTTCGTCGGGCCGTCCACCGGCAGCAGGTTCAGCGGATCGTTCGCGAACTGCTCCCGCCGGGGCTCCGGCCAGCGGGAGGACCCCATCTGCCAGCTGTACGACAGCGGGACGACATGGTCCACCTGCACCTGAGCCGCCTCCGCCTTCTTCCAGGGGATGGCCTTGCCCGTGTACGGGTCGTGCAGGGTCATCGCCACGACCACGCAGTCGGAACCGGAGCGGAAGCGCAGCTCCTGGCCGTCGCGGCGCAGCAGGTCGTTGCGGGTGTCGCAGCCGTTGCGCGCCAGCGGTACGCCGTCGGCGGTGTCCATCCAGGCGTAACCGAACTCGTCCCGGTCGTAGCCGGTCTTCGGTCCGCGGCCCTTCACGGTGAGCGTGCCGATGAGCCGCCGTGCCTCCGACCGGTCGGCGTCCGAGGCGAGAGGCGCCAGACCCGGCTTCGTGCCGTCCGGGTTGTCCAGCGGGCGGGACGCGCGTGTGGGCGGCGCCCCGTGTCCCGACGAGGTGTCGTCCAGCACCTCGCACCCGGCGACGAGGGACACGGCGACGGCGAGTGCCGTGGCGGACAGGGTGGTCCGGAGCGTACGCATGTGCGCATCGTAGGGGTCAGACCTTGCCGACCCCGAGGGTGTTCTCACTCGGGAGCAGCCCGCTTCCCAGGACGGCGAGCCATATGCCGCCGAGGAGCTCGGCGAGCCGTGCCGTCTCCTGTTCGCCGAGCACCGCCCAGGGCTGCGCGGCCAGTTCGTCCGTACGCCGCTCGACGTCGTCGCGCAGCGCCCGCCCCGCCGCGGTCGCGGTGCCTCCCCCGGAGCCGTCGGCCCGGGTGGTGCCCCCGGCGTCGATGAGCCCGCGCGCGGTGAGCCGTTCGCGGGCGGCCGTCCACTCGGCGTCGCTCCAGCCACGGCTCGCGAAGGTCCGGGCGGGCGCGGCGCCGACGGCGGCGAAGGAGACGAGCGCCTCGACCGGGTCGAGACCGGCGCCCAGGAGCGCGGCCAGGTGGCCGTCGCCGCGGTGCTCGCGCAGCACGGTCGCCGCCTGCCACAGGACCAGGTGAGGCTCCTCGGGCCACCGCAGCGCCGCGTTGGCGGCGGCGAGCGGCCGCCCGGCGGTCACGGCGGCCTCGGCGGCGCGCCGGGCGAGGCCGGCGGCCTCGCCCAGCTCGCCCACCCCTTCCCCGAGCAGCCGCCGGTAGAACCGGTCCACCGCCCGCAGCCGCGCCGCCGGCACGTCCCCGGGCGCGGCGACCCGCCACGCGGCCGGCACGTACCGCTCCACCATCGCGGGGGCGAAGCTGTAGAACGCGGACGTCACCTGTCCGGCGCCCACGGGCCCGAGCGGCGCGGCCCGCCACGCGAAGTAGGAGGGCCAGCGCTCCTCGGTCGCGTACCCGAGCGCGGCTGCCTCCTCGAACGCCTCGGGCGCGTAGTAGAGCACGGCGTGCAGGGGCTCCAGCAGGTGCCACATCTGCCGTACGCGACCCAGGTCCTGGTTCATGACGCCTCCCGATCTAGTCACTGTCCAGATCGAGCGTCCGCCAGAACACGCATCTTGTCAATGCCTAGATTCGGCGTACGGTGTCCCCATGACCAGAAAGCACGCCTACCACCACGGCGACCTGCGGCGGGCCGTCCTCGCCGCCGCCCTCGACGTCATCGGCTCCGACGGCCCGGCCGCCCTCAGCCTCCGCGACCTCGCCCGCCGCGCGGGGGTGTCCCACGCGGCCCCCGCCCACCACTTCAAGGACCGCACCGGCCTGCTGACCGCCATCGCGGCCGAGGGGTTCGACCTGCTGGCGGCGACGCTCGCGGACGCGACCGACCTGCGTGACGCGGGCGTCCGGTACGTACGCTTCGCCATGGACCACCCCGCGCACTTCCAGGTCATGTTCCAGCCGGACCTCCACCGGCCCGAGGACCCCGCGCTCCAGGAGGCCAGGTCCCGTGCGGGCGACCGCCTCCGCGAAGCCGTGACCGGCGCGGTCGACACCGACGACCCCCGCCTCGCGGGAGTCGCGGCCTGGTCCCTGGCCCACGGTTTCGCCACGCTGCTCCTGACCCACAACCTCACCGGCCCGGTGGGCGACCGTGACCCGCAGGACGTCTTCCACGCCCTCACCGGCATGCTGTTCAGCGGCTGACCGGAAACCCCGCTCGCCGGCCGATGAGTTTCCGCCCCAGCCCCGGTCTGAACCGACAACGACACCAACGACCCGCCCACGGTTGAGGAGCGAATCCCATGCGCACGTTCAAGCTTCAGGTCCAGATGAGCGTCGACGGCTACATGGCCGGACCGAACGGGGAGATGGACTGGCTGACGTTCCCGTGGACCGACGACATCAACGCCCACCTCGACGCCCTCACCGCCCCGGTCGACTGCATCGTGCTGGGCCGCAGGCTCGCCGAGGGGTTCATCCCCGCGTGGGCCGCCGGCCCCGAGGGCGAGGACCAGGCGTCCATCGACAAGATGAACGACACGCCCAAGGTCGTCGTGTCCGACAGCCTCACCGAGTCGCCGTGGCGGAACGCCGTCGTGGCCGGCGGGGACCTCGCCGAGATCGTGACCGATCTCAAGTCCCGGCCGGGCGGCGACATCATCACCTACGGCGGCGCCACACTCGCCCAGCGCCTGATCGCCGCCAACCTGCTCGACGAGCTGCATCTGCTCGTCAACCCGGTCGCGCTCGGCGCCGGCCTGCCCGTCTTCGCCGACACCGGCGCGTACCAGCGGCTCCACCTGGTCGCCGCCCGCCCCTTCGACTGCGGCATCACCGCCCTGCACCTGGAGCCGAAGCGCACCTGAGCGGCGCGACGGGACGGGAACCGCCGGCCGCGCGGCGCCGAGGGCGCTACGACCCCAGGATCGTCGTCAGGAACTCCCCCGTCCACGCCAGCAGTTCACGCCCCACCACCGGCTTGCCACCGATCTTGCCCGTGGTCGGGCGGGGGACCAGGACCTGACGGGTGGGGGCCTTGATCACCGTACGGGGGTAGAGGCGCTTCAGGCGCAGCTCCTGCGACTCGCGCAGCTCCACCGGGGCGAAGCGGATGTTCGGGCCCTGGAGGACGATCTCGCCGACACCGCACGCGCGGGCCAGCATCCGCAGGCCGGCGACCAGCAGGAGGTTCTCGACCGGCTCGGGCAGCTTGCCGTAGCGGTCGGTCAGCTCCTCGCGGACCGCCTTGATGTCCTCCTCCGAGTTCGCGGAGGCGATCGCCCGGTACGCCTGGAGGCGCAGCCGCTCGCCGGGGGCGTAGTCGTGCGGGACGTGCGCGTCGACCGGGAGCTCGATCTTGACCTCCAGCGGCGGCTCCTCCTCCACGCCGCCCTCCAGGGAGGCGCGGTAGTCGGCGACCGCCTCGCCCACCATGCGGACGTACAGGTCGAAACCGACGCCCGCGATGTGGCCGGACTGCTCGCCGCCCAGCAGGTTGCCCGCGCCGCGGATCTCCAGGTCCTTCATGGCGACGTACATGCCGGCGCCCATCTCGGTGTGCTGGGCGATGGTCGCCAGCCGCTCGTGGGCCGTCTCGGTGAGCGGCTTCTCCGGCGGGTAGAGGAAGTACGCGTAACCCCGCTCGCGGCCACGGCCGACCCGGCCGCGGAGCTGGTGGAGCTGCGACAGGCCGAAGTTGTCACCGCGCTCGACGATGAGGGTGTTGGCGTTGGAGATGTCGATGCCCGACTCCACGATGGTCGTGGAGACCAGGACGTCGAACTTCTTCTCCCAGAAGTCGACGACCACCTGTTCCAGGGCCTGTTCGGTCATCTGGCCGTGGGCGATCGCGATCCGGGCCTCGGGGACGATCTCGCGGAGGCGGGCCGCCGCCCGGTCGATGGACTCCACCCGGTTGTGGATGTAGAAGACCTGGCCCTCGCGCAGCAGCTCACGGCGGATCGCCGCGCCGATCTGCTTCTCCTCGTACGGGCCGACGAACGTGAGGACCGGGTGCCGCTCCTCGGGCGGCGTGGTGATGGTCGACATCTCCCGGATGCCGGTCACCGCCATCTCCAGGGTGCGGGGGATGGGGGTGGCGGACATGGTGAGGACGTCGACGTCGGCGCGGAGCTTCTTCAGCTGCTCCTTGTGCTCCACACCGAAACGCTGCTCCTCGTCGACGATGACCAGGCCCAGGTCCTTGAACTTGGTCTCGGACGAGAACAGCCGGTGGGTGCCGATGACGATGTCGACCGAGCCGTCCTTCAGGCCCTCCAGCGTCGCCTTCGCCTCCGTGTCGGTCTGGAACCGGGACAGGGCGCGCACGACGACCGGGAACTGCGAGTACCGCTCGGAGAACGTGCCGAAGTGCTGCTGCACGAGGAGCGTGGTCGGGACGAGGACGGCGACCTGCTTGCCGTCCTGCACCGCCTTGAACGCGGCACGGACGGCGATCTCCGTCTTGCCGTAGCCGACGTCGCCGCAGATCAGGCGGTCCATGGGGACCGTCTTCTCCATGTCCTCCTTCACCTCGGCGATGGTGGAAAGCTGGTCGGGCGTCTCCGCGTACGGGAAGGCGTCCTCCAGCTCCCGCTGCCACGGGGTGTCCGGGCCGAAGGCGTGTCCGGGGGCGGCCATGCGGGCGCTGTACAGCTTGATCAGGTCGGCGGCGATCTCCTTGACCGCCTTCTTCGCCCGCGCCTTGGTCTTGGTCCAGTCGGCGCCGCCGAGCCGGTGCAGCGTGGGGGCCTCGCCACCGACGTACTTGGTGACCTGCTCAAGCTGGTCGGTGGGGATGTAGAGCCGGTCACCGGGCTGGCCGCGCTTGGCGGGGGCGTACTCGACCAGGAGGTACTCGCGGGTGGCGCCCTGGACCGTGCGCTGCACCATCTCGATGTAGCGGCCCACACCGTGCTGCTCGTGGACGATGTAGTCGCCGGTCTCCAGGGTGAGCGGGTCGATCGTCTTGCGGCGCCGCGTCGGCATCCGCTGCCCGTCCTTGCCTGCCGCCTTCTGGCCGGACAGGTCGGTCTCGGTGAGGACGGCGAGCTTGAGCGCCGGGTCGACGAAGCCGTACTCGATCGAGCCGCACGCCACGTGGACGAGCGACGGTGAGATGTCGGTCAGGTCGGAGTCGAGGCGGGCCGCGATGCCCTCGCCGCCGAGCACCTCGGCCGTACGGGCCGCCGGGCCGTGCGCCTCGGTGACGTACACCGTGCGCCAGCCGTCCGCCAGCCAGCCCTTGGTGTCGGCGAGGGCTCTGGCGGTGTCGCCGCGGTACGACTCCGGGGCGTGCATGCCCAGCTCGAGGGTGCCCTCGTCGAGCTCGGCGTCGGCGGCGAACGGCGACACCGACCACCACATCATCCCGAGCTCGCGCGCCCGGTCCCGCACGTCCGCGATGCCCCACAGCGAGGCCGCGCCGACGTCGATCGGCGCCTCGCCGCCGCCGGCGGTCGCCGCCCACGACGCGTGCAGGAACTCCTGGGAGGTGGCCACCAGGTCGGCCGCCCGGGTGCGCACCCGCTCCGGGTCGCACACCACCGCCATGGAGCCCTTGGGCAGCACGTCGAGCAGCAGCTCCATGTCGTCGACGAGGACCGGGGCGAGGGACTCCATGCCCTCCACCGCGATACCCTCGGCGATCTTGCCGAGCAGTTCGCCCAGCTCGGGGTGCTCCTCCGCCAGGGCGGCCGCCCGTCGCCGCACCTCGTCGGTGAGCAGCAGCTCACGGCAGGGCGGCGCCCACAGACCGTGCTCGGCGACCTCAAGGGACCGCTGGTCGGCGACCTTGAAGTACCGGATCTCCTCGACGTCGTCGCCCCAGAACTCGACGCGCAGCGGGTGCTCCTCCGTCGGCGGGAACACGTCCAGGATCCCGCCGCGCACCGCGAACTCGCCGCGCTTCTCGACCAGCTCCACGCGCGCGTACGCGGCGGCCGCGAGGCCCTCCACCACGTCGTTCAGGTCCGCCTGCTGACCGGTGCGCAGGAACACCGGCTCCAGGTCGCCCAGGCCCTTGACCTGCGGCTGGAGCACGGAGCGCACGGGGGCGACGACGATCTGGACGGGGCCGGTCGCCGGGTCGTCCGCGGACGGGTGGGCGAGGCGGCGCAGCACGGCCAGGCGACGGCCCACGGTGTCGGAACGGGGCGAGAGGCGCTCGTGCGGCAGCGTCTCCCAGGACGGGTACTCCACGACCGCGTCGGGGTCCAGCAGGCTGCGCAGCGCGGCCGCCAGGTCCTCCGCCTCCCGCCCGGTCGCCGTCACGGCGAGCACCGGGCGGCCGGCGTCCCGGGCCAGCGCGGCAAGCGCGAAGGGGCGCGCGGCGGGCGGGCCGACCAGGTCGACGTGGGCCCGGTGGCCATCGGCGGCGGCCTTCACCGCTTCGGCGAGGGCGGGGTCCTTGACGACGGCGTCGAGCAGACCGTGCAAGCTCATGAAGGCTTCCATCCGGGATGTGGGCAACGCGAAGGGCCCGACACGTCTCACGGGCCGGGGGTTTCCCAGCGTACGACGTCGGTCCGACACTCGCGCCCGAAACCTCCCCCGCCCCACGAAGCGACCCGCGCAACGACCCACGGACTGTCCGAAAATTCGTGCGGCACAGTGTCAACCGGGACCGCCCCTCCGGACGTATACGCCATGAGACCTGTCCGATCCGCTGGGAGCCGCATTGACCGAAGAGGAGTTCCAGGAGCTCTACGCCCACTCCGCCGCGCGGCTCGTCGGCCAGCTGTACCTGATGACAGGTGACCTCCACGAGGCCCAGGACGTGGTCCAGGAGGCGTTCGTACGGGCTTGGGGGCGCCGCTCCCGGCTGTCCCGGGACGCCGGGCCCGAGGCGTGGCTCCGTACCGTCGCCTGGCGGCTCGCCGTCAGCCGGTGGCGCCGCCGCCGGCGGTCCACCGAGGCGTGGCGCCGGCACGCGGGCGGCGTCACGGACACGGCGCCCGAGCCGGGCCCCGGGACGGTCGCCCTGGTCACGGCGCTGCGCCGGCTGCCCGACCGGCAGCGGCGGGTCGCGGTCCTGCACTACGTCTGCGACCTGAGCGTGGACCAGGTCGCCGCCGAGACCGGCGTCTCGGCCGGAACGGTCAAGACGCACCTGTCCCGGGCGAGGAACGCCCTCGCACCCCACCTGTCCGCCACCGAGGAAGCCGACGAAGGCCGAGGAGCAGCACGGTGACCGATCCGCGTGACGAAGCCCTCGACCGGACCCTGGCCGCCGCCCTCAAGGCCGCCGCCACGGACGGGGCGCGGGCGGCCGTGCCCGCACCCGCCGCCCAGGTGGCCGCACGGGGCAGCCGCCGCCGGCGCCGTACCGTGGCGGCGGCCGCCGCCTTTGCCGTGTGCGTCCTGGCCACCTCGGGCGCGCTCGCGGCGCACGGGCTCCGGCCGGACCCGTTGCCCCAGCCCCTGTCCCCCTCTTCGCCGTCGCCGTCGCCGTCGCCGATGACGTCGTCCCCCTCGACCGCGTCGCCGTCCCTCGCGCCCCCGTCGTCGGCCACCCCCACCCGCACCGGGACGGTGTTCCCCTCCGACTCCCCGACCCCCACCGGGTCCCGCACCCCGTAAGCGTCCCGAAGGAGCCCCTCACCCATGCGTGGAGCCGTCCTCGCCCCGCCCGCCGAGGGCACCGAGCCGATCCGAATACCCGGCGCGCGCCGCCCGTCCGCGCCGCCCGGAACCCTCCGGCGCACCTGGGCGGACCGCGCGCCGCACCTCCTCGCGCTCGCGCTGTTCGCCGCGTACGCGACCCTCTCCGTCATGCGGTACCGCCGCATGGAGACCCGCTCCTGGGACCTCGGCATCTTCGAGCAGGCCGTCCGCGGCTACGCCCACCTTCAGGCCCCGGTCGCCGACCTCAAGGGCCCCGGCACCCACATCCTCGGCGACCACTTCAGCCCCGTCACCGCCCTCCTCGCCCCTGCCTACCGGCTCTTCCCCACCCCCACCACCCTCCTCGTCGCCCAGGCCGCGCTGTTCGCGCTCGCCGCGATCCCCGTCACCCGCGCCGCCACCCGCCTGCTGGGCCGGGCGTCCGGCCTGGCCACCGGCGTGGCGTACGGGCTGTCCTGGGGCATCCAGCAGGCGGCCGACTTCGACTTCCACGAGATCTGCTTCGCCGTCCCGCTGATCGCGTTCTCCCTCGAAGCCGTCCTGCGGCGACGGTGGCGCGCCGCCCTCCTCTGGGCGGCACCGCTCGTCCTGGTCAAGGAGGACCTGGGGATCACGCTCACCGCGATCGCCCTGGTGGTCGCCTGGCGGGCCCACCGCGACGCACCACGCGCCGCCCTGTACGCGATCGGTGTCGCCGTCCTCGGCGCGGCCGCCACGCTCCTCACCCTCACCGCCGTCATCCCCGCCTTCAACACCACCGGCGGCTACGACTACTGGACCAAGGTCGGCGACGGCCCCTCGCCCTTCGCGGGCGCCGACACCAAGCTCCGCACCCTCCTCTGGCTGCTGCTGCCCACCACCGGCCTGCTCGCCGTCCGCTCCCCCCTGCTGCTGGCCGGCGCGCCCACCCTCGGCTGGCGGTTCCTGTCCGGCGACGACCACTACTGGTCCACCGACTGGCACTACAGCGCCGTTCTGATGCCCGTGCTGTTCCTCGCCCTCGCCGACGCCGTCGACATCTCGCGCCGCAGCCGGCGCCCATGGCTGCGTACGTACGCCGGCCGGCTGCCCGCCTGCGCCGCCGCGGCCGCGCTCGCCCTCACCACCTCGCTGCCCCTCGCGACGCTCACCGAGGCCGCCACCTACCGCAAGTCCGCACGGGTCGTCGCCGCCGAGGAGCTCCTCGCCCGCGTCCCCGACGGGGCGACCGTCGAGGCGAACGTCGGACCGATCAGCCGCCTGGCCGGCCGGTGCCGTGTCCTGTGGGTGGGCGGCACCCGCGGGGTGACCCCCGACTGGATCGCCCTGGACAACTCCTCCGGCTGGGTCCGCGACGCCCACAGCTACGCCCGGCAGCTCCATCCGGACGCCCGCTACCGCGTGGCCGGTGAGTCCGGCGGCTACCTCCTATTGGAACGCCGGACCTGACGACACCTGCCGTCCCACGGGCCGGCACACCCCGTGACGCCGCCACCCCCGCGTGGAATGCTGCTCCATACATGCATCCGGATGTCCTGGGGGGAACGTGAGCGGCACCGCCGGCCGAGCAGACCGCACCGAGGACGGTGCCACCCCCCGGCCGCCGGACCGCCAGGCCCTCACCGGCGCGCCCCGCGGACGCGGACCGGTCGTCGCGGCGCTCATGATGGGCATGGCCCTCGTGGCCCTCGACGGCACCATCGTCGCCACCGCCGTACCGCAGATCGTCGGCGACCTGGGCGGGCTGTCCGTCTTCTCCTGGCTCTTCTCCGGCTACCTGCTCGCCGTGACCGTCACCCTCCCGGTGTACGGCAAGCTCTCCGACACCTTCGGCCGCAAACCCGTCCTGATCGCGGGCACCGTCCTGTTCCTCATCGGCTCACTGCTGTGCGCCGCCGCGTGGAGCATGCCGTCCCTGATCGCCTTCCGGATCGTCCAGGGCCTCGGCGGCGGCGCGCTGCAGGGCACCGTGCAGACCATCGCGGCCGACCTGTACCCGCTCAAGGAACGGCCCAGGATCCAGGCCCGGCTCTCCACGGTCTGGGCGACGTCCTCGGTGGCCGGACCGGCCCTCGGCGGACTGCTCGCCGGATACGCGGACTGGCGCTGGATCTTCCTGGTCAACCTTCCCGTCGGCGGCCTCGCCCTCTGGCTGGTCGTCCGCCACCTCACCGAACCGGCCCGCGCCGCCCGCGCGAAGGTCCGCGTCGACTGGCCGGGCGCCCTCGCGATCTTCACCACGGGTACGTTGCTGCTGACCGCCCTCGTCCAGGGCGGCGTGGCATGGCCCTGGCTCTCCCCGCCGTCCCTGGCGCTGCTCGCCGGCGCGGCGGTCCTCATGGCCGTCACCGTCCTGATCGAACGACGCGCCGCCGAGCCGATCATCCCCGGCTGGGTGTGGCGCCGCCGCACCATAGCGGCGGTCAACCTCTCCCTCGGCGCGCTGGGCCTGCTGATGGTCGCCCCGACGGTGTTCCTGCCCACGTACGCCCAGTCCGTCCTCGGCCTCGGCCCCGTCGCCGCCGGCTTCGTGCTGTCCGCGATGACCCTGTCCTGGCCGATCAGCGCGGCCTTCTCCAACCGCGTCTACAACCGCATCGGCTTCCGCCTCACCGCCGTCACCGGCATGACGCTCGCCGTCCTGGTCCTGCTGGCCTTCCCGCTGCTGCCCTATCCGGGCGAACCGTGGCAGCCGGCCCTCATCATGCTGCTCCTGGGCGCCGCCCTGGGCCTGTTCCAGCTCCCCCTCATCGTGGGCGTGCAGTCCACCGTGCCCTGGGCCGAACGCGGCACCACCACGGCGTCCGTCCTCTTCTGCCGCCAGGTCGGCCAGAGCCTGGGCGCCGCCCTCTTCGGCGCCGTCGCCAACGCCGTCCTCGCCACCCGCCTCACCGAGGGCGGCCTCGACGACCCCGGCACGCTCACCCCCACGGCCGTGGACGCCGCCGTGGAGTACGTGTACGTCGGCGCCGCGGCGGCCGGAGTCCTCGCGCTCGTGGCCCTCCTGACCCTGGCCCCGCGCCGCTTCCCCGTCCTCACCGACGACGACCGCCCGGCCTAGGCCGGATCCGAACGCCCCGTCAGCGCCGCCAGGCTGCTGCGGACATGCGCCATGTGCGCCCGTACCTCCTCGCGTGCCGTCTCGTGCTCCCGCAGGATCCGCTCCGTCTCCCGCGCCACCCTCTCGGCCCGCAGCCGTGCCTCCGCCAGCAGCGCACCGGCCCGCGCGTCCGCCTCCTCCTGGTCGTGCCGCGCCCGCTCGGCCGCCTCCGCCAGGGTGCGTTCCGCCTCCGTGAGCCGCGCCTCGGCCGCGCCCGTCGACTCCCCGTGCCGCGCCGCCAGTTCCGCTTCCCGCGCGGCCGCCTCCCTCTCCGCCGCATCCCACCGCTCGGCCTGTTGGGCGTCCTGCTCGGCCAGCAGCCGCTCCGCCCGCTCCCGGGCCTCCCGCAGCGCGGCCAGCCCCTCACCCCGCCGCTCCTCGGCCTCGGCGAGCGCGCCCGACCGCAGTTCCCCGGCCGTGCGCCGCGCCGCCGTCAGGGTCTCCTCCGCCCCCGCCTCGGCCCGGGCCCGTACCGCGTGGGCCGCCTCGCGCGCCGTGTCCCGCACCGACCGGGCCGCCGCCTCCGCCTCGTCCGCCAGACGCCGCGCCTCCTCCAGCGCGTCCGCCCGCAGCGCGTCGGCCTCCTCCTGCGCGAGCGCGAGGATCCGCCGTGCGCGGTGCCCCAGCGTCTCGTACCGCTGCGGCGGCAACTCCGCCACGAACTCCCGCAGCCGCGCCGCCTCCGCGGCCGCCTCCTCGGCCCGCGCGGCCAGTTCGGCGACCCGCCGCCGCGCGGCGTCCCGCTCCGACTCCAGAGCGGCGACGGCCCGGTCCACCTGCTCGGTCCGGTAGCCGCGCCCCCATACGACAGCGAAACCGCTCATGACTGACGCCCCTTTCCCCGATCCAGGATGCAACAACCCGTACCGGTGGAAAGGGGCGCCCATGCGCCAAGCCGCGGCCTGAAGTCAGCGGTCGGAAGCCGACGACGGCCTACGGTCCGCGACCTACAGCAGCCCGTCCCACATCTGCTCCAGCAGCACCGACCACCAGCTCTCCGGCGACGACAGCGCCGCCGGGTCCAGCATCGCCAACTGCGCCTGGAAATCGACCGTCCAGCGACCCGCCTGCTCCGGCGTCAGCCCGAACCGCAGCCGCCACATCCGCCCCAGCAACCCCAGGCACCGGGTGAACTCCGGCAGCCCGCTGTTGACGAACTGCGGCGCCACCGGCCGCCCGTCCGGACCCGCCTCCACCGGCACGGCCACGATGTGCGCCGTCCCGTACTGCACACAGATCGCCCGGCCGAAGTCGGAACCGATCACCAGGTACGAGCCCGCGTCCGACGCCGGCTGCACCTGCCGCTGCGCGGCCAGCTCGGCGAGCGTCGGCACCACCGGCTGAGCCGGCTGCGCCCAGAAGAACGGCCCGAAGTCCGCCGGCAGACCCGCCCACACCAGCGTGCGCGCCACCAGCTCCGGCACACCCTGCCGCGACACCGCCCGCTGGTCGAACCGGCAGATCCCCTGCGGCCCGAACGCGCCCACCAACTCCTGCGCGATGCCCTCCGGCGGCACCGGCGGCGCGGGCTGCACCGGCGGCAACGGCACCCGCAGCGGCGCCGGACGCGCCGGGCCGTCCGCGACTTGATGCAACTCGCCCTGGTGCGCGATCAGTTGCTGCATGCCCTGCTGGCGGCTCGCGTGGTCGCGCCCGTACGGGGCGATCGACGTGATCCGCGCCTGCGGCCATGTCTCCCGGATCATCCGGGCACAGTAACCGCCGGGCAGCTCGCACGACTCCAGCTCGGTGTGCAGCTCCAGCACCTGCTGCGGCGGCACGTTCATGGCGCGCAGCTCGTGCAGGATCTGCCACTCGGGATGCGGCGTACCGGGCGCCGAGCGGCGGATCAGCTGGGCCTCGGAACCGTCGGGCGCGCGATAGCGCAGCACCGCCTGGTAGCCGGGGCCCACCGTCGGCATCCCGGTCGGCGGCGCCTGCGGATAGCCGTAAGCGGGCGGAGCGGGAGCCGGGGGCGGCGGCGGACCGGCCGGGCCACCGGGGCCGGGCTGGGCCAGCATCGTCGCCGCGTGGTGCACCCCGCCCCCGGGAGGGCCGGGAGGCGCCGGAGGCGGCGGCGTCCCGGGCGCACCCGGCGCGCCGGGAGGACCGGGCGGAGGCGGCGCACCCGGGCCGGGCTGCGCCAGCATCGTCGCCGCGTGGTGCACCCCACCACCCGGAGGCGGCGTCGCACCCGGAGGGGCCGGAGGCGCCGGAGGCGGCGGCGCACCGGGACCACCCGGGCCACCCGGGCCGGGCTGCGCCAGCATCGTCGCCGCGTGGTGCACCCCACCACCCGGAGGCGGCGTCGCACCCGGAGGAGCCGGAGGCGCCGGAGGACCGGGCGGAGGCGTCGCACCCGGCGGTAGCTGCGAGACGAGCTGCGTCGGTACGTATCCCCCGGCCGGAGCACCGGGCGCACCCGGCCCGGACGCGGGCGGGCGGGCGCCGGGCGTCCCCGGGGCGCCGGGCGGCGGCGGGGTCGTGGGGCCGGTCCCGCGCGAGGGCCTGGCGCCGCGCGGCGTGACGGCGGCCTTGCTGGTGGCGGCGTCCGCGATGTCGCCCGCCGGACCCGCCTGCCCGTCGAGGGCCGGCACCACGGCGGTGCGCGGCAACTGGCTGCCGCCCGACATCAGCGCGGTCGGCGCGTCCGCGCCCACCGCCGGCGGCGGGGTGTCGTCGTCGTCCGACCCGGACAGCGGCGGCGCGAACACGGTCGCGGGCAGCGGTACGGAGGCGTCGTCACCGCCACCGCCGGGGGCGTTCACATCGCTCCACGGCGCCGAGGCGGGCACCCCGTCCGGCGTGGTCGGCTCGTGGTCCGCCGACGCCCCGGGCGCGGCCGGCCAGGCGGTGGCCTCGACAGGGGCCCCGCCACCGGACGTCGCCGGGCCGGCCGGCACGGCGTCCGACGGCGCCGCGTCCACCGGAGCGGACGAGGACGGCACCGCGTCCCCGGGCGGCGCGTCGACGGGAGCCGGTGCGTCCGGCCGGCCTGCCACGCCGGGCGCGCGCCCGCCGGAGGTGTCCGCGCCCCCGGTGCGATGGTCCGGGATACCCAGCTTGTCCGCCGCGTCCTGCAACCACTCCGGCGGAGTCAGCAGGAACGACGTCTGGTTCAGATCGATCCGCTCCGGCGGTGCCACCGCCGGAGCCGGCGCACCCGCGGGAGCCCCGTACTCCTCCTCGTACCGGCGGATCACCTCACCCACCGGCAGCCCCGGCCACAGCGTCGCCTCGCCACTGTCCCGGGCGATCACCAGCCGCTGACGGCCACCGTCCGACGTCGGACCGTCCTCCCGGTCCTCCGCCCACACCACGAAACCCAGCTCGAACTCCCGCACCCGCACCTCACGGTGCTGGTACGCCGGCAGGTCACCGTTGACCCACTCTTCCGCACGCTCCTGCGCCTGCGCGAACGTCACCATCGAAAGCTCACTCCCCCACCGGAACGGCACGCGCGAAGCCGCCGTCCACCATCAGGTTCGCCACGGTCTCCAGCTCCGGCGGATCGCCCGCCAACCGCTGGAGGAACTCGTCGAAGTCCGCCCCGCACGGCAGCAGCAGCCGCTCGACGCGGTCCTGCACCGTCAAACCGTCCTGGTCCCGCGCGTCGTCGTAGGCGCAGAACCACACTGACCCCACGTCACCGCCGCCCCGCACCTTCACCGCCAGCAGACCGCCCTGGACGAAGCCCACTCCCAGGTAGTCCTTCGTCAGGTGATCACGCAGACACTTGTTGACGTACACCAGGTCGTTGACCGCCGCCTCGTCCCGGACCGTGAAGAACGGCTGGTCGACCAGCAGCCCCAGCTCGGGATCGAGCGCCGCACCGACCGGCGCGCACCCCCCGGCCGCCTTCAGGAACGACCGGTACGCCCCCGGAAGCCGGTAGCCCAGGTCCTCCTCCACGCCCTGGAGCTGCGCCTCGGACACCGACAGCGCGCCCTTCGGCAGCCCGAAATGCGCCGGTCGGGTCTCCTGCAGCGGACGCGTACCGCGCTTGCCGTGGTCCACGGCGGCCGTCGCCAGCCCGCCGTGGTGCCGCAGGAGCGCCTTGACCTCCACCGGCACCAGCTCCATGCGGCGCGTACCGGCCACGTGATGCCACGTCCACCCGTGCGGCGTCGCCACCGCCGGAACCGTGTCCCACAGTTCGTGTCCGGTCGCCGACAGCGCGGCGTTCGCGGACACGTAGTCCGTCAGCCGCAGCTCGTCCACCCCGAAGCCCTCCGGTGGCTCGGCGATCTCCGCCGCCGCACGCGCGTACGGCGAGAAGTCCGGGTGACCGTTCCCGTCCACCCGCACCCCACCGGGGTACCGGGCGGCACGGACCGGGTCCGGGAAGTGCACGACCTGCCCGGCGTAGGCCGCGTTCGGTGGCGCGGCACTCTGCTGCCCGAGCCGACCTGTCGTCATGGCGGATGCCCCCTGCTGCTGCTGGCTGGTCCGCACAGCCTAAGCGGTGGCCCGACAGGGGTGACCCGCCCTCCACTTCGGTGACCACCCGTCACACTCAGGTGACCCTTTGGCGATCACACGACGCACCGATCACACGTTTCAGTGCCCCCGCTTCCCCATGAGCTCACCCATTTGGCAGTCTGTCCCACGCAACTCGGGGGATTGCAGAGGGGACGACACGCATCATGTACGCAGCGCGACCAGGCACAACACCGGCCACCGGCGACCCACGCCTCAGCTGGAGCAGCACCGGCCCCAACCTCACCCCGATACTCCGCCACCGCCGCGACGGCATCCTGCCCACGGTCGGAGCAGCACTCTCCGTACGCGGCGAGACCCTCACGTGCACCGCCGGCCGCGGCGACCGGCCGCCCGCCCTGCACCCCCTCGTACAGGATTTCCTCGACACCCTCACCAGCGGCCAGCGCGAACGCTTCACCGGACGCTGCCCCGAAGCGATCCTCCTCTCGCGCCACCTCGCCGCCACCGAGGCCAACCGCTCCAAGCGCGCCCAGCGCAAACCCCTCAGCCAGGGCGAGGCCCGCCGCTCCCTCAAGAACGCGAAAATCACCGCCCGCCGCATCCGAGAGGACGGCGATCCCCTCCACGGCAGCTACGCAGCCCCCTGCCGCTCCTGCGCCGCGCTCCTCGCCCACTTCGGCGTACGCCCCGTCGACCCCACCACCGCCCAGAACGGCTGACCGCACGCACATGCCCGACCTGAACACCACCCGCTTCCCCGTCGCCGTCGACGCAGCCCTCCGGGAAGCGGGCTGGCAGCCCGGCCGCTGGGACATCAAACAAGCCGAACAGTGGGCCGACACCCTGCGTGCCTACGTCTCCCCGGCCGGCCACCGGCACAGCGTCTTCCCGGCCGCCGTCGAAGCGTGGGCCGAATTCGGCGGCCTCCACGTCACCGCGCCGGGACCCGGCCGCCAGATCGCCCCCGTACCGGTCCATTTCGACCCGCTCGCCGGACTCCACCACGCCCGCAGCCTCGCCGACCTCGGCCGTGCCCTCGATACCCAGATGGCCCCCCTCGGCGAAGAGGCCGACAACCGGGCCGTCCTCGCCATCGACGCCGAAGGCCGCGTCTACAGCCTCGACCACACGGGCGACTGGTTCCTCGGCCCCGGCATCGACCACGCACTCGCCGCCCTGATCACCGGCGCCCAGCCCGCCCGCCTCGGCTAGGGCGTTCCCCGGCCCCCCACCGGCAGCACCGCCGACACCCGGAAACCCCCCTCGTCCGTCGGCCCCGACACGAACACCCCGCCCAGCGCCGTCACCCGCTCCCGCATGCCCACCAGACCGTTGCCCCCGCTCGGCAGGCCGGCGTCCGCCGCCATACCGTCCGACGGCCCGTTCTCCACCTGCATCGCGACCTCACCGCCCCGATGCGCCAGCCGCACCACCACCTTGGCGCCCGCCGCGTGCTTGTGGACGTTCGTCAGCCCCTCCTGCACCACCCGGTACGCCGTCCGCTCCAGCTGCGGAGCGTACGACCGCGCCTCCCCCATCACTTGCAGCTCCACCGCCATCCCCGCCTGCCGGGACTGCTCCACCAACTCCTCCACCGCGTCCAGACACGGCCCGTCCTCAGCCACGTCCACCCCCCTGCCGGCGGCCGCCGCGGCCGCCCGCCCCACCGCCGCCAGCGGCACCGTCTCCCGCACCGGAGCCGGATCCCCCGCCCGCAGCACCCCCAACATCTCCCGCAGCTCGGTCAGCGCCTGCCGGCCCATGTCCCCCACCAGCGCCGCGTTCCGCACCGCCTTCTGCGGGTCCTTCAACGCCACCGCCTGAAGCGCCGCCGCATGCACCACCATCAGACTCACCCGGTGCGCCACGACGTCGTGCATCTCCCGCGCGATCCGCGTCCGCTCCTCCGTCCGCGCCATCTGCGCCCGCTGCTCCGCCCGGTCCGCCAGCAACGACAGCTCCTGCTCCAGGCTGTCCGCCCGCTCCCGCAGACTCTCCAGCAACCGCCGCCGCGCCCCTATGTACAGCCCGAACAGCACCGGCGGCGCGTTCATCCCCAGCGACAGGATCACCGCCATCAACGGCACGTACCAGGGCCCCGGATCGAAATCGGCCGACGCGATGTCCTGCCGCAGCCGCACGAACGTCACGATCAGCACCGCCGCCAGCGACATCCCCGCCAACAGCGCCACGATCCGCCGCGGCACCTCCGAGGCCGCGAGCGTGTACAGCCCGACGATCGCCATCAGATAGCCCATCTCGGCCGGCGTGATCGCGATCGACACCAGCACCACGGCGATCGGCCACCGCCGTCGCAGAACGAGCACCGCCCCCGCGGCCAGCCCGAACAACACCCCCACGGGCACCGGCAACGCGGCGTAGTCCGCGAAGCCGACGCCCTCGGCCGCACACTCCAGGGCCGACACGGCCCCGAGCGTCACATCCAGCACGGCACTGCGCCGCCGCCCCCACCACCACCAGCCCCGGGCGGTCCCGCCCGCGGCCTCCTGGTGCGCCCCCGTTGTGGTCATGTTCTCCAGCCTACGGGCGGGCGCGACCCATTTTCCGGCGGCTGCGTCGGCATGGATCGCGGCCGGGCCGCCCGCCCGCCGGCAGCGCGTGCCGCCCGTGAACGGCGACCCCGACATTGCGCTGATCCGTACCGTCGCATCGAGGGCGGGTGGTACGGCATAGTAGGGGCTGCCCTCGTGGACGATCGAAAGAATCGGACATAGGGGGCCGACCATCCCGGGTCGTCTAATGGCAGGACAAATGGTTTTGGTCCATTGAATGAGGGTTCGATTCCTTCCCCGGGAGCCCTGGTTCGGGTCCTGACCTCCACGGTCAGGACCCGCCCTCATTTCCGCCCCGAAACCCCCCGGTATCCTGCGGGTGTCCACCACCCGAAGCCGAAGGGCATTCCCGTGAGCGCCAACCGCCCGGCAGCCGTCGTCGTCCTCGCAGCGGGTGAGGGCACCCGCATGAAGTCGAAGACCCCCAAGGTCCTGCATCAGATCTGCGGGCGTTCGCTCGTGGGACACGTGGTGTCGGCCGCACGCGAGCTGGATCCGCAGCACCTCTGCGTCGTCGTCGGGCACGCCCGTGAGCAGGTGACCGCGCACCTCGACGAGTTCTACGCCGGCACCCGTACCGCTGTTCAGCACGAGCAGAACGGCACCGGTCACGCCGTGCGCATGGCCCTGGAGGAGCTGGGGGCCGGGGCGCTGGACGGGACCGTCGTGGTCGTGTGCGGTGACACCCCGCTGCTGTCCGGCGAGACACTGACCGCGCTGGCGGACACGCACGCCGCCGACGGGAACGCCGTGACCGTACTGACCGCCGAGGTTCCGGACTCGACGGGGTACGGGCGGATCGTGCGGGATCCGGAGACGGGTGCCGTGACCGCGATCGTGGAGCACAAGGACGCCACCGCGGCGCAGCGCGCGATCCAGGAGATCAATTCCGGGGTGTTCGCCTTCGACGGGAAGCTGCTGGCGGACGCCCTGGGCAAGGTCCGCACGGACAACAGCCAGGGCGAGGAGTACCTCACGGACGTACTGGGGATCCTGCGCGAGGCCGGGCACCGGGTGGGTGCGTCGGTGGCGGGTGACCACCGGGAGATCCTGGGGATCAACAACCGCGTGCAGCTCGCGGAGGCGCGCAGGCTGCTGAACGACCGGCTGCTGGAGCGGGCGATGATGGCCGGCGTGACGGTCGTGGACCCGGCGTCGGTGTTCCTGGACGTGACGGTGACGTTCGAGCGGGACGCGGTGGTGCACCCGAACACCGCGCTGACGGGTGCGACGCACCTGGCGGAGGACGCCGAGGTGGGTCCGAACAGCCGGCTGAAGGACACGAGGGTCGGCCGGGGCGCCCGGGTCGACAACACGGTGGCGGACCGCGCGGACGTGGGCGAGGGCGCGACGGTGGGCCCGTACGCGTACCTGCGTCCCGGCACGGTGCTCGGCGCCAAGGCGAAGGCCGGCACGTACGTGGAGATGAAGAACGCCCGGGTGGGCGAGGGGTCGAAGGTTCCGCACCTGTCGTACGTCGGCGACGCGACGATCGGCGAGTATTCGAACATCGGTGCCGCGAGCGTGTTCGTGAACTACGACGGCGAGAGCAAGCACCACACGACGATCGGGTCGCACTGCCGTACCGGCTCGGACAACATGTTTGTGGCTCCCGTCACGGTGGGGGACGGCGCGTACACCGCCGCCGGTTCTGTGATCACCAAGGACGTGCCGCCCGGTTCGCTCGCTGTCGCCCGTGGCCAGCAGCGGAATATCGAGGGTTGGGTCGCCCGGAAGCGGCCCGGCAGTGCTGCCGCGCAGGCGGCTGCGACGGCCTCCGAGCAGGCTTCTCGCGAGGACTGACCGGAAACAGGTGCGTCGAACTCGGCGTACCGTGATACGTGCACACAAATTCGGCTGGTTCGCGCGAAAGTGGTCGCGGCCAGAGAACACGTCTGAGGAGACAGTGCTGTGACCGGGATCAAGACGACCGGCGAGAAGAAGCTGATGCTCTTCTCCGGCCGCGCCCACCCCGAGCTGGCCGAGGAGGTTGCGCACCAGTTGGGTGTCGGCCTCGTGCCGACGAAGGCGTTCGATTTCGCCAACGGTGAGATCTACGTCCGGTTCCAGGAGTCGGCGCGTGGTGCGGACTGCTTCCTGATGCAGAGCCACACGGCTCCGATCAATAAGTGGATCATGGAGCAGCTGATCATGATCGATGCTCTGAAGCGGGCCTCGGCCCGGAGCATCACCGTGATCATCCCGTCGTACGGCTACGCCCGGCAGGACAAGAAGCACCGTGGCCGTGAGCCGATCTCGGCCCGTCTGGTCGCGGACCTGCTGAAGTGCTCGGGTGCGGACCGGATCCTCACGGTGGACCTGCACACGGACCAGATCCAGGGCTTCTTCGACGGCCCCGTCGACCACCTGTCGGCGCTTCCGGTGCTGGCGGACTACGTCGGCGCCAAGGTGGACCGTTCGAAGCTGACGGTCGTCTCGCCGGACGCCGGCCGGGTGCGTGTCGCCGACCGCTGGTGCGACCGGCTGGACGCGCCGCTGGCGATCGTGCACAAGCGGCGTGACAAGGACGTCGCCAACCAGGTGACGGTCCACGAGGTGGTCGGTGAGGTCAGGGGCCGGGTGTGTGTCCTGGTCGACGACATGATCGACACGGGTGGCACGATCTGCGCCGCGGCGGAGGCGCTGTTCGCCAATGGTGCCGAGGACGTCATCGTCACCGCGACGCACGGCATCCTGTCCGGCCCGGCGGCCGACCGGCTGAAGAACTCCAAGGTCAGTGAGTTCGTGCTGACGAACACCCTGCCGACGCCGGGTGAGCTGGAGCTGGACAAGATCACGGTGCTGTCGATGGCGCCGACGATCGCCCGCGCGGTGCGTGAGGTCTTCGAGGACGGTTCGGTGACGAGCCTCTTCGAGGAGCAGGGCTGACATCGATGTGACGAGGGCCGCTCCGACCGTTGCCGGTCGGGGCGGCCTTTCGGTTTCCGTTAGACTGGTGTAGTTGCTCGGCGAGGGAGGCCGCACCACACGGTGCGGCGGTCCGTTATCGACGCGCTCTTCGTAGCAGGCCAAGTCCAGTCGTGGCCGGGTGACCACGACCGTTGATCCGTCTGACACTTACGAGGAGTGCATATGTCCGAGGTGAAGCTCACCGCTTCGACCCGTACCGAGTTCGGCAAGGGCGCCGCCCGCCGCATCCGCCGCGCGAACCAGGTTCCCGGTGTTCTCTACGGCCACGGCTCCGACCCGATCCACCTGACGCTGCCGGGTCACGAGCTGCTGCTGGCGCTGCGTACGCCGAACGTCCTGATCTCCCTGGACATCGACGGCAAGTCCACGGAGCTGGCGATCCCGAAGGACGTCCAGCGTGACCCGCTGAAGGGCTTCCTGGAGCACGTCGACCTCCAGCTCGTCCAGCGTGGCGAGAAGGTCAGCGTCGAGATCCCGGTTCACACCGAGGGCGAGCTGGCCGCGGGTGGCAACCTGCTGGAGCACGTCCTGAACGCGCTGCCGGTCGAGGCCGAGGCCACCCACATCCCCGAGTCGGTCACGGTCTCCGTCGAGGGCCTGGCGGCGGGCGCCTCCGTCCTGGCGAAGGACATCCCGCTGCCGAAGGGCACCACGCTCACCGTCGAGGGCGACACCGTCGTCCTCCAGGTCCTGGCCGCGCAGGCCGAGGAGCCGTCCGCCGAGGGTGCCGAGGGCGAAGAGGCCCCCGCCGAGGCCTGAGCCGTCCTGGGCTCTGTGTGACGGGGTGGGGGGGGGGGGGGGCCCCCCCCCCCCCCCCCCTCTCTTTTCTTTTGCTCCCTCGGGGAAAACCAACAACCAACCAACAACAAAGACGCACGCCACCCCCCCTCTTCCCCTTGGCTGGGAAACACAAAA